>JAGQWH010000003.1 GCA_020437545.1 Ignavibacteriota bacterium
TGAGATAGCCTCGTGCTTCCCTCGATGTCGGTGAAAAGAAATGTTACTATTCCCGATGGTATTTTAAATTCATTTTCATTCATATGGTAAAACTGAACATTTATAATTGTACATCAAACATTGTACATTGAACATTGTACATTGAAAAGGAATATTCATTTTAAAGTTCTGCTTAGGTGTTTAGTGAATTCAATTTACCAAAATATATCTGAACAATGAATATTGAAAATTTAGGAGCTATATGAAATACTGCGGCTTGAGAAGAGAGAACAATCCCGCCAGGGATTAAGTGTTCTTTTATCCGAGGCGGCGGATCCGGAATTGAAATTTAAGATAAGTTTTTTTCTGTATATATAAATGAGCATCGTCCGGCAGGAGGGAATTCAGGATAGCATCGCATAGGTTTTACTTCAAAAGGATCATTTTCCTGACTTCAGAAAAATTACCCGATCCGCCTGTTGCAGAAAGCCTGTAATAATATATTCCGCTTGATAACTGATAATTGAAAGCTGAAAATTGATATTTATATCTTCCCGGCGCTAATCTTTCATTTACAATAGTTGCAACTTCGTTTCCCAATGCATTATATATTTTCAAAGAAACAAATCCCAATTCCGAAATTCCAAATTCCAAATTCGTAGTCGGGTTAAAGGGATTCGGATAATTTTGCGCGAGATCAGTTCTGACAGGAACCTGATTAGAGATAGTGCTAATCCCGACAGTCTGAGAATATTTTATAGTAACATAATCATTTTCAGTACTATCCGAATAACTCTTTCCAGATACAATCACGTTATTATTCCGGTCAAGTCTGACTGCAACAGGTACATCGTCTCTGTTTGATGAACCATTAAATCTTACATTCCATAATTCATCTCCTGAGCTTGAATATTTTATTGTCACAATGTCTTTCATAGTTCCTTCACCTTCGCTTGATCCTGTGACATAAATATTATTCAAACTGTCTTTGGTCATTGAATATGTAATATCATTTCCATTTGCCGGACCGTTGTATCTTCTTACCCATATCCGGCCGCCAACGGAATTATACTTTATTGTAACGAAGTCATTACCTGTTGATACTCCTGCGCTTCCGCCTGATACATACACATTTGAAGAGTCATCAACCAATATTGAATTCCCGGCTTCCCAACCGAAATATCCATCATATCTCTTTATCCATAACGGTGCTCCTGCCGGGGAATATTTGATAGTAACTATATCATAATCACTTCCGACACCACGGCTTGCTCCGGTAACATAAGAATTACCAGTATTATCAACTGCGATTGCAACTCCCTGATCCCAGCCATCGAAGGTTCCGTTATAGTATTGTGACCATAATTCATCCCCGTTCGAATTATACTTTGTAGTTGAATAATCATAAAAATTATTAAAACCGTTGGAGATATAACCTGTCACATAAATATTACCCGCATTATCCGTAACCAAAGCGCTTGGCATATCATCAATATTATCCGGACCGTTTTTATTCTGTACCCATTGCTGTGTACCTAATGAGTTGTACTTAATGGTAGTAATGTCAAATGAGGTGCCTGTATTATATGTTGTTCCTGTAATGTACACTATACCAGATCCGTAAACTGCTATCGATGTTGCATAATCACCAAGGCTTATGTCCGTCCCTCCGAAAGTATTCAGCCACAACTGGACGCCGGAAGAGCTGTATTTTATTGTATTAAATTCCATGCGGGAGTTTGACTGAGTACTGCCTCCCGTTACATAGACATTACCCGATCCGTCAAGAGCAATTGCTTCCGGAACATCATCATTGTTACCGGGACCATTGTACCTTTGTATCCATTGAGTTGCGCCGGAATTATTGTATTTAATAGTCAGATAATCCTGATAATTAATCCCATTACTTGTTCCCGTTACATAAATGTTACCCGAAGCGTCAACAAGCATTCCGGACGGTTCATCAAAACTTTTCGAACCGTCATAATAAACAGCCCACTCCTGATTTACCTGTGCCTGAAGACAGATCAGATTTAAGTTTAACATAAAAACAATAACGATTAATTTTTTCATAGTCTTTATTTTAGAAATTTTATTTCAGAAGTACCATTTTTTTGGTTTCACTCATACCGTTTACAACGAGATTGTAAAAATAAATTCCGCTTGGAAGTCCCTTGGCTTTGAAGTCAACTTTGTAACTGCCGGCTGTTTGTTTTTCATTTACTAAAGTCAGCACTTCCTTTCCGAGAATATCAAATACTTTTAAAGAAACAAAATCACTGTAAGGCAGATCATAGCTTATAACAGTACTCGGATTAAATGGATTTGGATAATTTTGATTCAATATAAATCCTGATGGTACCAAAGAAGAAAAGCTTTCCACACCTACCAAGCCGCCGTTAGTGGTCTTCATGATCATTCCCCCCTCTCCGACCATGTATCCGGTATTTTCATCCGTAAACTCAATACCATTAATTGCTCTGTCAGGATTTAAATATTCATTCCAGCTTTCTCCCTGATCAGTTGATTTCAGAATTTTATTTTTGAAACCTAATAAATATCCCGTGCTATTATTTGCAAAATATAATCTTAAGTTAGAATAATTAAAAATATTTGGATCTACTGATTCCATATAAACCTGACGCCAGCTGATCCCTCCGTCAGTTGTCTTATTGAGATAATAAATTCTGCTTTGAAATGATTTCCAGTATTCCGAAAAAATAAATCCGTTAAACTCATCTATAAAGTATAAATATCGGTAACCCAGATTAATAGTGTCTCCTATTAAATCACTTACAAAATTCCAGTTCACACCTGTATTAGTTGTTTTGTACAGACTTACAGTATCATAACCAACTGTAATGAATCCAATATCATGTGAAGGGAATTGGAAATTGTAAATATAATCAGGGTAAAAAGAATAGGATGTCCAGTTCACTCCACCGTTAGTTGTTTTATTCAACTCCTGAGGGTAAAAGGTATTCATGATAAAGCCGGTGTTTGCATCGACGAATTGAAAATTTATTGTCGAATCAGACGGAGTTACTAATTTATTCCAGGTAATTCCGCCGTTTTGAGATTTAAAAAAACTAAAGTCCCGGGCTTTTGCATACCCTGTATTATCATTTGGAAAAGACACCTGGAAAATATTTATTGATGTATTTATTTTAAACCAGTTAGTTCCGCCGTTTATTGTTTTAAAAAATGAGCTGCCCGTGTAGTTCGGATAATTAAGAACGTATCCGGTATTCTGACTTGGGAAATCAACGGAATATAAATTTTCAAATGTACCCGAAGGTGATGTCAGTGTCCAGTTATTTCCAAAATCGGTTGATTTAAAAAGTGTTCCGTAAGTTCCGCATAAAAGACCTACACCCGAACTTAAAAAGTATACAGAGTTCAAAGCAAAGTATTGGCTGCTTATGGTATTGTCTAAAACCCAGTTCAACCCGCTGTTGGTTGTCTTCAAAAAAGTATTTTCATTTCCTGCCGCAAAGCCGGTAGAAGAATTAACAAAAATGATATCATTGAAAGCCTTCGTGCCGGGGGTGTTATGAAAGAGCCAGGTATTCCCGCCGTTAGTTGTTCTCCTGAAATCTTTAACCCCGTTATTTACTGAACCTACAAGGAATCCTGTATTTGCATTAATGAAACTAAAAGAATTAATATTACTTCCGAAATCAGCTACAGTCCAGTTGATACCGCCGTTTGTAGTTTTGAGTATTTTACCGTTACCTCCGATAAATCCTTTTTCTGAGTCAGTAAAATAAACGCAATTAAGTTTTATAGTAGTCCCGGAACTCTGTTCTATCCAATTGCTTCCGCCGTTAGTTGTTTTAAATATCCTTCCATTATATCCGGTAATATATCCGGTATTTGAATCATAAAAATAAACAGACTTGAGAGTGTCGTTTATTCCAATGGATATTTTTTGCCAGAGTAATCCGGAATTAGTTGTCTTAATAATCATCCCGTCTGATCCAACTGCAAATATATTATTTGCATCAGAGATTGCAACAGAATAAATATCATTAATAAAATTAGAGTTGTACAAATTCCAGCTTTCGCCGCCATCAGAGGTTCTCAATACAGCTCCGAAATTCCCAACAGCAATACCGGTTTGCGCATTGATAAACTTTACAGAATTCAATGTGCTTCCCTGCGGCAGCGGATTTTGCCAGAACCATCCGCTCTGAGAAAAGGAAACTGACTGAAAGCCGGAACACAGAAAGAATGTAATAAATAACCGGGTAAAGAATTTATATGATGAACAGGGAAAAGTTGTTTTCATGGGGTTCATATTTGTTTTTTATGCATTCCCAAATTATACCGATTCATCATCTTTGTCAAGTATATATGGATTCATGTTCAATTCAGGATGAAAACCGGAAAAGAATTCTTATATCTCTTTGACTTTCAATTTTAATAGGGAATCTCAAACTTTGCAAACTGATGTATCAAAACACAATTAACACAATTAACACAATTAACACAATTAATATAATTAACACAATTAACCAACTTGGATAAATCACCCAACCTCGAAAAGAAACTCGACATAGCTTCAGAAGCAAAAAAGATCCCGCCTTCACAGCAGGAAAGATATTTCCTTGAAGGTCCGCGCTCAAGATGGGAAGAGTTTAAGTTTACTGTATCGGTTATGCTCGAATTCATTAAAGGATTCCGCGCATTTCATTTTGTCGGACCATGTGTTACTGTATTTGGCTCGGCGAGAACTCCGGATGCTCATGAACATTATGTCCAGGCGTATGAGATCGGAAAACGTCTGAGTAATATCGGATTTACTATCATGACGGGTGGCGGTCCGGGTATTATGGAAGCTGCCAATAAAGGCGCAAGAGATGCCGGGGGACCTTCTGTTGGATGCAACATAGAGCTCCCATTCGAACAGGATCACAATCCTTATATGGACAAGTGGGTGACATTCAAATATTTCTTTGTTAGGAAAGTTCTGCTGATGAAATATTCCTATGCTTACGTTGTAATGCCCGGCGGCGCAGGAACAATGGACGAACTCTTTGAAACACTGACTCTCATTCAGACTAAGAAGATCTCTGATTTCCCGATAGTAATTGTCGGAGTTGAATACTGGAAAAATCTTACTGAACTTTTAGATGACTTCGTGGCGAAAAAAACCATCAGTCCTGAAGATTTGAATCTGTTTGTAGTTACGGATTCCGTTGATGAAGCAGTCGAGCATATTCAGAATAATACACTTGAAAAATATCACCTTGTAAAGAAAAAGTTCAGACCATTCGGGATGTTTGGTGAGAACAAATAGACTGTATACTATTACTTACATCTTTATTATTACCGGATCATTTTTTAAGTATCCGGATTAAATCAAATCCTGATTTTAAAATTTTTTATAAATATCCATGTCAACCAGATCCGGGAAAAATACAATTTTAATAACGGGAGCTACTGACGGGATTGGTATTGAATTTTCCAGGCTTTATGCAGGATTGAAATATAACATTATTGCTACCGGCAGAAATGAAGGTAAATTATCCTCACTAAAAACGGAACTTGAGAATAAAAACAGAATAACTGTAAATACCTTTGCAGCCGATCTTTCAAAACCGGAAGAGATCTTTAAACTGAAAGATTACATAGATTCTATGGAAACAAAAATTGATATTTTAATTAACAATGCAGGCTCCGGTGTACTTGGAGAGTTTGCTGAAACTGATTTACAAAAAGAACTCTCGATGATAAGTGTTAACATAACGGCATTGACGGTCATTACAAAAGCTGTTTTAAAAAAAATGCTGATCAACGGTGAAGGTAAGATATTAAATATTGCATCAACTGCTGCGTTCAAGCCCGGACCGATGATGGCTGTTTATTATGCGACAAAGGCATATGTTCTTTCATTTTCTCAGGCTATAGCTTGTGAAAACAGGGGTTCCGGAATCAGCATAACAGTCTTATGTCCGGGACCTGTCAACACAAAATTATTGAAAGAATCTGCCGATATTGAACTGAGGCATGCTGAATATGATAAGATGGCTGATCCTAAAGATATAGCTTTAAGCGGTATGAAGGCTCTCGATAAAAACAATCTTGTTTACATTCCCGGAATCAGAAATAAATTCAATGCTATGATAGTAAAGATCATTCCATCAAAATTATTATCAGACATTCTATATAAATCCAAAAAAAATCTTTTCTGAATGAGGATTCAAAAAATCCGGACCGGTAATATTGATCTGCATTATGCGGAATTTCAGATATTCACGGATTATATTTTTGATCGATTAACATATTCTCCCGGTAAGATCATAATTGTTTTTATTAATCTCAGGAATTTTTATTTTATGAACAAGGATGAATCATTACTTAATGAAATTAAAAGTAATTCACTGGCTGTTTTTGAAGGTATTGGATTAAAATTTTGTATGGCAATTAAAGGCAAAGGATTTATAAAAGATCTTAATGGTACTGATCTTATTCCGCTTTTTCTTAATAAACCGGAAATAAAGAAATATGGTATTTTTTTATTAGGAGCAACTCAGGAATCAGTAGTAGGAGCAGTTGAACACATTAAAAACAATTATCCTGCCGTAAAAATATGCGGATTTCACAATGGTTACTTTGAAGATTCCGAAGAACAGGATATTATTGAAAAAATTAACGGAAGTCAGGCTGAAATATTACTGGTATGCATGGGATTTCCAAGACAGGAAAAATTTATCTTTAAATACCGGGATAAACTTAATGTTAAGCTGATATGGAATCTCGGTGGTCTTTTTGATTTTGTTTCCGGGATAAAGCCGAGAGCCCCGGGTTTTGTCAGAAGGATGAGAATGGAATGGTTGTACAGGTTCATAAAAGAACCTGTCCGGATGTTTCACAGGAATACTGTTGCAGCCACTTGGTCAATCAAAAATATAATTTTTTCTTCTGATATTTCATCAAAAAATTGATTTGTCATGGTACCTTTATTAATTACGATGGATCTTGAAGTTGCAGGAGATCATGATCCGGAAGGACAAAAAAACATACTCAAAAATATTGGTTCGGATTTTAAAGAACTAAAATTACCGATGACTGTTTTTTTAACATGTGATTCGGTGGATTATTTCGGAGAACGTCTCAGAACAATTGATACACCCGGAAATGAAATCGGTATTCACGGGGTTAATCATTCTGCCCGTGAAAATTATGCCAGGTTAGATGAAGATACCATCAGAAGAAACCTCGAACTTTCACTTAATAAAATCTCCCATTTCTTTAAAAGGAAAGCTGAATCGTTCCGTGGACCATTTATGTCAACATCGGGAATCACTCAGAAAGTCTTAACGGAGTATGGGATCAGATCAGATTTTTCAGTTTGTTCTCAAAGAATAGATTTTATGAATTCAATAGGCGGGGATATCAGATGGTTGATTTCACCCAGACAGCCTTATCATCCTTCAGATTCATCACCATACAGAAAGGGCAAAAATCCTTTATGGGTGGTACCTCTGAGCTGTATATGCGCTCCGTTTATTTCTTCAATGCTTTATATATTCGGTCTTGAATTCATGAAATTGTTTTTCAGAATTCTTTTAAAAGAATCAATAAGCACTAATAAGCCCATTGTTTATTTATTTCATTCATACGAATTTTCAAAAGATATTAATTCAGTATACTCAGGTTCAAATAAACATAGAAAATCTTTTCTTCACAATTTATATATTTCAGATATAAAGAAAAGGTATGAGTTGAATTTGAGTCTGATCGGGTACATGTTATCTTTTAAAGAGATACAGCCCATGAACAGTTATCAATTGATTAATCATCTTGAAAGGAATCCAAATTGAAAGATGCATTTTATAAATTTCTGAACAATTCTATTTCCCGTCATTTTCTGACACCGAGATATCTTATTCTCTTTGTATCAAATCAATGCTGGATGAAATGCGGGCATTGCTGGTTCAGCGAAGAATGGAAAAAAGATAATCTTAAAGACGATTCTCTTTCATTTGATGAATTGGAAAGACTTTCTGATTCTGTTAACAAACTTCTTTTTCTCAGCATTACAGGGGGTGAAGCATTCGGAAGAGATGATATTCCGGAAGTTGTAAATCTGTTTACAAGGGATGGAAAAACTCAAAGATATCAGATCCCGACCTCAGGTTATTTAACCTCAAAAATAATTTCAAATACAGAAAAGATACTTTCACAAAATCCGGGAATCCCGTTTCGTGTTGATGTATCACTGGATGGAAATATGGAGATACATGATAAGATCAGAAATCTTAAAGGGTGTTTTTCTAATGCTTTAGAGACAATAAAGGAACTGAATAAAATTAAAAAAAAGATCCCTTATTTTGATGTAGGAGTTATCACAACCATATCAAATCAAAATCAGGAAATTGTTGAAGAAATATCTGATATTGTAAATTCTGTCCATCCTGACGGAGAATGGATGGTCAATCTTGTACGTGGGAATACAAGGGATCCTGAATCGGGCAAAGTAAAACTTGAAAATTACAACAAGGCTCAGGATATTATTAATAAAAGAATTAAGGACGGAACCTTTAAAGGTCACAGCGGACATTTATCAGCAAAATGGTTAACTGCTAAAAACTCTGTAAGAAGAAAAGTAATAAACGATATAGTGCTTGATAAGAAAGAAGGCGGAGCCTGCTCTGCCGGATCAATAGCAGGTGTAATTTATGCAGACGGTTCTGTTTATCCTTGCGAAATGCTTGATATATCTTTCGGAAATCTCAGGGATTTTGATTTTAATTTAAGCGAGCTCTGGAATACCAGAGAAGCAGTTGAATTGCGTAACCGGATTCAGGACACACGGTGTATTTGTACACAGGAATGTTTTTTATCAACGAGTCTGCTGATACAACCACAGCTTTGGCCTCAACTTATATACGAAAGACTAAGACACTGATGAATAATTCATTATTATATAAATTTGTAAAAAGAGCTTTTGATATTATCTTTTCCTTAATTGGCATAATTATATTTTTATTGCCATTTACTGCTATCTTCACTTGTATTCGTTTATTTTCGAAAGAATCATTTTTACATAAAGCTATGAGAATTGGCAGAAAGGAAACTCCTTTTCTTATGTTCAAAATAAGAACAATGAGAAGCAATACACCTTTAGTATCAATAGAATCAATGGATTCACCTGAAAATTTTTATTTGCGGCTGGGAAAGTTTCTCAGGAAATCGGGTATTGACGAGATTCCTCAGCTGTATAATATTTTAAAAGGTGATATGAGTTTTGTAGGTCCGAGACCAACTCTTTTTGATCCGGTAGAACTAATTAAACTCAGAAAAGAAGAGAATATCTATTCTTTAAGACCCGGACTTACAGGCTATGCACAGATCAACGGCAGATCAAACATATCGAATCAGTTAAAAGTCAGATTGGATAAACATTATCTTGATAATGTATCTTTTTCGATGGATATGAAAATTCTTTTTAAAACATTTCCGTCAATATTTCTTGAATTTAAACCTGTTAAAGATCATGATAAAATATTATCCGCTAAAGAGACTTTATAGATCAGGTCTGAACATATTATATATAATTTCTCTTTATATATCTTAAGAAAAACTGAAATCTGGATTTAATTACTTCTGGCATAAAAGAATATAAGTACTGAATAAAATGAATGAACATACCAATAAGAAATCCGGGATAATCTTTACGGAATTCTTTTATTATTTTCATTTCCGTTATTGCAACTTCGGCCTGATCCTGAAGGGATAAATTTTGTTCACCCTGAAGATAAAAAGTAAAATATTCCTGAAAATTATAAAGTTTTCCGATTTTGCCCAACCTTAAAAAGAAATCCCAGTCTTCAGCAACCCTGTAATTACTATAACATCCGGCGGACATGGCGGCATCTTTTCTGAAAATTACGGTTGTATGCTCCATGGGGCAAGCCATAAGAGCTTTATTCCTTATTTTTTCATCTGTCTCATTTTTAAAAAACCGGTACAGCTCAGTTCCTTCAGAATCAATCATAATAACTCCGCCTCCCGTCAGGACATATTCATTATTCCTTTCCATAAAGCTGATCTGCATTTCCAGTTTTTGACTGTTGCACCAGACATCATCATCATCTAATCTTGCAATATATTTTCCTGCCGAACTACGAATTCCAAAATTCAGAAAATCCGAAATTCCGTTCATTCCGGTTTTTGGTTTAAAAAAATATTTAAATCTGTTATCGTGTTTTGTATATTCAGCAATCAGATCCTTTGTCTCAGAAGATAAACTGCTATCCACTACAATTATTTCCCAATTATTAAAACTTTGTTTTAAAACACCTGCAATAGATTTTTTAAGAAGTTCGGATCTGTTAAAGGTTGGGATCACTATGCTGACAATCGGGGAAACGGATTCAACTTTGTTCATAATTATAAAAGTGAAAGAAATGGTTTCTAATTTACAAATAAATGGGAATATTTTAAACTTATTTGTTAAAATAAAATTCAGAAAATTTAATAACTTTTTAGTAAAGCTTTTTAAATCTATTTTAAGAGCAGTTTTTTGAAATAGTAAATAATTGGGGTGCTTGCTTTTAAATAGCGGCTGAGATCAAACCCACAGAACCTGCTACGGATAATGCCGGCGAAGGAAATTAAAAACTTTTTAACGCTTAATTCTTTTCTGCTGTAATAGCAAAGGTTCGGAAAAGATTTAAGCGTTTTTTTATTTTAAGATATACTTAATTATGAAACATACTCTGAATTTTAGATTTTTGATTTTTGATTTTGGATTTTTACTTATTTATATAATGTCCTTTTCAGTCAATGCCTTTGCTCAAGCTGAGGTAACTGAGGACAGTCTTATATACAAAACCGAAACAATTGACGTCGATGCGCTTAAAGGCATCGAAAGATCTACACCGGTTACATTTGAGAATATTGATAAGAAAGAGATCGATGAAAAATACTGGATGCAGGATCTGCCTATGTTTCTTAACGGAAATACAAGCATAAATGCATACTCTGAATCCGGAGCTTCAGTCGGATACTCTTATCTGTCTATCAGAGGATTTGATCAGAGACGAATTTCCATTCTCATTAATGGCATTCCGCAGAACGATCCCGAGGACCATCAGGTTTATTGGGTAGATATATCAGATATAACAGCATCTGCTGAAGAGATTCAGATTCAGCGCGGTATAGGAACTGCACTTTACGGTTCGTCATCGATAGGCGGCGTTGTGAATGTCCGGACTGTCGATATGTTCAAAAATAAATTTATGAATCTTTCGGCAGGACTGGGTTCATACAATTCTCAGAGATATTCTCTTGAATATTCTTCCGGAGTCGTGCAGGATGGTCTGGGATTTTACGGAAAGCTTACCAATATAAATTCCGATGGCTACAGGGATCAGTCATGGTCCAAGAACTGGTCTTACTTTCTCAGCGCAGGAAAACTGATAAATAAAAATTCCATTCTTAAGCTGAACTTTTACGGCAGCCCCGTTCAGAATCATCTGGCATATCTCGGTGTGGATTATGCATATCTCAACGGCGAAGTGACAGGCGATATTTATAATGACAGGAAATATAACTATTTGACCTATCCGGATGAAACAGACAATTACTTTCAGCCGCACTATGAACTTGTTTACAATATTGAACCTTCGGAGAATCTGTACATTTCAAATACACTTAGCTACATAAGAGGTGACGGATATTTCAATACTTCATTTCCTGTTTCTTACGGATATGATTTTGATTACTTCAGACTGAATCCGTTCTATGTTTCGGATACCACTACTTTCAATTCATCTTATTATAAAAGAAATGATGACGGTACATTTTATTTTGAGAAAGGCAAAGGTTATGAGATCGTCAGAAGCGATATGGTAACAAAGCTGACGGTTGATAATAACACATACGGCTGGTTTCCGAAAGTTCAGATAAAACACAATGAGCAAAAAGGTACACTCGTTCTCGGCGGTGAAGTAAGATATCACGAATCAGAACATTACGGAAACATCATCTTTGCCGAAGCTCTGCCTCAGGGCACTCCTCCTGATTATCAGTATTACTATTTCAACGGAGGGAAAAATACATACTCGATCTATGCAAATGAATTGTACAGCGTGAACAAAAAATTAAATGCGATGGTCGGTCTTCAGTATGTTTATCATAAGTATAAAATATACAATGATGAATACAGACCTTACAACTTTGATGTAGATTACAACTTCTTTACCCCGAGATTCGGATTGAATTATAATTTCAATGATAAGTTCAGTGCTTATGGAAATTTTTCCATAGCAACACTGGAGCCGCGGCTTAAGGATATTTACAACGGAGAGGATCCTTATGCAGCGCCGAATTTCAGGATTGTAAATGCAGCAGAAGGTATTTATGAAGACCCGCTTGTTCAGCCGGAGACAATGTATGATTACGAACTCGGTTTCGGATACAAAACGGATAAATTCAAAGCTTCGCTCAATCTGTATCTGATGGATTTTGATAATGAGATAGTAAATAACGGTCAGCTTGATAATGTCGGTCAGCCGATATCAGGTAATGCTGGTAAATCAATTCACGAAGGCATAGAAGCCGGGATTGTTCTGAATCCGTTTGAGCAGAAAGTTTTAAGAGATTTTTCTTTATCTGGAAATCTGAATCTTTCCAGTAATTATTTTACCGACTTTACTGAGATCATTGGTGTTGATTCATCAGGAAACATTATTTACGGAAATGATTATTCCGATAATCAGATCCTGCTAACTCCGAATTTCATCGGGAATCTGCAATTGAATTATTCAAACAACATTGGTGTGAATGCATATATTTCACTTCAGTCCATCGGCAAACAATATCTCGACAATTCAGAGAATGAAAGAAAGAATCCCGATGCAAAGAACGATCCCGGATATGTTGATAAAGTGATCGAACCATATACAGTTTTCAATGCAGGCTTATCTTTTAATTTAGCATCAATGGTAAAGCAGAGTTTGTTCAAAGGACTCGAACTGAATTTCAAATTCAATAATATCTTTGATGTGCTGTATGAAACTACGGGAAATATAAGCTATGGAGTGCCATACTGGATCCCGGCTGCCACGAGTAATTTTTATGGGGAGTTGAAGATAGGATTCTGATTAAGAGCAGTTTATAATTGATAATGGACAGTTGATAATGGTTTCTTCAATGATCTAAACAGAGTTTCAATAGCATTTGCTTTCACAAAGGATAATCAGTTTGGTGAGTTTGGGAGCAAGCTATATAAAATTCTTTCCTTAGTGTCTTAGTGTCTTGGTGGTAAAAAATACGGATTTAATTTACCTTAAACTTCACACTAAGCCCGGCAGAAAAGTTTGTAGTATTTCTCGGAGTGAAGAGACTCAGGATATTATTCGTTCCTATATCAATAATAACCGGATCTGCATTAATGCCGAGACCTATGCTCATTGCAAAATCCTGAAGCCCGCCGAAAGTAAATCCTGCCTGAGGAGAAAGAGCGCCTGTAGCATTATATTCTGCGCCGATGCCAACCATTGTTTTTGTAATTCCCCCTAGATCATTGCTTAATCCCTGTATAATATCAAGAGAAATTACAGCTTGCTCTGTTTGGGCAGAGTCTTTAAGTTTACTGCTTTTATTTAAAAATTTATAAGTAAATCCCGCTCTTAAAACAGGAGGCAGGGAAGTAGTAAAATCCGGGACGGGAGTCTTTGTGCTTTTTATGACATCCTTAAGGGAGTCGATCTGTTCCTGACTGGTTATATCAGTAATTATAAATGTACCGTCATTATAATATTTGTTTGTATTCTTATTCCAGGTAATGTATCCGAGGTCAGTTATACTCAGACCGATATTCAGTATTCCGTTTTTTGAAAAATTCTTTATCTGTGTATTAAAGCCAAGATCAAATCCAAACCCAAACCCGGCATTTCCCAGAGAATACTGGAGTTCATTATTATCTGAAAGTCCGGCGTAATAAAATTCCGAGCTTCCCGAACTCTGAATAGTATTGCTGTCAGTAGTTGTGATCATCAGATCATTCTGCCTGGTATTCAGATAGTAAACACCAAACTGCGGTTTTACCGAAACACCAATTGCGATATTTTCAAAGGTACTGTTATTCTTTAATTCAAACTTTCTGGCATAAGAAAGGTTGATCTCACGTATCCAGTATTGATTCACGCTGTTTTCTGAAAAGTCATAAATTCTGCTGACTTCATTTCCGTATAAAGCCAGTTCAAGAAAATCTTTGCTTGGTAAAAAATTTCCGGTTGCTCTTTCGTCAATTGACAAGCCAAACGAACCAATGCTCTTTGTATTCAGAATTACGGAAATAAATTTAACGTTAGCTATATAATTTGTGAACTGATCGCTTGCTTCACTTAGTATTGTCTGTTTATCCTGAGGGGAAAGCACTCGCTGACTTCCGTCATCTGTTTTAGTGAAATAGTCATCATAAAAGTTGAGGGATAAATAATCACTGTTAAGCTGAAATCCTGCATCAAGAAAAACATTGAAATAAATATTTGCCTTTTCGTTAATCTTGTCATTTAGAATGTTGGCGGGATTCTGACTGAAAGCACCTATGTTGTAAGAGCCTGCAACAGATGTGTTACCCATAGACATGCTTCTCACATCGGGAATTAACTGAGAATAAATATCAGTACCTGTGAAGGCAAGCAATAAAAATGTTAAAATTAATTTTTTCAATTCAGGCAATTAGTTATCAGAGTTTAACCGGTATGTAATTTTTCCAAAACTAATTATCCTTACAACATCGCTTCCCCTTATTTTAACAGTAGAGCCTGAGGAATTGAGGATATTAGGATCTGTAAAAAGCTGGTATTCATATATGATCTTTCCCATGCTTTTAAGTTTCCGGATCTGTTCGCTGTCAAGTTCAGCTCTGAACACGGTAGTAACTATATTGTTTACAAAACCGTCAGCGCCTACGCCTGCACTGTTGATCTGCACCGATGAGTCACTCTGATTTCCAACGATCTTAGTGATCGCAAGCAGCGGGGTATAAAAAGAATCAAGAACAAGTAATTTAGCTGTAGCTCTCAGAGGAAAACCATTTACGGATCTGAAGGTGAAATCAAGATGTTTAGCGTCATCAAGATTATTTCTCTGCTCTTCGTCATCAATACCCGCATCAGAAGTATCACGGAAAATTATAGGTTCGGAAATACTGATATCAAGAGGCATCTGGATCAGAAGTTTCAAAGAAATGCTGTCTGTATAATTAACAGTACCTTCTTTGTAAGATAAGTTAAGAAAATCAACTCTTTTTACTTCGATCTTTTTAGGGACATTGTTTATGAATTCAAGTATGTTGCTGTTGTCTTCATTTATCGGAAATGATATGGAATCCATGTCCGAAGGAAGTGTAAGCGAAAATACTGAATCGATCTTTCCTCCCTGATTACCGTCTCTCAGATATTTAAGTCTTACTCTTTTTCCGTTTTTATTTATTCCGACTATTGAAAGGTTCGTAAAATCAACCTGATATATATCCGAAAACTTTTTTGCAACAAAGAAATTTTTATCGGGAGTCACTGAAGCAAAATTTATCTCACCTTCGGGTACATCCGATCCGAAAGGATCAAGAACTTCATCATAAGTCTGTCCCGTGTTTAAAGGTTTGAGAAGTCCCTCTATTAACTTTACCGAATATTCTGAAAGTGTATAATTAAAACTAACGGGTACAGGTTTATCAGAGTTAAAAATCAGAGTCAATCTCAATTTATTATCAGGTTTATCATTTTTTATATAATATTGGGAAAGATCAAGTTCTATGAGTTTTATTTCACCCGGATAGACATCACCCGATATCCTGGCAGTGTCATTATCTGAAATCCGGAACAGGTTGTTTATATGTGCATTTACCGAATAATTGTCAGCTGAATTATTTAGAAAATTAAATGAAAGTTTCCCGTTAAGAAATTCCGTCCGGGTTACAAAAGTAGAATCATCAACTACTATGGAAGTATCCAGTCTGAAAGTACTCGCCGCATTGATCTCAGTGGTCTTAACTCCGTCAAATTTTATGTCTTCACCAAAACTCCGCTTATAATTGGTCTCTCCGTATATAAATACCAGACCATTATTAAGAGAATCAAACCCGACATTTGAGTTTCGTTTTATTATATCAAAAATATTATAACTTTTGGAAGTAAAAGGTATGTTAAGATCAACATCCCAGGTGGGAAGTGATGGTTCCTGTATTTCACATGAAGTAATGTAAAAAGACAATAGCAATAACATTATTCCATTACGTGTGACTTTATTTAATTTCATAGAACGGTAATTGAGTCAGATCTGAATCTGATGACGCTGTTTAGTTTTAAAGCAAATTAAAAAGAATTATCAAGTTAATTAAAACCAAAATAAAAAAAAGTGTAGTATTCAAATTAAACAAATAATTCTCTTTGAAAATAAAATCATCATAAATGAATTTTTCTTTTGAATATTTTAATACTTAACAGAAAAGTCTCCGGGTCAGGCTTGAAAATTTATTATCCTGAAATTTATTTTTTAAAAAATAAAACTATTATGAAAAAAATTGCGTTAGTTAAATTAGCCGGCGCCAGCCGGCAATCGTTCTTTCATATTTGTTCTTCCTTTAATTAGCCCTGCAGTCGTTTCATTTGTCTGCAGGGTTTTTTTATATCCAAAATTTAATAGTATTAACAAATTTTTTACTCATAATTAGGGGAAACATAAAAAAAACCGGGAAACTATTGCCTCCCGGTCAATTACCTAATACCTAATACCTAATACCAGATCAACCTATCACCCAGGTTTTATCTCCTGATAATATTTTATCCAGAGCAGGTTTTCCCTTTTTGGAAATTACTCTGGCAATCTGTTCTTCCATTGCATCTTCATAGGTTGGCTTATCAACAGCATACAATACCCCAAAAGGTCTCGGCAGATCAGGATTTGTATCTTTCATATCCTGAAAACCTGCGAGTATGTTTGCCTTGATCCTGTCCTTTTCGTCGTGGATCCAGAGATCATTAACTGAATTACCATTTTCATTCAGATCTACCACTACAGGATTGAATCCGTCAAGTTTTATGCCTCTGTCATTATTCACACCGAAAACAAGTGGCTTTCCTTCTTCAAGGAAAAGTGACTCTGTCTTTTTTGTTTCTTTATCAGTAAAAATAAAGAACGCTCCGTCATTGAAAACAGGACAGTTCTGATAAATCTCTACAAATGAAGCCCCTTTATGATAATATGCTTTTTTAAGAATTGACTGCATGTGTTTAGGATCCCTGTCAAGCGTCCTTGAAACAAAAGTCGCTTTTGCACCGAGAGCTAACTCTGCCGGATTGAATGGCTGTTCCACTGAACCATAGGGTGAAGATTTTGTTATCTTTCCCGTTTCAGATGTAGGCGAATACTGTCCTTTTGTCAGTCCGTAGATCTGATTATTGAACAGCAGAATATTTATATCGAAATTCTTTCTCAGAATATGGATAAAATGATTTCCACCGATTGACAATGCATCTCCGTCACCTGTAACAACCCATACACTGAGTTCAGGCCGGGAAGCTTTTATGCCTGATGCAATTGCTGTTGCCCTGCCGTGTATCGAATGCATTCCGTATGAATCGACATAAAATGTAAATCTTGATGAACATCCGATACCGCAGACAAATACGAAGTCTTCTTTCTTTACTCCCAACTCGGGAAAGATCGTATGAACCTGTTTTAATACTGAATAATCTCCGCAGCCCGGACACCATTTTACATCCTGATTCGGGACGAAGTCTTTACTTGTAAGTTTTTCTATAACCGGTACTTCTATGATTTCTGACATAATTTATTTATTTAAAAGTTCTAATACTTTTTCTCTGATTTCTAAAGTGGTAAACGGCAGACCTTTGATCTTATTTAATCCAATTGCCGGTAATAAATATTTATCCCTTATTAATCTGATCAGCTGTCCGTTATTCATTTCCGGGATAAGAATTGTTTCAAAGCCGCTTAATAATTCACCGAGATTTTTCGGAAATGGATTTAAATATCTCAAATGAATGTGTGCAACATCATAACCTTCTTTTATCAGATCAAGAGATACTGATTTTATCGATCCGTAAGTTGAACCCCATCCGAGAATGCAAACCTTTGCATTTTCTTTTCCTGTATCAATGGTCTGAAGAGGAATATAATCAGCTATTTTCTCGATCTTAGCAGCCCTGAGCTTTACCATTATTTCATGATTTTCCGCTTCATATGAAATATCACCTGTTTCATTTTCTCTTTCCAGACCTCCGATCCTGTGCTCGAGTCCCTTGGTTCCGGGCTTTACCCACGGGCGGGATAACTTTTCATCCCGTTTGTAAGGAAGAAATACTCCGTCCTTATTGTTTGTTTCGGTAGTGAAACTAACAGATATAGGTTCAAGATCTTCTTCGGTCGGAAATCTCCATGGCTCTGAACCATTCGCTATATACCCGTCATTTAATACAATTACAGGCGTCATATGCTCTGCAGCGATTTTGCAAGCCTCATAGACAGTATAGAAGCAATCCGCCGGTGAATTCGAAGCAAGTACAGGGAGTGGTGATTCACCATGTCTTCCGTACATTGCCTGCAAAAGATCTGATTGTTCTGTCTTCGTAGGTAAACCTGTCGATGGACCTCCTCTTTGAATATTCAGAACAACAAGAGGTAATTCAAGCATCAAAGCAAGTCCCATGGCTTCTGTTTTAAGAGACATTCCCGGGCCGGAAGTTGATGTTACTGCAAGACTTCCGCCGTATGATGCTCCGATAGCCGAACATACAGCAGCTATTTCATCTTCAGCCTGAAAAGATCTTACTCTGAATTCTTTATATTTTGAAAGTTCGTGCAAAACATCAGAAGCCGGAGTGATCGGATAGGATCCGAGAAATAACGGCAATCCAGATTTCTCCGATGCTGCAACGAGTGCAATTGCCGTAGCATGATTTCCGGTAATGCTTCTGTAAGTTCCCGTAGGAAGATTTGAATGATTGATCTTAAAACGTGTTGTGAATATTTCAGTAGTATCACCGTAATTCAATCCTGCTTTCAATGCCTTGATATTGGCTTCTGCTATCAGAGGATTCTTGGAAAATTTTTCCTTGATAAAAGTAAGTGTGTAATCAGGTGACTGATCGAACATCCAGTATAAAACTCCAAGTACGAACATGTTTTTAGACCGCTCGATATCTTTATTGCTTAGCCCCATATCTTTAAGGGCATCCTTGGTCAGTCTTGTAACATCAATCTTATAAACCTGATAATTTGCAAGGGAGCCGTCCTCAAGAGGATTTACTCCTTCGGGATATTCTGCGAGTCTGAGATTCTTCTGATCAAATCCTGCCGTGTTTGTTATTATGATACCGCCTTTTTTCAGATTCTTAAGATCATTTCCTAAAGCTGCAGCATTCATTGCTACCAGTACATCGTAAGTATCACCGGCAGTAAATATTTCTTTACTTCCAAAGTGCACCTGAAAACCGGAAACTCCTGCAAGTGTACCTGCCGGAGCTCTTATCTCAGCCGGAAACTCCGGGAAAGTGCTCAGATCTTTTCCTAAAAAAGCTGTTGTGTCTGTGAATTGTGTTCCGGTAAGCTGCATTCCGTCTCCCGAATCTCCGGAGAATCTTACTACAACACTTTCAGCTTCTATGACATCAAATTTATGTAATGTTGGTTCTGTTGTATCCATTATTTTTTTAGTTTTTAGATAACAAAAATACCTATAATTGAATATTTAAACAACGGAGTATTCTGTCTGCAAAACGGTTTTTTCTTTATTTGAAAACAGATCAATGTAAAATTATTAAATACCGTATCCGATAATTGTTTTTTACATTCTGTATTTTCAGAAAAACTACTGATGCTGCAAATAAATTACCTGTTGATATTATATAAAGGAAGTATTAATTTTGAATCAATTATTTTTGCAACCATAAAAATCAGTGATATCTGATACTCCGATAATTATTTAATCATATATCCTATATGAGATATTTTACAGTTTTACTTTCTTTAATTATTGTTTCCATTACTTTAATGGGATTTACATTTCCAGGTCATGATGAACTTAAAGGTACCTGGATTCCGGTCAGACAGGAAATGGCCGGAGCGGAATTGCCGGATGTTATTTTTAAAAAACAGCAGCTTGTCCTGAATGACAGCAATTATACATTTATTGCTGAGAGCGCTGATAAAGGTGTTGTGATTTTTGATATTGAAAATAATAAAATGGATATTTACGGTAAGGATGGTGTAAATGCAGGTAAACATTTCAAGGCAATATATAAACTGGAGGATGAATTACTTACAATATGCTATGATCTCTCCGGAATGAATTATCCCGAATCATTTGAGACAGGCAGCAGTCCTGCTCTGTTCCTTTCAGTTTTTAAAAGAGAAACCTCTGAATAGATTTCGGATCAGCAGGTTCATTCCTTAAAAGCTGATTCAGATATTTATATAATCAATACCCGGAATGTGCTGATTTATTCCTGTTCCGGGATTGATTTTTATTTTCCATTGTAATAAAATATCTGTGATAATCTCTTTTACTTATACAAAATTCTTCATTACAATTTAAATACTTAAAACTTAAATTTTCCATAAAACTTTTTTTAATGTGTTTTTTTAAAATTCAACTGTTAAGAATAGTCCTATCTGAAAACTATGGTAAAAAAGGTAACAAAGGTAATAAAAAAAATAACTGCTGAAGATACGAGAGAACTAAGACAAATTATCCTGCGTCCTCATCAGAAACCTGAAGAACTTGTTTACCCGGGTGATGATGATAACCTGACTGTTCACTTTGGATTATTTGAAAATGACAAACTCTGCGGGATCGCATCTCTGTACAAAGATCAGTATTCGGGAATACCGGAACCGGAGTCATGGAGACTTCGCGGAATGGCAACAACTGAAGAATGCAGGGGGAAAGGCTACGGTAAAGAACTTATGAATTCTTGTATTGAGCATATAAGGTCTCATAACGGAAAAATATTCTGGTGTAATGCCAGGACTACTGCTGAAAAATTTTATGAAAAAATGGGAATGAAAAGGACAGGTGAGGTTTTTACTCCTGAAGGTCTGGGAGAGCACATTGTAATGTATATGAGTTTGTAAAGTTTGTAATCCGCGACGGCGGAAAGTAATGTCTTTAAAAATTAAATATTTAAAAATACTATGTCTGATATATCCATAAAAAGAAATTCAATTAAAATAAAAAACCGTCACGGCGATGATCTCAATACTGATCTGAGATACAAAGAAAGTACCGGGAAACTTCCGCTTGTAATTCTCTGTCACGGTTTCAAAGGCTTTAAGGACTGGGGATGTTTTCCTTACATGATGGATAAGCTCGCGGAAGAGAATAATTTCTGTGTGTCATTCAATTATTCTTATAACGGAACTGGTGATAAAGTTGAAGAGCAAAGTGATTTTACCCGGCTTGATCTTTTTGCAAAAAATACTTTTTCACGCGAACTCGATGACCTCGGTTCTGTTATCGATTATCTTTGTGAAAATGATAATGCTTCGAAATATAATTATGACATTAATGACATCACTCTGATCGGACATTCTCGGGGCGGAGGTATTGCTATCTTAAAAACTGCAGAGGATAGAAGAATTAAAAAACTAATTGCTCTTTCCACGGTAAATGATTTTGACAGATACAGTGATGCATTGAAAACCAAATGGAAAGAAGCCGGCTTCTTTGAGGTCCTGAATTCGCGGACTAATCAGATGATGAGAATGGATTATACTTTAATGGAAGATCTGGAAAATAATGCGGAAAGACTTGATATCCGGAAAGCCATAACTAAAATAACTGTTCCGGTTCTTTTTATTCACGGCGAACAGGATCTTACCGTTGATTATTCAAATGCAGAAGACCTCTATTCCAGAAGGATTGAAGCTCATCCCGATCTGAAAGATTCAACAAAACTGAGTATCATTAAAAACACGGGGCATACATTCGGCGCAGTTCACCCGTTTGCAGGAACTACCGATGCTCTTGATAACGTCATCAAATTAATTTCAGGTTTTCTTAAGAATTGATCATGCTGAATAAAATTAAGTCTCTCGTATTTTCTACACTGTTATTGGTCTCGCTTCTTCAGTTTATGTACGGATCGAATTTAATTCAAGGTTCCTTCATAACGGAAAATATAACACTTCAGGAAATTCAGAATGATCTTACAGTAGAATCCCATGCTTTAGAAAATTGCGTCAAAGCCTCTTCAGGTGATAAGTATGCTCCTATTTATATTCTGCTGTTTGTGCTTATAATCGGAGCGGTTCTCGGAAGATATGTAGCAAAGAAAATGGGTCAGCCTCCGGTGCTTGGTGAATTAATTGCAGGTGTTCTTATCAGTATTATTTTATTTCAGATGAATTCGCCGATAATGACACTGATAAGACATCAGGATGAGGTCAATAATGTAATAGAATCAAATCTTGAAAATAACATTTCATGGAGTGAGGCAGTCAGAAATAATTTTCTGAATGATTCGACTGAAGTTACAAATCATCAGAAGGATATGATCGAGATAATGGAGAGTCCCGAATTTCCGTCTTACAAGATGACCATAGATGCAATTTTTCTTTTATCAAGTCTCGGAGTTCTGATTCTTTTGTTTGCAGTTGGTCTCGAATCCAATTTTGAGGATATGGTAAAAGTCGGAGTGCCGGCATTGGTTACCGCTTTTATAGGTGTAATAGTCCCTTCAATTCTCGGATATTTCACGGCTAAATTACTGCTGCCGGGACACGATCCGAATTTCTATTTATTTGTCGGAGCGGCTTTGAGTGCTACAAGCATCGGCATTACAGCAAGAGTCTTTAAAGATATGGGAAAGCTTCATATTAAAGAAGCCAAGATCGTTCTCGGCGCTGCTGTAATAGATGATATACTCGGGCTGATCATACTGGCAGTGGTTGCAGGCATAATTTCGAGCGGCTCTGTTGAGATTGCAACAGTCGGAATAATATTGCTTAAAGCAGTTTTATTTCTTGGTATAACACTTTTTATCGGAACAAAATTTTTAAGACAGCAGATCAAAGTTGCGGCGATAATAGATAATAAGAATATCCGTCTTTTGTTTCCGTTTGCTCTTCTTATGCTGCTTGCTTATCTCAGTGATCTGATCGGGCTAGCAAGCATTGTCGGGGCATTTGCGGCAGGTCTAATAATAAAGGAAGAATATTTTAATGATGCTTTAATGGATAAGAAGAGCTCGGTCATGGAAGTCATTCAGCCTATCGAAGCAATATTTGCGCCGGTATTTTTTGTTATAATGGGATTGCAGGTTGACCTTTCGGCTTTTTTAAATTTCAATATTCTGGGTGTAGCGCTTGCTCTTACTTTTGTAGCAATTTTAGGTAAGCTTGTATCAGGCATTTTTGCAAAAGGCATGGATAAAAAGATTATCGGAATCGGCATGGTGCCGAGAGGCGAGGTTGGTCTTATATTTGCAAGTATTGGAAAAGTACTTGGAGTCCTTGACGGGGCTTTGTTCTCTGCCGTTATAATCATAGTTATACTTACAACCTTCATCACTCCGCCTGCATTGAAATGGGCTTTTGAGAAATATGATCAGAAGCAGTTAGCAATTAAAAATCAGTAAAGTTTTTTTATATTAATTTTTATAAGAAATGAAAAAGTATTTTTTGATTTTTCCGGCAGTTTTATTTTTAACATTCGTTTATTTATCATCGGCGAATAAGTCTATGATATCAGACTCAGAAAATGTTATTGAAAATAATGCTGAATCGGGACCCGGCTTTGTTCCGGCTGAAGAATGGTTTGCTAAACAAAGAGCTTTCCCGTTTGATGAAATTCCTCAGGATGAATATCTGAAGTCAGTAAAGTATGTAAAACAAAATATGACTTATGTTGAGTCTGATGATCCGTCTTCATGGAGCTATGCAGGTCCTGTCAATATTGAAGGGAGAATAACTACTGTGGCAATTCATCCGACCGATCCTCAAACAGTCTATGCAGGAACGGCTAACGGAGGGCTGTGGAAGTCAAATGATTTTTGTCAGAACTGGTCAAGTGTCTTTGATGATCAGAATACTTCATCCGTCGGAGCAGTAGCTATTGATCCCGTCAATCCGGAAATTATATATTGCGGGACAGGTGAACCGAACTCATTAAGAAGCTATTATCCCGGAACGGGTATTTATAAATCCACTAACGGCGGAGCGAACTGGATCTTTTCCGGTCTCGACAGTTCTTATACTATCGGTAATATTTCTATCAATCCATTAAACTCTCAGGAAATATATGTCGCAGCCGGGGGTTGGACAAGACGTAAAAATCCTCAGAGAGGAATTTATAAATCGACAAACGGAGGAATGTCATGGGAAAGGAATTTTTATCTGTCGGATTCTGTCGGCGCTGTTGATGTAAAGGTCGATCCGCAAAATCCCAATAAAGTTTTTGCAGCTATGTGGGAACGACAGCGCAGAGAAGATTACATAAAATACGGCGGCAGATTTTCGGGAATGTATGTCTCGACAAATTCAGGTGATAGCTGGTCACAGGTAAGCGGTGGTTTTCCGGTTAATGATGCAACAATGGGAAGGATCTCTTTTGATATTTCAATATCGGATCCGCAGATAATTTATGCACTTACAGCTTATACTTCAGGTGCATCGAGAGGTTTATATAAATCAACTAATGGCGGTCAGAACTGGATTAACATTAATTCATCAGCGGCACAGTCTTCTTCTTATGCATGGTTCAACAGGATCTGCAGCATTGACCCCATCAATCCGAACAGACTTTTTTGCGGAGGTCTGCAAATGGAATTTTCTGATAACGGAGGATCAACATTCGGCATATCAGGAACATCCCATGTCGATCAGCATGCTGCAGCATTTTCAGGATCCGATCCAAACTATATAGTCCTGGGAAATGACGGTGGTATTGATTATTCAACCAACGGAGGAGCGTCATGGAATGAAAGCCGGTCACTGCCGATCACACAGTTCTATGCAGGTGAAATTTATTTCAACAATCCTGAAAGAATTCTCGGCGGTACGCAGGACAACGGAACGATCAGAACTACTGCAGTCTCCGGTGTATGGGATGAAATATACGGAGGTGACGGATTTTACTGCTTAGTGGATTATACTAACGGTCAGAATGTTTATGCCGCATATCAGTTCGGCGGACTTGGCCGATCCACTAACGGCGGTAATAGTTTTCTCGGAGCTACAAACGGTCTGGATCTTACATACACAAACTGGATGACTCCTTATGTAATGGACAAAAACAATCCGCAGACACTTTACTGCGGAACTTATAAAATTCATAAAACAACTGACGGAATGCAGTCCTGGAATGTCATAAGTCCTGATCTTACAAACGGGCATGTGCAGGGTCTCGGTTCGATCACAACCGTTGACGTTGCAAAGTCAGATCCCGGGGTGATCTACTGCGGGACTGATGATGCCAATATCTGGGTAACTACAAATGGCGGTGGCGGATGGACAAAAATTAACAACGGACTTCCGCGAAGATGGGTTACACGGGTAGCTGTTCATCCTGATTCTGCAAATGTCTGTTATGTCACGCTTTCAGGATATAAAGTAGATTCGACAGGTTCTCATATATTCCGGACAACTGATTTTGGTAATGTATGGACTTCCATAAGAGGTAACCTTCCTGATGCGCCGATAAATGATGTTATCATTGATCCGGCTAATACTAATTCGCTTATAATTGGTACAGACATTAATGTGATGACCACAAATAATCTCGGAGCTGACTGGTATATTCTCAGCAGCGGCATTCCATCAAATGTCCCCTGTCAGGATCTGACCTTTCACGCTCCGAGCAGAACACTTATTGTCTGGACTCACGGCAGAGGCGCTTATAAAACGATAGTCCCATTATCCGGAATTCAAAACATAAATTCAGGTGTTGCAGAATCATTTGAATTAATGCAGAATTATCCGAATCCGTTCAATCCGGAAACGAATTTGGAATTTGGGATTTCGGAATTAGGATATGTTTCATTGAAAATTTATGATGTGCTTGGGAATGAAATTGAAACTCTGGTGAATGAAAATAAACCTGCAGGAAGATATTCGGTTCAATGGAATGGCTCAGATTTTGCAAGCGGAGTTTATTTTTATAAATTATCCGTCACAGGAGGAGCAGGTGAATTTTCTGAGGTGAAGAAAATGATGTTACTGAAATAACGACATTTTTTATTTATTAAATTTTTATTTTTGCTTTGCTGGAAAAATTTACTATTCGTATTTAAAGTTTAAATTATTATAAGTTATTTAATTATGAAACTTGAAGAAAACATAAAAGCAGATACAGTTAATGGTGAAGAAAGCGGGTTTGTTGCAGAGTGTCCGGAAATTCCTGTTGTAACACAAGGTCAAACACTTGATGAAGTTACCGACAATCTGAAATAAGCCGTAGAGCTTTTTCCTGAAGGTGAAGACTCTAAAGAATTCGGATTAGATGAAAAGCCGAATCTGATGTTGACATTTTAACTTGAGCTGGAATATGCCTAGATTGAAAAGGCTTCCGTGAATGAAGTCATTTCAATTTTAAAACTGTTTGGATTAAAAGTTATAAATCAATGAGGAAGTTACGTTAAATAAAGATGAATAAAGAAAAATAAGAAACAAACTTTGTTGATTCCAAATCTCAAAGAAATAGATACAGGAACCCTGAGAGCGGCTCAAAATACAATTAATTAAATATTTTCAAAAGATATGAATGAAGAAAAAGATTTAAGAAGCAACCATATAACTTCTGATCCGGATTCGAAATTTACATTTTTCAAAAGTAATTTTCTCTATTCTCCATATTTTCATTACATCTTGCCGGTATTGTATTTTCTTATTATTCTATTTGTTTCTCTTACAAATAGAGCTATAGGTGATTATGGAGTTGAATCAGATTTCTATTCAGGGTATGCACCTCAGGCAAAAGAATTATTGTCAGGAAATCTTGTTATTGACCCGTTTAAAGGTCCTCTTTATTCGATCATTCTCAGTATTGTCGGATTTATTTGCGGAGAAGACTTTTACTTTGCCGGTAAAATAATAAACATATTTTCCTCAGCGATCGCATTAATTTTTGTATCAAAATTAATTTCAACTTTACTCAACAGAGAATCGGCATTTTTTGGAACTTTGATAATTGCGGTAAACTATACGTTTCTAACTTTTACATATACTCCTGATACAGATATGCTTTTTTTCTTATTCTACATCTCAGCTTTATATTTTATATTAAAACCTGATTTTGTAGAATTTAATAAATTTGTTTTTATAGCAGGGGTGCTTACTTCGTTTGCATATCTCACAAGATATACTGCAATATCATTGATAATCTTTGTTTCAATGTTTTTTTTAGTAAGGGTTTACAAGTGGTTTAGAATTAGAAAAAATATACCCCCCCCCCAATATTCAAGCCAATTATATATTATTTCATACCCGTTATAATAATTATTATTGCATGGGGAACAATTAGTTATAAAAAAACAGGTCATTTTTTTTACAATCAGAATTATGAGAATACTTCATATACCTTATATAAACCTGAGGGTATGTCAAAGGAAGAATGGAATGATAAATATAAAGATAATTTTAAATCGATGTCAGATGTGATATTTGAAGATGCCGGAAAATTCATCAGGGTTATATTCATTAAAAATTTACCAACATATGTTAAAAAAGATATAACCAGATTATTGCCAAAATATTTTGGAATATTTGTAATATTAGGAATAGGCTTTTTTATTATTAAATTAAAAAAAACTAGTTCATCTCAAAAATATTTTTTTCTTGCCAGCATTTTATTTTATTTGCAAATATTGTTGATCTTTTATACTGAAAGATTTTCAATTCCCTTGCTGCCTTTTTATAGTTTTATGATCTTATGGTTTTTCTCTGTTGATTTGTTTGATCGTTTCAACTTCAGAATTTCAAGTTTCAGATTATTTGGAATTTTTCTTTCAATGCTCATAGCTTACAATCTATATACATCTTATAATCAGGTGAAAGAAGAAATCAATGTCGGTCCAATGGAAATACTTTCTATAAAAGAGCAGGTTGAAAGTAACAAATACAATAATTTGTCTGGAAAAGTGATTATGAGCAGAAAACCTCATATTGCTTATTATTTAGGTATGAAATCCCAGGTTACTCCTTTTGTAAAAAATTATGATGAATATATTAATTATATCAGGGCAAATAATATTGAATATGTTTATATCAGTGAGAAAGAAGCAGAATATTTAACTGATGAAAATTTAAAACATATTCTTCTGGATTATACTAATCCTCCTGCTGATTTTGAAGTTGTTACGTTTACACTAAAACCAATTGCTATACTTTATAAATTGAAATAATAGATTTCAAAAACGGTCTTTTTTTTCCGAGTCTAGGGTATGCTGTTTTATCGCGAGACTCCACCATTGGATAATGCAGAGTTGTGGTTTTTGACTCAGAAGCTTATTCATTAAATGTGATTCGTATGTCAAGCTCCTGGATACCCGCTTTCGCGGGTATGACAAAATTTGATATATTTTGAACTTATAAGTCATTCCAAAAAATCTTATCCTTTAAAGCAAATTTTCGTTTCCGCCACAACCATTCGCCAAAATTCATTCACTTCTAAAATAACTCTCAAAAAAATCCGGAAATTAAACACTTAAAAAAGTCCCTAAAAGTTCAATAACCTAAAGTGATTTTAATTTATTATTTTCCTTAGAGTCTTCGATCCGCCGCGGAGGATTCGAGGCAAAAAAGTTGGTCGCGCCACATCAAAAATGTATTACAATTTCAACCTAATACTTTTATATTTACCGATTAAACTATCTATGGCTGAAATTAAATTAAGTGAAGTAAAGTCAGACTGCAGGCACTTCCGCGGACATATTCCGTGTAAACCGAATAAACAACACGGAGTTATGTGTAATGACTGCAGCTATTATGACAAGACCGATAAGAAAATACTCATTATCAAACTGGGGGCAGCAGGTGATGTTATCCGTACAACTCCATTACTTTATCCACTGAAAAGACAATATCCGTTTGCAAAAATATACTGGCTGACAAACTCTCCAGAATTGGTTCCTACAGGTGACTGCGAACAACCCAAAGCTGACGAAGTACTTAAATATAATTTACAGAATGTTTCCTATATTAATGCAACTGAATTTGACGTTGTCATAAATCTTGATAAAGATTACGAAGCAATCAGTCTGATGTCAACTGTTAAATCGAAACAAAAGACCGGTTTTACCATTAAGGACGGGCACTGTTATCCTGCAGGCAAATCAGCCGAACATAAATTTCTTACAGGTATATTCGACAATGTTTCCAAAGAGAATAAACAGAATTATATATCAGAGATATTTGATATATGCGGATATGAATTCAAAGGTGAGAAATATATACTGAATGCCGATAAGAAATTTGACAAAGACTGGCCGATTAATG
The DNA here is from genome assembly GCA_020437545.1 of Ignavibacteriota bacterium. Classification (GTDB taxonomy): domain Bacteria; phylum Bacteroidota; class Ignavibacteria; order Tepidaquicellales; family Tepidaquicellaceae; genus JAGPCH01. The sequence goes on from JAGQWH010000003.1 coordinate 29,458, forward strand.
AAGGAAAAATGGTAGTCGGATTGAATACAGGATGCGGTGAAAGATGGACCTCACGGTTATGGAAAAATGAATACTGGATCGAGCTGATAAATAAACTGATCAAAAACGATATTGAAGTTATACTGCTTGGCGGTCCGGGCGAAGATGAAAAAAATAAAATGCTGAATGAAGCTACCGATGCAAAATATTTCGGAGTTTATGATCTGAAAACATTTATTAACCTTATGGATAAATGTGACGCAGTCGTTACTCAGGTGACTATGAGTATGCACATTGCAATAGCTTTAGAGAAAAAATTGATATTGATGAATAATATTTTTAATCCGAATGAATTCGAACTTTACGGAAACGGCGAGATCATTCAGCCGTCAAAAGCATGTCATTGTTTCTTTCAGCCTGTGTGCGTTAATAAAGTTTATGAATGCATGGAATTTCTGATGCCCGATGATGTTTTTAAAGCCTGCCTCAGACAACTGGCAATAGAAGAAATAAAAGCAAAATGAAGATCATCATAGCGGGAACGGCTTTCCCGATGCGCGGAGGAATTGCTCAGTATAATTCTCTGATGTATAAGTATTTTTCCGAAACTGATGATGTGAAGGTATATTCGTTCAAAAGACAATATCCTGAATTTCTTTTTCCCGGAAAGACACAGTTCGAACAGGGGGAACCCGCTGTTAAAATCCCGGAAGACAAAAATGTCATAAGCATAGATTCCGTTAATCCATTTAACTGGCTCTCAGCCGGAAAAAAGATAGCCGCTGAAAATCCGGATCTACTTATTTTCAAATACTGGATACCATATTTCGGACCTTGCTTCGCCGTGATATCTTACATTGTGAAAAAATTTTCCAAAACGGATACTAAGGTTCTTTACATCTGTGATAATGTGATCCCGCACGAAAAAAGATTTGGTGATAAATTTTTTACTAAGCTGGCATTCAGTCAGGGAGATTATTTTGTTGTAATGTCAAAGACAGTAGAAGAGGATCTCAAACTGTTCAGCAAAGGAAAACCCTATAAATTAATTCCGCATCCGGTTTATAACATCTTTGGTGATAAAGTTGAAAAGCCCGAAGCAAAAGATTTTATTTTAAAAGAATATGGCATAGATCTTCAAAATGAAAAGGTCATCCTCTTTTTCGGATATATCAGGAAATACAAAGGACTGAATTATCTTATCGATGCAATGCCGGAAATTCTGAAGAAGGTAAAGCTTAAGCTGCTGGTAGTGGGCGAGTATTACGGAGATGAGGAGAAGTACCGTGAACAGATCCGGAGTCTTGGACTGGAAGAAGACATTAAGGTCGTATCTGATTTTGTTCCGGATTCAAATGTTAAATATTTTTTCTCTGCATCGGATGTAGTTGTACTGCCATATTCCGATGCAACTCAGAGCGGGATAATACAAATTGCTTATCATTATGATAAACCCGTGATCGCAACTGATGTCGGAGGTTTGGCAGAAGTTGTAAGGAATAATGAAACAGGATTGATCATCGAACCAAAAAATCCGGGAGCAATTGCTAAAGCTGTAACAGATTTTTATGATAAGGGACTTGAAGAAAAATTTACCTCCAATGCAAAAGAAGAAAAGAAAAAATATACCTGGGAGAATTTTGTAGCTTCGGTAAAAGAGCTGATCGGCAAGTAATGGACGCATATATGCGTCCATTAGCTGACTGCAAGTTGTGGACGCATATATGCGTCCACTACATTTAAAAAAAAATAAAAATAAATGAAAGATCATTTCAAAAACATTTTTAAATATGACGCCTGGGCAAATGCTGAGATTGTGAACTGTCTGGCGCAGATGGACACTCCTCCTCAGAAAGCGATCTCGTTAATGTCGCATATCATAAATGCGCAGGTCCTCTGGCTGAGCAGGATAACTAACGTTGCCACCGACGTAAAGGTGTGGCAGGATTATGACAAAAATGAACTTCCGGATAAACTTAAAGAATCTTCAAAAAATCTTATTGAATTTATCAATACCCTTGATCAGGAAGGTCTTAAAAAAGTTATCACATATACCAATACAAAAGGTGAGAAGTTTGAATCAGCACTGACAGACATTCTCAATCAGCTTTCGCATCATTCAGCCTATCACAGAGGTCAGATAGCCATGCTTATAAAACCTTTAGTCGGCGAATTGCCAATCACAGATTACATACATTTTGCAAGAAAAATTAAAAATCAAAATTAGCAGAGGAAACTATGACTCAAATTAAAAACCAATGGCACCCATTACCATATAATGAATGGAAAGAGACACTTGATACACTTCATTTATTCACACAGATAATCGGAAAGATACGGCTTGCCTTAATGCCAATGCAGGTAGAATGGGCTCAGATCCCGTTTGCCCTCACTTCAAGAGGGATCACTTCTGACAGAATGCCTGTTAGTTTCGGATCGATCGATATTACGTTTGATTTCATTTCACATGAGATTTTCTTCAAAGGCAGTAACGGAAATTCGATTTCATTTTCACTGAAGGGTTTAAGTGTGGCTGCGTTTTATAAAAAAGTGTTTGATACATTAAAAGAGTTCGGGATAGAACCGGAAATAAACCCAATGTCGGTTGAAATGAAAGTCCCTGTGAAAATGGATACGGATGAGATCCATAAAACATATGATGAACAAGCAGTCAGAAAATGGTGGGAAGTTCAGATATTGACCGGAAATGTTTTTAATGAATTCAGAAGCAGGTATTCAGGTAAAATGTCACCTGTGAATTTCTGGTGGGGAAGTTTTGATCTTTCGATAACTTTCTTCTACGGTGGTCAGATTAAAACTCAACCCGGCATGGATCTGCTTTACAGAGTTGCTATGGATACAAATCAGATAACGATCGGCTTCTGGCCGGGAAGTGAAGATTTCCCCGAACCTGCTTTTTTCGGATATGCATATCCGAAACCGGATGGATATGAAAAATCCGGTATTAATCCTGAAGAGGCATTCTGGTCTGATGAAAAAGGAGAGTTCTTTCTCAAATACAGTGACATGATAAAAACCTCTGATCCTGTAAAGACGCTTAAGGATTTTTGTGAAAGTATTTATTGCACAGGAATAAAAATGTCTGGATGGGACTCAGATAGCCTTGAATACAAACCGCCGATCGAAAAACCCAAAATTTAATTAAGTTTTAAAAATGAAAAATAATTCTTTTGAAATATCGGGGAACATTGTTGATATAAAGAATAAAAGGATCTTTCCCGGAACAGTGACTGTAAAAGATTCAAAGATTTTTAAGATCGAAGAGAACAAGAATGAATATGATAATTATATTATGCCGGGATTCATTGATGCTCATGTGCATGTGGAGAGTTCGATGCTGATACCTTCGGAGTTTGCGCGGATGGCTGTTGTTCACGGAACGGTTTCAACCGTTTCTGACCCGCATGAGATCGCTAATGTCCTTGGGATGGAAGGCATCAGATATATGATCCGCAATGGTAATAAGGTGCCGTTTAAATTTTATTTCGGGGCTCCTTCATGTGTACCTGCTACAACTTTTGAAACTGCCGGAGCTGAGATCACTGCCGGAAATATTAAAGAGCTGTTTGAAAAGGACGGTCTTCATTATCTGAGTGAGATGATGAATTATCCGGGTGTGCTTTTTGATGATCCGGTTGTAATTGAAAAAATAAAGATCGCCAAAGAACATAACAGACCTGTCGACGGACACGCTCCGGGTCTTATGGGTGAAAATGCGGCGAAGTATATTTCGCACGGCATCTCAACAGATCACGAGTGTTTTACTCTGAATGAAGCGCTTGATAAACTAAGCAAAGGAATGAAAATAATTATCCGTGAAGGATCTGCTGCCAAAAATTATGAAGCACTTCATACGATTATCAAAGACCATTCAGATAATGTAATGTTCTGCAGTGACGACAAACATCCCAATGATCTCGTCGAAGGTCAGATCGACAGAATTGTTGCCAGGTCAGTATCGCTTGGTTATGATCTTTTTGATGTGTTGAAATGCGCATGCATCAATCCTGTTGAGCATTATAAACTTCACACAGGTATTTTAAGAGAAGGAGATGATGCGGATTTTATAGTGGTCAAAGATCTTAAAGAGTTTAAAGTTGAAAAGACATTTATAAATGGTGAACCGGTTGCGGAAAATGGAAAGAGTAACATTGAAAGAGTTGATGAAGAGATCATCAATCATTTTAATACATCAATGAAATCGCCATCTGAATTTGAAATAAACTCAAAAGGAGGTCTTGTAGATATAAGAGTGATAGAATCTCTTGACGGTCAGCTTATTACCGGCGAACTTCATCTTCCTGCAAAAATTCATAACGGTAAAATCATCTCAGATCCGGATAATGATATTCTGAAAATTGCAGTCGTAGAGAGATATACTAACAGCAAACCTGCCATCGCTTTTATAAAAAATTTCGGATTAACCAAAGGAGCAATTGCTTCCTGTGTAGCTCATGATTCTCATAATATAATTGCAGTCGGTGTTACGGATGAGGATATCTGTAATGCAGTTAATGCAATCATCGAAAACAAAGGCGGCATAAGCGTTTCGTCAGGCGGAGTAACGGAGAGTCTTCCTTTGCCAGTTGCAGGGATCATGACGAATGAAGACGGATACATAACTGCCGAAAAATACACATCGATTGATAAAGCCGCAAAAGATCTCGGTTCGGAACTTAATGCTCCTTTCATGACTTTGTCCTTCATGGCTTTGCTTGTAATACCCCAGCTGAAGCTAAGTGATAAAGGGCTTTTTGACGGAAGCAAATTTGAATTTGCAGATCTTATGCTTTAATAAATATTTTTCATTCCTACATTTCCGTAAAGAATGATTCTTGCAATTGTAGATTAGTATTTCTAATTTAACCTAAATTAAAAAACAATTTACAAATGCAAATGAATCATTTTTTCCATTCAAAACTATATTTAAATAACGGGACCGGAGTTGTAAGATTTTTACTGATACTTGCTTTGATCTCATTCCCTCTCATATCTTCCGATTGCAATAATTTACTGAATAACGAAGAACCGGCACCGGAAAAATTTGTCGGTAACTGGACTCTTGTAGAACAGACAGGTGCTCTTCAGGACATTTGTCCTCAGGAGAAAGTCGTATTCAGGGCAGATGGAGTTGCGGAGCTTACCTGTCCGGAAGGTCAGCCGATACTCAGAGTTTATTCGGTATCCGGCACTGAACTTTTTTATGACCAGACCTCTCTTCAGTATGAATATGAATTTGATAACAATGATCAGAAACTCAATCTTTACGGAGTAAATGTATCAAGAAATTTATTCTATGAAAAAATTGCAACCGATAACATTGGCAATGATAAAAGATCAGTTACAAAGCAGAATAATTCCTCGGAGGCAGTAAAATGAATAAAATAAAACTTGTTAATTTCCTAATAATATTAACTTTTATAATAGTCAGTCCGGCTGTAAGCTTTTCCGGAGTGAATAATAGTTTTAACTCTGATGTGAAAAAAGTAAAGCTATTTTCATATTCAAAAAATACGAATGAAAGCGACAATACATCGCCGTTTGTATCAAAAGCTGTTTTGATGAAGATTAATAAAAACGCTGCCAGAAATTTATTAAACGATGTGAATGAAAACATTCTGTTTCAGATACCAACAGGAATAGATTCAAAAATTGAACTTGAGTTAACAAGATCCTATCCTCTTGCTGATGAATATGAAATGGAAAACAGGATCACTTCTGAAATTCAAACAAACAAGATCAATCACGGGTTACATTATACAGGTGTCATTAAGGGAGTTTCAAATTCAATGGCATCAGTCAGCATCTTCAGGGATTTTGTAATGGCTGTGATCTCTGATGATAACGGAAATTATATTCTTGGATCCGTAAAAAACAACGACAATACTTACTCTGCTAATTATATTTTTTATAATGATGCAGATATGAAAGTCAGCAGCGGTTTTAATTGTGAAACTGAAACCTATGGAGATAAACTTGTCAGAGCTCTGAATGAAAGTAAGATCAATTCTGCTTACAATCCGCAATCAGACAATCCTGTAGATCGCCTTCCCGTTAAAGTGTACTTCGAAGCGGACTACCAGATGTATTTGGATGCAAATCAGGATCTTGAATTGCTTGAAAATTTCATTACGGGTATGTTCAATTCCGTTATGACTATTTATCAGAATGAATCCATTCCTTTTCAGATATCTTCGCTGGCATACTGGCCTTCTGCCGATCCTTACAGAAACATGGATGATTCTTATCAGATACTGCTTAATTTCGGCGCTAACAATCAGGACAATTTTCAGGGAAATCTCGGACATCTTCTTTCTACACGAACAAGTAATCTCGGAGGTATTGCATGGATAAGAGTTCTATGCACGGAATATAACAGTAATGATTCTGCAGGGAGATATGCATTCAGTAATATCGAAACAAACTACAGTAATTATCCGACCTATTCATGGACTGTGAACGTTGTAGCTCATGAGATGGGACACAGCATGGGCTCCAGACATACTCATTCATGTGTGTGGCCGCTGGGCTCATTCATAGGAGCGATTGATTCATGCTATTATGCCGAAGGTACATGTTTTAATGAAAATCAGATCAGAGCAAGAGTCGGGACGATAATGAGCTACTGTCACCTTTGGACAACAGCGCAAGGCGGAGGGATTAATCTTGCTTCCGGATTTGGTCAGCTTCCGGGAGATACTATCAGACTCAGATATTCTCAGGCAGCATGTCTTGACAGACTTCTGAACTCATCCGAAGCGCCTGTGATATATGATCTCGATCAGAATTATCCTAATCCGTTCAATCCGTCTACTAAGATCAGATTTGCAATACCGGTAGATGGTGAGGTTTCGTTAAAAGTTTATGATATTGGCGGAAGACTTATCACAGAGCTTATCAAAAATAATTATACTCCCGGATTTTATGAAGTGGTATTCAATACAACATCATATAATCTATCCAGCGGAATGTATTTCTATACGCTTGAGTCAAATGGTAAACTCATAGATACAAAACAAATGGTTTTTATAAAATAACATTATACTATTGAAAAATTTAATTTACACTCTTCTGATCATGGCTCTGGCTACTTTGATAGGTTGTTCATCAGGTACGGAAAAAAAACCTTTTGCTTTCGGAAAAGGCAAATATAAATTTGTAATGACAGACAGTTTAGGGAAAAAGATCCTTGACGGAAATTTAACAGTTAAGGATTATCTGGTTAATAATATTTCCGGTACTTACGATATAGTTAATGTATATCAGAAAGATTTTATTGCGCTTGGTGTCATGGACGGTACATTTGACGGGAATGTAATACAGGACAGCAATACCGTTTTCATAAATACAAATCCCCGCATTGCCGATGCCAATGTTTTCTGGAATATGAAGATCCGCAGCAGTTCGGTTTCAGGGGAATGGAGATATTCTGTTTTCAGAGGATCAGTTAATAAAGGTAAAGTTAAGATCACTAAATAATTTTATAGTTATTCAATTTCGATAAAAGTTCTAATTATAAACTAAATTATTATTATGAAAAAAACATTTGTATTAATTTTATTCATTTTTGTATTTGGACTTTCTTTAAATTATCTTCAGGCTTATCCAAGGTTTGCAGCATATACGGGAGATAAATGTATGGACTGTCATGTGGATCCCACGGGCGGAACCATGAGAAACAGCGGCGGTACGGGTTATGCAAAGAGCAATCTGAATATGGATATGTTCAAAAAAATTGCAGGCAAGACACAGTTTTCTCCTAAGATCACAAAAGACATATCAGTTGGCGGTGACGTCCGCGTAGCTCAGGTTGATAATGAAGTTGAAGGCGCAGCTAACTATAATTCATTTCTTGCAATGCAGGGTGATCTGTATCTTAATGCTCAGCTCAGTAAGATAGTAAGTGTTTTCATTACATCCGGTCTGGAGATTCCGGGGATAGAAGCAGATTATGAAGTATACGGTATGATCTCTAACTTACCTGCCAACACTTATTTCAAAGTCGGAGTTTATAAACCGAATTACGGGATTAAGATAGTTGAGCACAGAGCATATCAGAGAAAGTATTTATGGAATGCGCCTTATAATAATAATACAGGTTTTGAATTAGGTATTTCCCCCGAATGGTTTTCAATGAATATTGGTTTGTATAATCCAATGGATCTTGATTTCCTTGGGCGTGATCCGCATAAAATGTTTGTAGCCAATACTGATGCAAATTTCGGATTCAGCAATAACAATTTTAATGTAAATGTAGGCGCTTCATTTTTTAATAATCCTCATAATACCCGTGATACTTCGGGAACACAGACTATTACTGCAGTAAATCAGGCATACGGCGGATATACACGGATCGGTGTCATTAAGAGAATTGCATTTCTTGGTGAAATAGATTTTCAGGAAAACACATCTGATAGACCTTTGAGAAGAAGTTTGTTTGGATATGCCGAATTGAATTTTCTTGCAATAAAAGGAGTGGAGTTAAGAAGCCAGTATGAATATTACGATATCAACAGAGACATTACGGGAGATCATATACAAAGGATAAGCGGTGGTGTTGGATTGTTTCCGTTCTATGGATTTGAAACTGAGCTAATGGTAAGATTTCCGATCGAAGATCCCGAGAAAAAGAATAACGAGTTTCAGTGGAATTTTCATTTTTATTTCTGACAATTTATAATAATAAAAAACATTACTATAATATTTTCCCGGCTATACAAACTGATTTAATTCCGGATTGTTTTGATAACTGTAATTGCCGCATACCTAAGCCTGCGGCAATTCTTGTTAAGCTAATTTCTGTTTGCCCTTAGATTTTATATTAGCTCTCAAAACTTGTTTCTTCTTCTTCAGTGAAAATTTTGAGAACTTCTTCAGAAGTTTTTGCTTCTTCAAGCTTTTCCCTGAATTCATCCTTGTTCATAAGTCTTGAAATTCTGCTTAGTAGTTTAATGTGAGCGTTAAGCAGACTTTCTTTGCCGACTATCAGAAATACAAATCGTACCGGTTCGAGATCTATTGAATCAAAATCTATTGGATCTTTTAAAACTGCAAATGCTGCAACTATGTCTTTTATTTCGTCAGTCTTTCCGTGAGGTATCGCAAATCCTTTTCCGACTCCTGTGGAAACAAGTTTTTCCCTTTCGATAACACATTCTCTGACCTTTTCCACATCGATCATTAAGCCTGAGTTAGAAGCCAGGTCTACCATTTTGTTTATGGCATCATCTTTATCTGTACATTCCAGATCCACTGAAATTACTTTCTCATTTAATATGTCGCTAATCTTCATTTTGTAAAATTTTTATAATTCTGTATAAGTTAATAATTCTTTAAATACTTAATCTTGTTTCACGTAACCTTCTATCATTTTTTTAAACTCTTTCATAAGCTGTTTCGACATTTTCTCAGTTGATGATTCTACATTCAAATGCACAAGATTTTTATCCTTATCAGGAATGCACAATACATTTGTATCCCTGTTGATAAATATCTTAACACCGTCTATCAGCTCCTGCTTGTACTGAACTGTATCTTCCATAAATTTTCTCAAAATGGTCCCTTTCTCTTCCTTGGTACATATAATGTTTTCTTTTAATTTCACCAGCTTAGGTGTAGTCTTATTAAGCTTGTCCAGAGACTGATTGCTTAATGCAATAAGCTCAAGTATCTTTGCGACAGAAAACATTCCGTCCGTTGAATATAAAAAGTCCGGAAATAAAAATCCTCCGCGGTTTCCTCCGACAAAGCTTACATCCGGATCATCGCATGCTTTCATCATGGAGTAATGTGCGTCTTTTACTCTTACAACTTCCACACCGAATTCTTTTGCTACTATGTCTACTTCATGTGTCACCTGTACCGGCACAGCGATCTTCCTTACATTATCGGTTACCATCAGGAACATCTTGAGAACAAGTACAAGGAATCTGTCCCCCTCAAGTATTTTACCTTCTTTTGTTATTATCCATATTTTTTCTCCGCCTGCATCGATCATGAATCCAATATCATAATGAAGTGATTTTACAACATAGGATAAATGATTCAGTGAACTCCGGAATTCTTCTTCGGTTCGGGTCAACTTTTCAGTATCGAGATGCGCTGCGAGAGATACAACTTCACAGTTGAATTCACCTAGAATATTCGGAAATATGGTAGAAGCTATTCCGTATGCATAATCTATTACAAGATGAAACTTCCTTTTTCTTATTGCCTGCAGATCAAGACAATTAAGAAAATGCCTTTTGTATTTTTCATTTGTCCTCTCCTGAAATGTCAGCGATCCGACCTTGTTGTAATCAGCTCTCTGATATTCCTCACTGAAAAAAATCTTTTCAAGGGTCTTCGTTTTATTTCCGGAAAGATCCCTGCCGTCATTATCAAAAAATATTATATCAGTAAACATTTTATTGAATGGAGCTTTCCTTACAAATATTCCGCCTGCACCCTGTCCGCTTTTAAGCTCCTGTCTCAGAATAGGGATTGGTATTACCTGGGAATCAATTACATTCACACCCGCTGACATTATACCGCTTGTAATAGACCGCTTGATCATGTTCGAAATAAAATCACTGTCACGGGCTATTAATATCTTATTTCCCTGACCGATTGAAGTGCCGTATACCGAGCCAAGCTTTGCGCCAAACTCAGGATTTATCTGAAGATTTGAAAGACCGGATATCCTTGAATCTGTAAACAGATCGCTGAAAAATTTATCATCATAAATAACGCTTCGGGTAATTTTGCTGTTGTTCTCAATATCTTTTTTATCCCAGATCTTTATGCTCGAACTGATAAAAACATTTTTTCCTATGTTGCAATTATTTCCAATGAATACATAGTCATTGATCTTTGTGTTTGCTCCTATCTTACATGAGCTTCCGACCACGTCATATAAAAGATTTGAATTAACATCGATCTTTACATTATCCCAGAGAACTGTGTTTTTTATTACAGTGCCTTTACCTATCACAACTTTATCGCCAATTATACTATTTTCAATAGTTGCTTTCTTATCGATCTTCGCACTCTTACTTATGCAGTTACCTTTTTTGTCTGTGCCTTTAATATAGCTTAGCTTGCCTTTAAGTGTATCCATGTTTGCATCTATATACTCTTCAAGATTACCTACGTCTCTCCAGTAACCTTTTGTCTTGCATCCGAAGATCGGGATCTTCTTTTCAAGTAGCTGAGGGAAAAGATCTTTGGAAAAATCATAATTCTCTCCCGGCGGTATGTAGTTGAATATTTCCTTGTTGAAAATATAAATGCCTGTGTTTATAGTATCTGAAAAGACCTCTGATGAAGACGGCTTTTCCAGAAATCTGACTATGCGGTCTTTTTTATCAGTGAGTACAATTCCGTATTGAAGTGGATTCTTTGAGCTGTATAATGATAATGTTGCTATTGTATTTTTCTTGTTGTGAAAATCCGAAAGTCCGGTGAGATTAAAATCCGTAAGTACGTCTCCGCTTATTACTATGAATTTGTCCTTAATATATTTTTCAGATAATTTTACCGCGCCAGCAGTTCCGAAGTCCTCACCCGGAACAATATACTTGATTTTTACTCCGAACTTTCGTCCGTCTCCGAGATAATCACGGATCTTGTCCGGCATAAAATAAAGAAGCACAACATAATCTTTTATAGAATGAGTTTTTAAAAGATTAATGATGTGTTCAAGAATCGGTTTATTGACTATCGGTACCATTGGTTTCGGAATGTTGTTGGTCAGAGGTCTGAGCCTCGTTCCAAAACCGCCTGCCATTATGACTGCCTGCAAAATATTATCGGTTAAATTTTATATTTTGAAAATTATCCTGAATTATTTTCCGTCTTTCTTATTGAAATCAAAATTCACATCCGGTGCCTTATCGCTTCCTGCAACTGATTTAAAATATTCTTTTTCCTTGAACCCGAATATCTTTGCGGAAATCAATGTTGGAAAGCTCCTTACTTCTGAATTATAACTCTGCACCATTTCATTAAATCTTCTTCTTTCGACTGAGATCCTGTTTTCAGTACCTTCAAGCTGTGACTGAAGCTGTAAAAAATTTTCATTTGATTTCAGATTCGGGTAGTTTTCCGAAACTACAAGCAATCTTGATAAAGCGCTTGAGAGCTGGTCCTGTGCCTGCTGGAATGCCTGAAATTTCTGCGGATCGCTTAAATCGTCTGCACTGAGCTTCATCTGTCCGACTTTGCTTCTTGCATCAGTGACTTCGGTCAAAGTGCTTTTTTCAAAATCTGCAGAACCCTGAACTGTGCTTACCAGATTAGGGATCAGATCAGCTCTTCTCTGATACTGATTTTCCACCTGTGACCATGCAGAGTTGACACCTTCTTCCATGGTTACCAGTTTATTATAACCGCAACCGTAGAAATTAGTTGATGCGATCATCAATAATACAACAAAGAGTAATTTACCTGTAGCTGTTCTCATTTCGAAATTTAATTATTTAATTTTTCAAAAATACTACTATGAGTTTATAAATACAATTCTTTATTATTAATTTAATTGTAAGGCAGACATTTGCTTGTATTATTCAAAGTTCAACTGTCAATTCTTAACTACTAACTATTAACTATTAACTGCCTTCAACTCCATACATCTTCTTCCATTTTGCAAAGTTATATATCTTCCATAAAAAATTTGATTTTATATCTTCATTTGATATAATGCTGTCATAATTCTTTATTATAGAAGGGATGTCAATAAACTCTGCCAGCTCTTTATCTTCATTCAGTATTTTTATGAATTCTTCTTTGAGAATTTTCATCCATCTTCTTTCAGGAGTCGGGAAACCCTTTTTATCCTTGCGCCAGACTACATTGTCCGGAACAATATTTTTCATTGCATTCCTTAATATCCATTTGCTCCAGCCGTCATGTATCTTGTAAATACCTTCAGTCTCAAAGAGCATTTTTACCTGTCTGAAATCAAGGAAAGGCGTCCGCGACTCTATTGAGAATTTCATTGCATTCCGGTCTTCATATCGCAACAGAATCGGCAGAATATACTGTGAAAGATCTTCATAAAGCTTCAGATTTAAATTACCGGTAGTTCTGTATTTCAGTATGTTGTTTTCAGACTGACTTATCAAAAAATCCCGGTTATAATATTCACTTGTCAGACTTTTTAAATTCTTATTTTTAAGATTAAGGAAATATTTCAGACCTCTGATTGAGATCTCCATACCTTTACTGAAATTTTTCATAAGCTCTGATGCCAGTGTGAAGTAGTTTCCGTTTCTGAACAGGTTCGAATACTGAAATCCGAAATACACTTCATACCCGCCGAGAGTCTCGTCACCTCCCTGGCCGTCAAGCAATACAGTTATATTATTTTCACCCGCTAAGCGCATAACATTATACTGAGCATAAGGTGACGTGCTGATCAAAGGTTCATCAAGCTGGAAAATAAAATCATCCGTGTCTTTTAACAGGAAATCTGATTCCTGAAGATCTTTCCTGTCAGGATAAACATAATGTGAATCACAATTTGTGACTTTGACTATTTCTTCTATGAATTTCCGCTCGTCATATCTTTCGTCATCATACACCGCTGAGAATGACTTTTGTCTCTCACCTGTTTGATTCAGATTATTTACACCGTCTTTTTTAAGAATGTTGTTGATGATCGTGACTATCGTTGAAGAATCCAGACCGCCGCTGAGACAGGTACCCAAAGGAACATCAGCACGGAGCCTTAATTTTACCGCATCGTGCATTAGTCCGGAAAAATTCTTTTTGATATTCTGAAAATTCTTCTCATCATATTTCCCCATTTCTTTATTTACATCCAAAGAGAAATACTTGATCAGTATGAATTCATTTCCCCGAATTTTTATGTAATGTGAAGGCGGAAGATGTTTTATATTTTTTATGAATGTATTCTCTGTGTGATCGGCAAAATTATTTATCAGATAATCATAGACTATATCTTTGTTCAGTACTTTTTTGAATGAAGGATCTGTTCTGAAATATTCGGTAATCTCTTTCAGCTCAGAGGCAAATATAAATGTCTTTTCATCTTTGTAATAATAAAACGGCTTTACTCCAAATCTGTCCCGCGAGCAGAACAGAATGTTCTTCCTCATATCATAAAGCGCGATCGCCCACATACCGTTGAATCTGCTGAGACATTCTTCTCCCCATTCTATATATGAGTTGAGTATAACTTCGGTATCCGTTCCGGTATGAAATTTATACCCTTTGGAAATTAATTCTTCGCGTATCTCAATATAATTATAAACTTCACCGTTAAATATTATACTTATATTTTTTTCATTATTGAAAAATGGCTGATGACCGTTTACTGACAGGTCAATTATTGACAGTCGTCTGAATCCGAAAGCAAGATTGAGAGTTTTATCCGTTCCGGAAAGTATATGCGTGCCTTTTCGGATCTGTGAAGTTTCACCGTATCTTTCTTCAAATGTCCGATCTTTTGTATTGAACAAAGCATAACCCTCATCATCAGGACCTCTGTGCTTTATTATATTCAAAGAGTTTTGAAATGACTTCAGATCAACATTCTCTTCATTGAAATTTAAAACGCCAAGTATACCGCACATTTATTAGTATTGTATGAAATAAAAAGGTAATCTAAGAATTTAGATCACCTTTAGAAATAACAAAAATCAATGGAATTTTATTTTAACAAAATAATTTTTTTGGTTATTTTGACATCATCCGTTTCAAGTTTGATAAAATAAGCGCCGCTGCTGAATCTGCTTCCGTCCCACCGGATCTGATAGCTTCCGGGTTCTAATCTTTCATTAACTATATTGGTAACTTCTTTCCCGAGTTCATTATAAACACTTATCTTTGTTAAGACAGAGCCGGCAATATCAAATTTAATATTGGTTACAGGATTGAAAGGGTTTGGAAAATTCTGATACAAATTAAATTCGGAAGGAATTTCGGATGAGATATTCTGAATACCAACAGTGCCGTAAGTAATAACAAGCAAAGGTCTTTTAGAAATATCCGGACAATCTCCTGAAGCAAAATTAATGCTTCTGTAAATTCCTTCCAGTCTTAAAGCCAGCATGAATCCGTAATTATTCTGCGGATTTTGCACCATTTCTCTTACCATATCTGTCACATTTATATTTAAATAATCCTGATACGGAGAAGTGCTCTGTTCGAGAATTACCTCATTTGCGTGAGTGAAATCAGGCTGATTATCAAAAGTAACATCTGCATCTATCCAAGGTGAAGTTACCCTTCTTATATATGATTTATTCAAGCCGTCGTGGGTATTGTTTGAAGGATTTGGATTTGCATATAATGATAATCTCGCTTCAATGACATTCGAGTCTGAAGGTATTTCAGAAAGATCAAATTTGAAAAAAGATCTCCCCGCATAATACTCACCAAAAACTGTACCCGCTAAACCGGCAAGATCAGGATGTTCAGGAAATGAAGTATTTGGAAAGTTTGAAAGTGCAAGACAGTCCTGACCGGTATTTGGACCTAATCTTATTGATACAGATGTCTGTGAATGGGAATATGAGTTTGTAAGTAATATTATAAATCCAAATATAATGATGTGTATTAATTTCCTCATAATAAAACTCCTTCAATTTAATTCATCAAATGTATAGAGTTGGTTTTTCTCAAACAAGTTTAATTTTATGGGTACAAACAATTGTTTATGATATCACTCTGAAGAGGGCGAAATGTTTAAAGGATCTGTATAAAACCAAAGGGAACGGCTTTATTAAGCCGTTCCGGTATGAAGTATATTCAGGAGGTTTTGATTCCTGTATTAAAACTTTTATTTTATCTTACTCTGTATGGAAATCCGAGATATGTAGATGAAAACAGATTCGGATCATTATCAAATAAAGAACTCTTTGTATTTGCGCTTATAAAAGCATTGTGTCTTCCGTGTCTGTGCTGATTAAATATTTCAATTGTTTTTTCATAAACCCTGTCAAATCCGTTTCCGTTCGGTGTCTCTGAAACAAGATCAAATCTAACTCTGTGATGCCCGTTTGAATTGCGCGGCCAGTGATAAGATACGATATCGGTATCGCTTTGGTTACTTGACAGATATACCCTTGTTTTAAAGCTTTCACCTCCGTCTGCCTCATACATATTATGACCACCGAAAAATCCTGCCATGAAAAAATTTATTGTAAAATCAGGTCCGTTTAATGTTTTTACAAGTTCGTTATTTCTGTAAAACTCTACTTTATTTATTATTATGTTATCTTTTCCTGTTTGCGGGGTTGTTGTGTTTCCGTCAACTGCTGAAAATTCGTAAACTCTCCAGTTAAATCTCGGATTACTGTGTCTGTTGGTTCTCTTAAAATTGATTATTCTCCTTTGTTGCTGTGTAAATGGTTTGACCGTGGAATCTAAAATACCGTTAATATATCCGATCACAATAAAATTCCCGGAGACCGTTCTTGTGACCAGGACATTTTTTATTGAGTCCCCGACATTGGTGATTTCGGCATTAACATTTACATCAAGTATCCTTCTTCCCCATTTTAAAACTGAATCTAATGGTGTATCAAAACCGGTGTCATCGCTGACAGGTCCTTCGGAATCAAAATCAAATACTTCGCTGGCAAAGAGATTATCGTCATCATCCGCATCACTGCTGAATGCTGTGTTGATGGCAAGTGTACGGATATATTCATCATCCGTCATGGATGAATTGTCCGTGATATTATTATCACTGCATCCGCCCAGATATAAAGATGTAATGATAATAAAGCTCAGAACACTAAAGATTGAGGATATTTTTAAACCGTTCATCTTAATTTTCCTTTTTTTAAAATTTATATTGAATTTTTTAAAACAGATAAATCTATATTGAATTCGAATTCGTTAATTTGACAATGAATGTCGTTAAAAGTTTAATAAATAATTTTTCTGAAACAAATTTTTTCAATAAACGAACTACTCTTTATTGAATTATTAACATTGAAATTAATATTATCTCTATTTTAAATTGACTATGTTAATTAACCAATTAACCAATTAACCAATTAACCAATTAACCAATTAACCAATTAACCAATTAACCAATTAACCAATTAACCATCCGCCGTGGCGGAAACCAATTAATAAATTAAAAATAACCCAATGAAGAAAATCATATACCTGTTACTAATTCTGATTTCAGTTTCCTCAGCTTCAGCTCAACTTCCAAATAACAATATGTATTTATTAAGCAATCTTAATCTTCATCCCGTGCCTTCACAGTTCAATGCGCCATGGGACTATGCAGCGGTTTGGGGTTATGTCGCTCCGGACGGAAAAGAGTATGCTATTTTAGGCGGAACAATGGGAACTTCCTTTTATAATATTTCAGATTCGGCGAATATATACGAAGTTGACTTCTTTCCGACGAATATAAACACATCAAATCCGGATGGAGGCGTGTTATGGAAAGAGATGAAAGTTTATTCTCATTATGCGTATGTGGTCTCCGAAGCTGATACAAGCGGTGTTGAAATTTATGATCTGCAGTACTTGCCTGATACAGTTGTATTCGTTAAAAAATTTACGGCTCCCGGACATCGTACCACTCATTCGATCTCACAGGAAGGACCGTATTTATATCTTAACGGCAGTAATTCTGCATTCGGACAGGGTGTAGCCGTTCTTGATCTTTCTGCGGATCCCGAAAACCCCGTGCTCAGAGGAAAGTGGAATACAAGATATGTTCATGATTGCAGAGTATTGAGAGATACAATTTATGCAATGAATATCAATGACGGTAATATAACGGTAATTGATGCGCGCAATAAGGACAGTCTCAAAACAATTTCACAATGGCTGAATGCTCCAAATCCTTCTCCGCATAATTGCGCTATATCAAGTGACAGAAGATTCTTGTTTGCTACAGATGAAGTGGGAGGTATTCCAAGACTTCTTAAAGTTTGGAATATTGAAGATCTGTCGAATGTAACACAGGTAACTACATGGCAGCCAACTAACATTACAACTTCTGTTGTACATAACGTGGAAGTTTATGGCAATACTGCCGTGATCGCTCATTATACTGCTGGTGTAAGAGTACTTGATGTTTCCAACCCCGTTGCTCCGGTTGAAATTGCATGGTATGATACATATCCTTCAAATAACGGCAATGCTTATACGGGCTGCTGGGGAGTATATCAATTTCCTTCAGGAAAGATTGCTGCTTCTGATATGAAAACCGGTCTGTATGTTTTGAAGGTGGGAAAATCTGTTGGGATAAATAATAGTAATAACAATATTGCAGAAGGATATTCACTTTCGCAGAATTATCCAAATCCGTTCAATCCGAATACTAAAATAAATTATACTATACCTGAAAATGTCAGAGGGCAGACGTCAGATGTCAGACTTGTTGTTACGGACATTCTCGGAAATGAAATAGCAACACTCGTAAATGAGAAGCAAAACCCGGGGAATTACTCTGTTAATTTTGACGGAAGCAAGCTTTCAAGCGGAGTGTATTTTTATAAGCTTTCATCAGGTGAATTCAAGGAGGTGAAGAAGATGACGTTGCTTAAATAATGTCAAACGCGAGACGTAAGACGCGAGACGTGAGACGTGAGACGTCTAGCATCAAACGTCTAGCGTCTAACGTCTAGCGTAATTCAGCATCTTATACACCAGTTTCGCTGTCAGGAAATCCGGATATGGAAAATCTTTTCTCGGTGAAAGCTCGACTACATCAAATCCTACTACATTCCTCCTCGTCCCTACCATCTTAAGTAGTTTCATCGTTTCATCCCATAATAATCCATTTGGCTCGGGTGTGCCGGTAGAAGGCATTATCGACGGATCAAAATAATCCACGTCAAATGTGATGTAGACATTTTTTTTCAGAGTATCGAGTACTTTCTTCTGCCAGTAAATACCGTGATCACCGCTCTTTATCTCAAACGCGAAAAAAGTATTTATTCCTTTTTCCTTTATAAAATCATATTCGGCTTTGCATTGAGCTCTTATGCCTACCTGTGTGATATCAGTTGTGAACTCAGCAACTCTCGCTGCAAATGAAGCATGTGAAAATTTCGAGCCTTCGTATTCATCTCTCAGATCAGAATGTGCGTCAAAGTGCAGAACAGAAAGATCATCAAAAGAATCAAAGTGCGCTTTGATGGGAGCAGTGGAGATCGAATGTTCACCTCCGAGCGTTACGACAAACTTGTCATCTTCAATAAGTCCTTTTACCCTTTTGTAAATCAACTCCAGAGCTTTCAAACCTTTTTTCTTTTTGAAATCCAAAGGCAGCAATGAACATATCCCGTTTCCTTTCTCGAAACAAAGTTCGCGGTCAAGCTCTTCATCAAAAAACTCAACATAATGTGATGCATTTAAGATAGCCTTCGGACCTTTTGCTGTTCCTTTACCGTATGAGGTCGTCTGCTCGTAAGGAGCAGGAAGGATCACTATTCCGGAGTCTTTGTAATTTGAAAATTCTTCCTCTATTGCGAGAAAATTATTTTTTATTGAATAATATTTGTTTTTCAAAATTAAAGGGGTTTAATTTATTTTATATTCGACTGCATCAAACAGTTCTTTTAATTTATCTATGATCAGTTTTTCTTTTGGTGAAAATTCGGTTGAAGATGAATTTTCCGGAATATTGTCAGCAAAGTTAAATGATTCTTCAATCCGAACAGGAGCAGTATTAACAGGTTCTTCTTTTATGTCTATGACTAAGTTGTCGTTTTTTTCTTCAGATATCTGTCCTGTTTCAGTTTCAGGGATATTTTTGTTTTCTCGGACTTCTGTATTTTGTGACCGGGGTTTTAAATCAACCTGAGGTTCGTCTTCAATCAGATCTGAGGTTTTTTTTTTACTGCTTCAATTTCCGAAAGAATGACAGATAAGTCAACAACATCAGCATTTACCCTGCAGAGTTCGGTCAGTAACACTTCAAGAAGTATTTTCTGACTGGAAGAATATTTGAATCTGTTCTCCGCTTCAAAGAGGATCTTCATCAGACGAAGTATTTGTTCGGATGTAAAATTTTTCGCTTCTTCGAGATACTTTTCTTTAACTGTATCGGATTCATCCAGAAGATCTGTCTTGCCTGTAGAGTTAACGATCATGAGGTCTCTCAGATGCTCGGTTACCCCGTTATAAAAAGTCTGATGATCAAATCCTTTTTCACTTAGGCTGTTGAAATATGAAAGTATCTCGTTGGCATTGCCTTCTTTTATGTATTTTGAAATATTAAAATAGATTTCTTTATCGGGAATATTAAGAAAATTCTTTAAATCATCATATTTAATATTATCACCGCAGAAAGAAACTGCCATATCGAAAATTCCCTGAGCGTCTCTGAGTGCGCCGTCACCGAGCTTTGAAATAAGAAAGACCGATTCATCATCTATCTTAACTTTCTCTTCTTTTGCGATCTCTTTTATATTGTCCGATATCTCTTTTATCTTTATCCTCTGGAGAGGGAATCTCTGACAGCGGCTGACGATAGTTGCCGGGATCTTTTCCGGATTGGTGGTTGCGAGAATGAATATAAGATAACCGGGCGGCTCTTCGAGTATTTTCAGCAATGCATTGAATGCCTGCGTTGTGAGCATGTGAACTTCGTCAACAATAAAAAATTTATATTTACCTTTTATAGGAAAAAATTTCGCGGCATCCTGAATTGCGCGGACATCGTCGATACCTCTGTTGGATGCGGCATCGAGTTCAAATACATCAGGATGATTACCGTTTGTGATCTCAAGACACGAATCGCATTTATTGCAGGGCTCTCCATCCTTCAGATTCGGACAGTTAAGCGCTTTTGCAAATATCCTTGCTATAGTAGTCTTCCCGACACCCCGCGGTCCGGTCAGCAGATACGAATGCGCGATCTTACTGGAAACTATCGCATTCTTCAATGTCTGTGTAACGAAATCCTGAGATGACACTTCAGAAAACTTCTGCGGACGATACTTACGGGCTGAGACTTTGTATTCGGACAATTGGATTTTTAATTAAATATTTTAAAACTTGTAAAATGTATCTGAAAGTATGAATTTATTGCTTTGCAGAAAATCTTTAGCAAAGTAAATAATTTGTCTTTAAATATAAATGGAAGGGTTTATCTGTTTCTTTAAAAATATCATTATAAAACTGAAATTCGGTTTTTAGTCATGAATGAGCTTTAGATCCGGCAAAATATGGATTACTTCAGCTTTTTTTTCTGAGTATCAGCCAAACAAAAACAGGAGCACCGATAAAGGATGTGACAATTCCGACAGGTATCTCCGCCGGGGAGATAATTATTCTTGCTATAGTATCTGATATAAGAAGAAATATCGCACCCAGTATTATCGAACAGGGGACGGCATATCTGTAATCTTCACCAATTAATAATCTTGCTAAATTCGGAACTATCAGACCGACGAAACTAATTATACCGGCAATAGAAACTGCGCTTGCTGCTAGCAAAGAAGAAAAGATTATTGAAAGTTTCTGAAATCTTTTTAAATTCAATCCGAGTGAGACCGATAGTTCCTCTCCGAGATTCAATACGTTAAGGTCTTTGGAGATGAATATTGAGCCGGCAATACCGGTGATAATGAAAAAGAAACCCGAATAAAATTCATTCCAGCCTCTTCCTGAAAAGCCGCCATTGAGCCAGTAGATTATCTGTGTAAGCGAACTGCCGGAGATCAAAAGCAGAAAACCATTTAAAGATGATATCAATGCGCTGACGGCAATACCTGTTAATATTATTTTATCGGTGGAAATGAATCCCGAAAATTTTCCTCCGAGTCCTTTCGCAAATTTAAATATGATAAATGTTGTTGTTAAAGCGAATAAAAATGAGACAGGTGTAATAAGTATAAAAGGCAATGAAAACGGAAGAATAAATATAAGTATGGCTCCAAGACCCGCGCCGGCAGATATTCCGAGCAGTCCCGGTTCGGCAAGATTGTTTCTGAGCATTGACTGAAGTATTATCCCCGAGCATGAAAGCGAAGCACCGACAAGCATTGTATTCAGAATTCTTGGGAGACGGATATCATATATGATCTTTCTGTTTAGTTCATCTCCGGATGAGAATAAATTCAGAATTTCAGAAAATGATACTGAAACACTCCCGAGAGATAATGAGACTATGAACGAGATCATTAAAATAACCGTCAGAGCCGATAAGATAAAAACTTTTTTGGACAAGAATTAATTAATTTAAATAAGTATTTATATACAATATATTAAAACGAATCACATAGCTTAATGAATAAATTTGGCTCACAAAAAATAAAGATAGCTATAATAGTATCCGGTGTCTTAATTGCTATTATAGTTTTGATATATACACAGACTCTTGCGCAAAAAACTCAGAAGCGGGAAAGGGATATTGCAGGGTTATACGCAAAATCAATGGAGTATCTTGCCAATGATGAAAACTCATCGGGCGAATACGGATTTATTTTTGATCAGATCATTCCGCAGATAGATTTTCCCATTATTGCAACTGACAGGGAACAAAAGGAGATCATACTGACCAAGAATGTCGAATATGATACTACGCTTTCAAAACTTGAACAGAATGAAATATTATTCAGGAAAGCAAAAGAGATGGATGAAATAAATGCACCGATAATAGTATCTTATAAAGATTCGATCATATTAAATTATGTTCATTACGGTCAGTCAGGTCTTGTGACCGAACTGAAACTTCTTCCCGTGTTTGAAGTCATCATTGCGGGAATTTTTGTTTTTCTCGGATATATAGGATTTTCATATATAAAGAAAAATGAGCAAAGCAATATATGGGTAGGTCTGTCAAGAGAAACTGCCCATCAGCTTGGAACTCCTCTCAGCTCTCTGCTAGGATGGACTGAAATGCTGAGAAATATAGAACCGCAGACCGAAGAACTTAAAGAAGTGACCAATGAGATCAGTAATGATCTTGAGAAGCTAAGTAAAATTGCAGGAAGGTTTTCAAAGATCGGTTCGCAGCCTAAACTCGAAACTGATAATGTTTCAAACGTGATCAGAAAAGTGTCAGAATATTTCGAGAAAAGGATACCTTCACTTGTAGCTGCAGACGGTTCGGTAAGTAAAAAAGTTCTGATAAAAATTAACACTTCAGGCAATTCAGAAGCCAGGATAAACAAAGATCTGTTTGAATGGGTGATAGAGAATTTATTGAAGAATGCTCTGGATGCGATGGAAAAAACTCACGGAGAAGTTGTATTTAACATCGCCGATAACGGTAATGATCTGGTAATTGACGTAGCTGATAACGGAAAAGGTATTGATGCAAAATACAAGAAAGACATATTCCGTCCCGGATATTCCACCAAAACAAGAGGCTGGGGTCTGGGGTTAAGTTTATCAAAAAGGATTATAGAAGATTATCATAAAGGCAAACTTCTGCTTGTCGATTCAAGTCACGGAAAAGGCACTACATTCAGGATTAAACTATTAAAAAACTAACAACGGTCATTGGAATTAGATAAAAATAATAATCTGCAAAATGCGCTCGAATATATAAACGATCTCAGGATCAGATTTATTTCCAGTCAGACCATTCAGATCACCACGCTGCTGGTGATAAAGTTTTTTTTCCAGCTGTTAATACTGTATTCGGGATACAGATGGCTTTCTGCGGATGATTACTGCCGGACTGTTAAATCTTATGAATGGCTTCAGAATCCGGTAATAGATTCAGGTGTATGGCTTACTCCGCATTTCTGGATCAACGGATTTGTAATGCTTTTTGTAAAAGACCTCTTTACTGCAGCGATGATAGTCAATGTGGTTTTTTCCACTGCAACTGTTTTATATTTTTACAAAGCTGTTCTTATCTGCTTTGATAAAAAGAACGCCTTTTTTTCTTCACTGATTTTCTGTCTTTTCCCATTCCAGGTCTGGCTCAGCATCAGCGGTTTACCGGAATCAATATTTTTCTTCTTTGTCATAGCCGGAATTTATTATTTTATCAAATGGAAATTTCAGGGTGAGCAGAAGTTATTTCTTGTTCTCAGCGCGGTTTGTTTTGCATTGTCAAACGGATTCAGGTATGAAGGCTGGCTGTTCAGCGGAACGTTCATTCTTCTTGTCCTCTATGACATCGTAATTGAAAAAAAGATCTCCAAAAAGATCATAATTAACTTTGCTGTTTCACTTATCTCTTTCACAACGATCGTATGGTGGCTTCTGCAGAATTATTTTGATCATCAGAATATGTTCTTTTTTGCCGAGGAAACTACAAAGATATTCAATCAATTCAACACTGCAGGCTTCATGCAGAGACTTGTACAGTATCCCACCTTCATATTTTTCATTGCGCCGATCACGACCTTTTTTGCATTGAAGATCATTTATGAAACTATCCGGTTAAAAGAACTCACACCTGCTAAGATTTTCCTGATGTTTAATCTGATCGAACTGGCTGTGCTTATGCTGCAGGGAATTCTCGGAACCGGCGGTACGAATATGATCTCAAGATATATTGTCATAAATGCAATTCTTTTCATACCGTTCTGTATTCAGCAGGCATTCGAATTTAAAAAAGGTATTGCAGTTAGTATTATTGGTGTAATTCTTATCATAAATATTATCTGGAGTTTCTATTATCCGCAGCCTTACAGGGAAGATACATTTGCTGTCGGAGGTATTTTAAAGGAGCTTGAGCAGAAAGATTATATAAAGGAAACCGGTAAAATTTATTTTGAAGAGGTTCCGGGTTACTTTGACATATTTGCAGTTCAGGCGTTATCCAATAATCCGTCCAAATTCATACTCGGTGATTTCCCTTCAATCAAATCGAATGAGAAGAAAAAGCAAGGTAGAAGAAAACAGAAGACAGATGAAGAATTAAATATAATTGAACTCAAAAATTTTCTTGAAAAGCAGAATGTAAAGGTTGCAGTAGTGAAGAGTGATAATTATGTAAGTAAACTGAAAAAACTCAGTTATAAGAATGAAGAAATAGGAGATTACAAATTGTTTTATCTTGATAATCTTGAATCAAGTGTTAATGATTCTTCCATTATGCTTTTTTCTGAAAACATACTCAAACTTGATGAGAATCAGGATCTTATAAATTTCGGCAAACAACTTGGATTAAAAAATTACAGCATAGACAATACAAACTTCGGATTGAATCCGCAGACAGTCACTCTCAACTGGGGTGCGATCGATCCCTACATTATTGACAGTATTGATTATGAGACCTTTGAATATGACAGATATATTTCGGCTATTGATCTGCGTTCGGCGGAAACTGACTCTGTTGTGTATTCTACTTTTACAAGGATCTTCTCCGACAGAAATATTGAAAATCTGATAGAAGATAATAATGTGAGAAACATAGTTGTGCTTAAACCGTTTGCAATTCTTAACTATTCAAAAAAATACGGTAAGTCTATTTTCGAAGGCGGTGTATATAATATGGAGATCAGATTGTGGGATAATAAATATAAGAAGGATCTGATTGTCTATAAAGGAGACAGTTTATACAAAAAGGAACCTGAGGAAATTTCGGATACATCCGCATCAGTTGTGTCAGCAGACTCCGTGAAATCGATTAGTAAGAAGAGTGTAAAGACTATTACGGATACTCTTACAAAAAATTATGAACTTGGAACCATCATTGCTTTGTTTCCTGATTCGGATTATAATAAGATCGTAAGTCAGTCGAGTACAGGCATATACAGAATGATGATGAGAAACGGTCTCCAGGTGTTTTTCTCACAGAGATATCAGGGAGATCAGTTTCTGAAATGGGTGTTCAATTATTTTTAAATTTTTTTTCCGGTTAATATAAATATTCAAAAATATGCTGTTCTCCCTCGTCGAGAATTACCACTCTGTCTTTGTAATATTCACCCACATTGGTTACTGATCCGGTTCTGTCTTTTTGCTCTATCAGTTCCTTTAAAACAATTACAGGATAGTCAGGATCATTTCTGTACTGCAATGCTCCGAAATGAACAGGAAGCATCTTATCAGCTTTCAGATCATCAAACATTTTCAGCGCACCCATAGAAGTTACGTGATTAAAGTTGGTAAGCTCTTCACAATCTCTGCAGGGTCCTATAGGAATGAGTGCGAGATCTATATCAAATTTCTCACCTACTTTTTTAAAACCGTTTTCTTCATAAGCTGTATCGCCGGCATAGAAAATTGTAAGATCTTTATATTCAATAATGTAACCGGTGCAGCCGGGCATATTCCACAGATAACTGTCAATTCCGTATCTTCCGCCAAAGTGAAGCGCATATACTGTTGTGATCTTCAGACCGTTAAAATCTTTTGTCTCACCCACATAATTTTTTTTGGATGAATTACCGGTTTTCATTCTGATAAAATCAAAGTCATATCCCGGCATAAAATCCTCAGCACCTTCCGGGAAAACCAGTTTGGCTCCGGAGAATTTATCTTCAAGATCAGACAATGTAGAAATGCTGAGATGATCTGCATGTGCATGAGAAATAAGTATCATATCAAGCTTGGGAAGACGGTCAATATCAAACGCTGCTGTCTGTTTACGCGTCATTACGCCGCTTATCACATCATTAAAAACCGGATCTATAAGAATAACCCTGTCATATACCTGAAGAAGCACCGATGAATGTCCGATCCAGAGAGCTGATAATTTTACATCAGGCTTTACAGGGTCTTTTATCTTACTGGACTTTTTTTCAGGTGATGAAGTTATTGTTTTTCCGAGATTTTTAAAGCCAATGGAAAACAATCCGCAGCCGGAAATGGTCAGGATCAAACAGAATAATAAGATAGTTGATATTTTTAAAGAAAATCTTTTCATATAATTTTTACCAGTATTTAAAATAAATACTGAAATTGTATTCAGTGTTTTTGTTAAAATTGTAATTGCCCTGAAGACCGAGCGAACCGAATAAAAAATATACACCGCCTTCTATACCATAATATCCGCTTATGTTCTGTGACGGATTATTCCTGAAAGTATATTTCCCGCCGAGAGAAACATACATATGCTCTCCGTAATTTTTTACGGGGATGTTTATCCTCGAACCTAAACCCAAAGCCGCCTTATTGAATCCGGAATAATCCAGTGAAGATAAAGCCAGTTCAGGCTGAACAAATAACTCAAGCGAACCCGTGTACTTTCTCATAGGATTTACAAATACAGACTGAACAGGTGACACATATTTATTCGTGCTGAATGAAATATTCAAAGCTGTGATCTGCCACCGGAATGCAAAATTGAGAGATGAATTATTATCATTTCTGTCATTCAGCCACGTCGGTGAAGGAATCAATTGAGTGATTATCCATGAAATATTCCTTGCAGACGGACGTAACTCGTCAGTGATCCTTTCCTCATCTCCTTTGTTTTGAGAAAATGCAAATGAAGAGATAAACGACATTAATACAAATAATAAAATTAATCTGAGTTTCACTGTGAATTTATAACGGATTTTAAATGCTTGTTCAAAAATACTTTTCTGACAACAAAATTAAAACAAAAAAGTTTATAATTTGCCGGGACCGTTTCTCAAAAATTAAAAATTTGTAATCTTTTCTGATTGGATGAAGTCAGGAAAGAGTATAGTAAGTACAGTCAGGAATATTCTATAAACCCCTTCCGGAAAATGAAAAACTTTAAAATGGTCATCTTTATTTTTAAATCAATAGTATGTTTGCAGCTCAGAATCGCACTCCTTAACAATTCGGTAATAATAAATTAACACAGGTAACAATTCGGTAATCTTTATTAAACCTTATAAGTATAGTTTGAAGCATAAATTTTATCAGAAAAAAAACAGAATGAAAAAAAATATATCACGTTTAATTTTTACTTTAATATTCCTTTTCACTGCAAATATAATATATTCGCAGTCAATTAAGGGAAAAATAACAGATGCTGAGAATTCAGTTCCACTGGTCGGGGCAACTGTTAAAGTTGTGGGACAGCCGTTAGGAGCTTTAGCAGATCTTGATGGATATTATGAGATAACAGATATGATCCCCGGAGTTTATTCTATTGAAGTCTCTTACATAGGTTATACTCCCAAAACATTTAAAGACATTGTTGTAACAAAAGGAAATACTGCAAATATAAATGTATCGCTAACTGTTGAAGGGCTTAGTACCGACGAGATCGTTGTAGAATCATCACAGACTCTTGCAAACGAAGAATCCCTTCTCAATGAACAAAAAAATTCGGCAAAAATACAGGACGGTATCAGTGAGCAGCAGATAAAACGCGCTCCCGATGCAACTGCTTCTGACGTATTAAAAAGAGTCATAGGTGTGAATATCATTGATAACAAATTTGTATTTGTAAGAGGTACTTCAGAAAGATACAATAACACTACATTAAACGGCGTTGTTCTTCCAAGTTCGGAAGCTGACAGAAAATCATTTTCATTTGATCTTTTTCCTTCAAAGCTTCTGGAAAATATCATAATTGCTAAATCATTTACACCCGATCTTATCGGAAATTTTTCCGGCGGTTTGGTTCAGCTTAAAACCAGAGACTTTGTTGACCAGTTTATATTTACACTGGAGACAACAGGTTCTTATCTGACCGGATCCACTTCAAAAGGAAATTTTTACACATACGATGCGGGTGAATCGAAGACATTGTTTTACAATTCAGGTCTGGACAACGGCGGGAGAGCTATTCCACCGGAGTTTCCTTCAACAAAATTTTCCGCTCCGAATAATTACGGACAGTCTTTAACAAATAACTGGGGTCAGATAGACAGAAAGTCACCTGTTAACGGAGGTTATCAGCTAACACTCGGAAATAATTTCAATGTCTGGAACAATCCGCTTGGCGTTTTACTGGCTTACACTTACAAGAATGAGTTTGTAACGGAAAACATTTTCAGGGCTGAATATAATTCAGATACTACAACTTTGCTTAACTATAACGGAAGGTCATCTAATTATGCAGTGCTTAACGGAGGTGTCCTGAATCTAAATTATAAAATTGGTAACAATAATAAATTCAGCATAAAGAATACCTACTCGATCGCATCGGATGACAATACTCAATATTACGAAGGATATACTACTATCATTGATAACTTTGACAGACAGCTTTACGGTACCGATTTTACGGAAAGAATTTTATATACCCTTTCAGTTTCAGGAAATCATTACATAAGTAAATTATCAAATATGAATCTGACATGGGAAGCTTCATACTCTGAGTCGGAAAGAAATGAACCTGATACCAAGACCACATTTTATCAGAAATCGAGCGGTTCGGATGATCCGTATATAATGCCTTTGACTACAATTCCAAATGATAATGTCGGACAGAGATTTTATTCAAAGCTGTTTGATATCAGCAAGTCAGTTGGGATGAATATTGAACAGCAGCTTATGAAGATCAACAGGCAGAATATCCGAATGAAATATGGTCTGCTTGCTATCGGAACTCACAGAGATTTCAATGCAAGGGTTTTTGCTCCTAAGCTTGCAAGATTCTCAAACATTGGACTTCAGCCGATAGAAACAATTTTCCAGCCTTCAAATTTTGATTCAACCACAATGTATATGGTGGAAACTACTGATAAGAGTGATGCTTATACCGCTCTGGAAAATACTTATGCAGGATACCTGATGTTTGATATTCCGGTTAATAAACTTCGTATAATTGCAGGTTTGAGATATGAATATGATGAACAAAAAGTGAATGGTTTTGAAAGAACTTCAGGTGATACTGTTAACGTAAATCAGGCAAACAATGATCTTCTTCCTTCCCTGAATCTGACTTATGCTTTGAATGATAAAACAAACCTAAGAGCTTCTTTGACTCAGACAGTATCAAGACCTGAACTCAGGGAGATAGCTCCATTTGCATTTATTAATTTTGTTACCGGCAGCCAGCTTACGGGTAACCCTGAACTTGAAGAAAGTCTGATACAGAATTATGATCTGCGGTATGAATTGTTCCCTAATGCAGGTGAGATCGCTGCTTTAAGTTTGTTCTACAAACATTTTGATCAGCCGATTGAAAGAGTAATAGTGCCTACAATAACAGGTCCGGTACCTCAGTATACTTTTGCCAATGCCGTATCAGGAGCGATCAATTACGGTCTTGAGATCGAAGTCAGAAAAAAACTCGATTTCATTTCAAAGTCATTGAATGATTTTACAATCAACGGTAATCTCACTCTCGTAAATTCCCAGGTAAATCTTGACGGACTGCAAAGCGCGGTATCGGAAAAGACACGCAGACTTCAGGGTCAATCACCATATACTGTTAATGTCGGGTTGTATTATGATAATTTTGATCTCGGTCTGAGCGCCAATCTACTTTATAATGAATTCGGTGATAAGATCTCTGAAGTGGGAAGTCTCGGATTCAATGATATTTATGAACAGGGAAGAGCAGTATTTGATTTTTCAATTTCAAAAACCTTTCTGAATAATTTTGAAGGTAAACTTGCTATCAGGGATATCTTTGATGAGGACATTATTTTTACACAAAAATTCACACTTCCGGATAATCAGATCGTTGATAAGATCATAAGAAAAGAAACCACAGGAACCAATTTTGCTTTTTCTTTAGCTTATAAATTCTGATATAAAACAGATCATTTAAAAAGAATATTCAAAAATTAAAAAATAAATTTTTTATTAATTAATAAACAAAAAAGAAAACATGAAAAAAATTATTTCATTATTTTTTCTGATAATAGCTTTCTCATTTTCAGGAAATGTGTATTCACAAGTTGATTCGACCACACTTAATTCTTCAAGTATTACAAGCAATACAACTCTGAGCCGGACAACTACTTATATTATGAAAGGGTTTAATTACATACAAAGCGGAGCAACGCTTACAATCGAACCCGGGACAAAGATATACGGTGACTTTGAAACAAAGGGAACACTTATTATTCAGAGAGGCGCAAAGATCTACGCTAATGCAAGTGCAAATGATCCGATCGTTTTTACAAGTGAAAAACCCGCAGGTCAGAGAGCTGCAGGAGACTGGGGCGGTATAATTATTCTAGGAAGATCAGCTATCAATACTTCTACAGGCGCAGACTCAGCAGAGATCGAAGGATTCGGTCCGGGTCTTGGTCCGATCTATGGCGGACAACCTGTGATCAATGATGACAGTTCAGGTGTTTTAAGATATGTAAGAATTGAATTCCCGGGTGTAAACCTTACCGGTGTTTCAGGAAATGAGATAAACGGACTTACAATGGGCGGTGTCGGCAGCAGAACAGTAATTGATTATGTACAGGTAAGTTTCAGCGGAGATGATTCATTCGAATGGTTTGGAGGCAATGTCAACTGCAAACACTTAATAGCTTACAAAGGCATTGATGATGACTGGGATACTGATAACGGATTCCGGGGTTCAGTGCAGTTCGGATTAAGCGTGCGGGATACCGGGCTTGTCGATATCAGTACATCAAACGGTTTTGAATCAGACAACAATAACAACACACCAAACAACTACAATACACCCAGAACGAAACCGGTATTCTCAAACATGACAGTCATAGGACCTTATGGTGAAATCGGATGGAATGTAAGTTCACTCTGGGGAAGAGGCGGACATCTCAGAAGAAATACACAGCTTAGCGCATACAACTCGATCATAATGGCATGGAAAGTCGGTCTGAGATTTGACGGCAGCGGTGTCGGAAATGCAGCACAGGCAGATACTATTCAGATCAGGAATACTATCCTTGCTGGGAATATAAGACTGGCTGACAGTACGGGAACAGGTTCATTCTCACCGCAGGAATGGTTAAGAACGCCTGCATTCGGAAATACTATTTTTGATGTGAATTCATCAGTTCAGCTTACAGCGCCATTTAGTATCTATCCTGAAGTTCCTCTGCCTGGAACAAACGTAAACAACTGGATGCCGCTCGGCGGTTCGCCTGCTTTAAGCGGTGCCAATTTCAATAATCCAAATCTTGCCGGACTCGAACAGGTAACTTTCAGAGGTGCATTCGGAACCGAAAACTGGTCTGATAACTGGGCACAATTCAATCCGAAAAATTATACTGTGATCGGAATAAATCAGCTTTCAACTGTTGTACCTGACAAATTCAGTTTATCACAGAATTATCCTAATCCGTTTAACCCTTCAACAAAAATTCAGTTTGATGTGAAAAATATCACAAACGGATCTTCCAATGTAAAACTGGTAGTTTATAATATGACCGGTAAAGAAGTATCAACACTGGTAAATGAGAAACTTTCTTCTGGAAGTTATGAAGTTGATTTCAATGGTTCAAATTTATCAAGTGGAGTTTATTATTACAGACTTTCAGTTGATGGATTTACGGAGACAAAGAAAATGTCGCTGATCAAATAAAATTTGTAAAGTAATAAGTTCATAAAGTTCATAAAGCTTATAAAAAAATAAAAACCCCTGAGGTATTTACCTTCAGGGGTTTTTTTATTTACATACTTTCAACTTTCAACTTTCTCCTCCGCGGCGGATTTCAACTTTCAACTTTCAACTTTCAACTTTCAACTTTCAACTTTCAACTTTTTTTATCAGTTTTTCTGTTATCTCAAGTACTTTATCTTTTCTTTTCTCCAGCGAAAAGTTATCAATGATCCTTTTCCTTGCAGCTTTGCCAAGCGACTCGTCTGAATTCATAGCTTCTCTTATCTTTTCGGCAATTTCATATTTATCTTTTTTATATACAATAAAACCCGTATCGCCAATCACTCTTGGAATTCCGTTCACATCCGAACCGACGGGAATGCATTCCATCATCATCGCTTCGCACAGAGAATTCGGTTGACCTTCAAAGAGAGACAACTGCGCAAAGACCTTTGCTTTGTTGTAGTATCCTCTCAGTTCATTCATATTTACATAAGATATCAGTTTTACATTTTTAAGATTCTGTTTTGTTAATGTTCTAAGTTGATCTTCATTCAAACCGATTAAAACAAATTCTTTATCCGGTAAGATCTTCGAAGCTTCTATCAGCATATCAAAACCTTTCCGTCTGAATTCATTATCATTGAATGAGTTTCCTACGGTCAGGACGAAATCTTCTTTAGCGATAGTCTCATCTCTTTTAAAAAAATTCTCATCAAATCCAGTGTATACAACTTCTATCTTGTTGCCAATATCGGGAATGAAATTCAGTATTCCGTCTTTTACAGGTTCGCCACCGTGAATATCCGAATGAATATAATTGTTCGTATTCTTTATCAGTGAATCATCAACTACAAGTAATTTGTCAGCATTCTTCAGACTGTATCTCAGACAAAAACTTCTAATTCTTTTTTTCAGATCGTCCCGGTTAAACGCACCCATTTCAATTTCCGGAATATCAGTTGCATCATAACCTCCAATGGCAATAACTGACTTTTTTTTGAAAAGCCTTGAAAACATTACCGGAAGAAATGAATGATAATCAGCAAACCATATAAATATGAGCTTGAATTTATGAGTGTTGAAAAGTAAGAAAATGAATTGTTTGATAAGTGAAAAAATTATGGAGAGGTTCTTTTTTATGACGGCATTGTAAACAGTAACGTCATATTTTTCCTTTAATATATCACAATCATTAAATATAAACTTTGTATTCGTTTTGTAATGCTTAACAAACAATATCCGGTCACGCGCCAATTTGTTTTTTTTATCAGTTAAAAAAATTGCAATTCTGTAATTCCAAAATAATATTCAATCTACAATTAAACAGAACAACAAATTTAGTTTCAGATATTTCTAAAATGAAGTAAAATCAAAAATCAAAAATCATACCTTGATCCCTGCCCTTGCCGACATATCAAGCCGGTTCATAAACATCTTAACATTATTCTCTTTAAAATACTGTTCGACTGCTTCTCGTGCACCCTGCCAGTAACCGTAATCATCGATGATCAGAAATCCTTTTTCTGATAACAGAGGATATAAATGAACCAGCTCATGATAAGTAGATTCATACCAGTCAGTATCCAGTCTCAGTATAGCTATCTTTTCGGGAAGCGTTCCCGGAATTGTATCTTCAACCTTTCCTTTTACAAAAACAATTTTATCTTTTGGATAACCTGTTGAGTAAAGATTATTTTTAACTTCATCGAGAGGGGAGTAGCACCATTCATTGTGATCTCCTTTCTGGCTTTCCTTATATTCAATATCAGCATCTTCGTTTTTATAGCTTACGTCTTTTTCTGTAGGAGCGCTCATCCCTTCAAATGTATCATAAAGATAGATCTTCCTGTCAGTGCTTTTCATATTCATTAGTGTAAGAGCGACCATCATAGTATTTCCGCCTTTCCAAACGCCGCATTCGATAAAGTCTCCCGGTATATTATTTTCAATTGCATATTTAACAGAGCGATAAGTATAATAAAGACTTTCAAGCGAAGTCATTGTATGCGGAGTGCATATCTTTTTCAGTTTGACAAATTCTTCGTCGAGATCAGGATGCATCAGATCCATTTCAACGGACAAATAATAAAACTTCCTGAATATTTTGTTACCGAGTTTACTGTTTAATATTTCCTTGCCTAAATTTTTAATCATTAAATTTTATTCGTAAATTATTTTATACAAAACTAATTCTTTATTGCAAAAACCAGATAGTATGCAGAATCCCTTTCTTTAACCCTTTGCGGTGTGATCATATCTTCGAGTTTCATCTTGAGCTGATAAATAACTGACAACGGATAATACAATATTATCAGAGGTTTGAAAATATGTTTTACAAATGAATCATAAAAAGTAAGACGTAACTGTGAAGTAAGCGCAAGCTGTCCCAGAACAGGTACAAATCCCGTTAAATTAAATCCGGCTTTTGTAATTAATCTTTTCAGACCCATTGATGTCCATCTCTGAATATCAACAGGATGGGAATGAAACTGCCATGTACCGTGAGTCGATAAGATCAGAAGTCCGCCGGGTTTAAGAACTCTTCTGCATTCACTGAGATAGTTATCGGAATCTTCAACATGCTCGAGAACCTGAGAAGAAAGCACTACATCAAACTCACCGTCCTGAAAAGGAATCCTTCCGTCAGGATCTATTATAACATCGGCATGAGCATTTTCGCCGACATCAATTCCGGTATAGGATTCCTTAAAAGGCTCGAATATATATTCATAAGGTCTGACACCGCAGCCGTAATCAAGTATCTTATATTTTTTATTACTTTTGTTTAAATGTATAGGAATGTTTTCTTCATATCTTTTTCTCAGAAGATTTGATGAATAATAATAGGTATCCCAGAAATGCAGGTTTATAAAATCTTCGGATTCTTTTTTAAGCTGTTCTTTCAGCGTATTATCAGAGGTCAAACTTATTTTAGCTTACTGAATAAATATTTGTTGAAGAAACCTTTTATTCTCTCGGTTTCGATGGGTTCAAAAAATTTAAATCTGTGTAATATCACAAAAAACAAAAATATCAATAATAATTTTATAATAATATCTAAATAAACATTGCTGATGCTTATCAGATATACATAAGATGAAAATATTAAAAACATTACTGAAAGAAGTATGATCTTGCGGGATTCAAATTTTGTGAAAGAATAATTTTTTGTAATAAGATATCCAAGAAGGATCATAAGTATGAATGAAAGGACTGTTATGACTGCCGACGCATAGATCCCGAAATAATTTATAAAAATAATATTTGCAATAAAATTAAACAAAAGGCAGACGGCAATGATAAATAATATTTTCGAAGTGGTCTTCCGGTAATAAAAATCATGCGAAGGAAAAATAAACAATGCTACAAAACAGTTTGCAAAAAGAATGAACGGGATAACATTCTCCGCAGTCCACAGGGCTTCATTCCTTACAAATATTTTTATCGCATAAGACATGAAATATGTTATTACAAGCGATATGACTATCATAGCGAAAAATAAATAGGTGGATGACTTGGTCATAAATCTTCTGAAATTTTCCTCTTCGATCTTTTTCCAGAATATCATATTGAATGCAAGTGTGAAAGGCGCAAGTATAAACGCATTGGTCATGCTGCCTATGGAATATCCGGTAGTATAAATAGCAATGTCCTCTTTTGAAACAAAGTAAGTAAGGATAAATCTGTCAAATGTATTAAGCATGATCGACAGAAGCGCTGCCAGCATCAGTGGAAAGCTGAATCTTAAGATTGATTTTATATCTTCAATATTGATCCTTGCAAAAATATTTTTGATAACATAAGGAATGAAAATTAAAAAGATCAGAGCAGGTGCAATTGTCTTTGCGAGAAAGACATATCCGAAATCGTAATTTTTTATAACGATGAAATATAACTGAAGTAAAAGGTTTACTCCGAGATTGGCAATAGAGATAATGATATACAGAGACGGTTTTTCATTTAAACGGGAGATCGTCATTGGCAGAACAAGGAGTGATTCAAAAACGGAGATCAGAAAGCAATAATAAATTATATCAGTATACTGTATGTCTTTAAGAACTGCCATTGACAAACTTTCCGAGTACATTCCGCCGAGCATGAGCAATACAACCGAGTTGAAGACAGTCAGAATAAAAAAATTAAACAGAATTATCTTTCTTCTTGAAATATTCTTTTCCGAAGCGCAGAAAAATATAATAGCAGTTTCAAAAGAGAACATACAGATTATGAAAAGATACTGCCAGAGAGCTTCCAGTAAATTTATGTTGGCAATTCCGTCAGCAGTAAATTTTGATGTATATAATGGTATTAGAATAAAGGAAACCGATTTTGCAGCTACTCTGCTCAGCCCGTAAACCGCAGACTGGCGAATTGTATTTTTAAGGTCTTTTAACAAATCGCAATGATAAATTCACGGAAGTAAAATACAGGACTTTTTCGGAATGTTCTCTGGTAATAATCAGAATATTTCTATTATAAAATTTGTTGAAAAGTTATCACCTGCCTGATAATTATTCAGTCTCCATGCAAAGTCCCATCTGAATATATCGAAAATTCTGCTTATGCCGAATCCCGCCTCTACGAAGATCTGGTTAGGAACAGTAAAGTCTTTGTTTGATGCAAACTGATAATTCTCATCAGTGATCTGGGTTCTGCCCATATTGAACAGACCAATAAGGTTTAAGGATTTAATGACCGGAATATTACCCCAGAACAATTTTCCGAAATCGTTTTCAAAATTCAGATAAAATATTTTATCACCAAGAAACTCCTGATATTTTATAGTTGTAAAAGTAAGAGGAGCATCAAGTGTTCCTGTATTGGCATTAAAGAATAAAAGAGACTGATACGGAAGCTGACCTGATACAGATTCGAAGACCATTTTATATCTGAAATTCAGGAAGTTGTTAATGAAATTACTGCCGCTTAATGCTGCTGAAAATTTTCTGTAGATAAAATTACTGTTGAGAACATCTTTGCCGGAATAGTTAAAACCCAGAAGCAGTTCAGGAAAGTTTGTGATCCTGAATCTTGAGATATCACCGTTACCCCAGTCAACACCTCTGTATTTATTCGGGCTGATCCTTAATGTTACTCCTACCGATCTCTGGAATGCATCATTTATTTCCGGATTAGGTAAAAATGTATCATCGGTATTAAAAAAACTATAGTTCGTATTGTTGTAGGCAGATCTTTGTTTTTGCTGATTGTAATTCAATCCAAGACCGAGTTGAGGAATGAAATTATAATTTAATCCAAGATCATATCCGGTAGTATAAAAATAATCGAGTTTATCATTTTTGAGAAACAGAGCTTTTACAGTATTGACGAAAATTGAAAGGCTGAAAAAATCCGGGTAAGAAAGCGGTTGTATCTTATTGAATATTCCGGCAGTTACTGACATTCGTTTGTCATTAAAGAATCTCTGATTGTAACGAAGAACATATTTTGATTTTTTGTCAGAGGTGCCATAGCTGAAATATCCTTCAGCATTAACCCTTCTGAGATATCCTCTGTAAAGTACATTAAAAAGCAAAGCGCTTCCTTCTACTTTATTGAAGTGATAATAATTTATTGGTTCAGAAAATAAATACTTTCCGTAACTGATTCCTGCTGGACTGAAACTAAATTCTCTCGATTTTTTTCTGTCCTCAATTTCTATTTTCTTATAAGCACTTTTTTCTTCATCAGTGTTTTTTATCAGCCCGTTTTCAGCCCAGTATGATGAATCCTTTTCGGCATTCGGTAAAACTTTTACAACTATATCATCAAAAATTCCCTTCGGAGCTTTTTTGTTTAACTTATAATCCGAAACGATAGTTGTAACATCTGCTTCAAATTTAAAGAGACCGACAAAAGATCCTTTTGCAAAAATATGCACGTCAGAGGGCATCCAGTATATTTCTTCTTTATTCTTTGTGTCTTTATAAGAAGCAAATCTCTGATTAAAAACTACTTTTTCAAATCCTCTTGGATTACCTGCGTTATTGGTCTGAAGATCAATTTTCCTTAAAGAGAAGACACTGTCGGCTATGTAAACATTGCCGAATAAAGCCGGTACATTATCCGATCTGTTAATGACTTCTATTTCATATATGATAGTTGAATCAATTGAGGTAGTACCGAATAATCTGAAATCATAATTGTCAAAAGCATCATCGGCCAGAGGAGTAGGGATCGTGAATTGATTAAGATCTATATCTTCATCATAAAAATTAACTATAAGCGGAATGGCAAATCCTCTTGTTACGTTCGCTGTCTCTTTCTTCGCAGTTACGATCTGTTTTTCCTGATCAGGTTGTCTGAAATATCCTTTGGTTTCGGATTCAAGAATTCCGAATATATTTAAGCCCGAAGAATTGCTTGTGTCTTTTCCTTTTATATCACTTTGGTTTGACCGTATTACGAACTTTGAGAAAGCATCATATTCATATTCTGTAAGCTTCTTTTTTATTTCCTTCTTATATTCAATCGCTTTGCGGATGATCTCATAAGCCGGATCTTCACCATATACAACTATTTCATCAGTCATTATATCCGAAGGTTTCAGAAAAATATTTCTGACAACGCTGCTGTCTTCAATATATAAATATGTCGTATCTGTTTTGTAACCGATGTATGAAAATACAAGTTTTGCCGGACCGTTTTTCAGTCTGATAAAATAAGTGCCGTCTTTTTCTCCGGTGGTACCGTAGTTTGAGTCTGCTACCTGTACAGTCACATATTCAAGAGGTTTGTTTGTTACGGCGTCTGTGATCTTTCCGCTGACCTCGTAATCCTGAGAAAATATAAATTTGGGAGAATTAAAAAATATAGTAATGAATATAAAAAATGGAATGATCCTTAAATGCATATATTGTTATGACCTGTTAACTGTTTAACTAAAATTGTTTTGAGAATTTATCCGTTGATTTTCTTTTTATTATGACAAGTTTCTTGTCTTCAATACCGTACGAACCGGGAAACTCAAAGTTAATAACTTCTGTATTAAAATTATACTTCTTTTTATTTAACAATGATAATTCTTCTGAAATGTCACCTCCTTTGATACAAAGTGTTTTGCCTTTCTGGTTTAAAAGACCCCTGCCCCAAACAAAGAGTTCGGTCAAAGGCGCAACAGCTTTAGAAATGACGGCGTCATACTTGTTTCTGAATTCCTGTGTTTTTGAAATTTCCTCGGCTCTTCCGCATACAACTTTTATTTTTTTAAAATTCATTTGCTCAGCAATGTCTTCAACAACAATTATCTTTTTTCTAATTGAATCCAGAAGAACCATTTCCAAATCCGGATAAAGTATCTTAAGAGGAATGCCCGGAAAACCTCCACCTGTCCCGATGTCCACAAGTGATCTGATACCGGAAATATCATATCTGGTCAGAAAGAAAATTGAATTTAGAATATGATCTTCAATGGAAGTCGATTTTCGGGAGATAAGATTTATTTTTTTGTTCCAGTCGAGAAGCAGGGTTTCATATTTTATGAACTGCTCTATGTAAATTTCAGCATCAAGATGAAGTTCATCATTAAGAAATTTTTTCAGCAGATTCAAATAATATGGGTTAATAATTAATAGAAAAATTTTTCTAAATATAGAAAGGTTTGGAGGTATTTGAAATATAGAAAATTAAAGATCTGCAGAGTCTCAGACAACTCTTAGTATCTCGGCAATAACTCTTATAGATATTCCCGAACGCTTTTAGAGAATATATTGAATCTCATTTTATCTGAACAGTATTATTTCCGGATCAGAGTGAATGAATGTGAATTATATAATTTACTGATATTTATTTTTTATTTTGTCAGCCTATACCTAAAAGGAGAATTGA
This sequence comes from Ignavibacteriota bacterium, assembly GCA_020437545.1. Taxonomy (GTDB): domain Bacteria; phylum Bacteroidota; class Ignavibacteria; order Tepidaquicellales; family Tepidaquicellaceae; genus JAGPCH01. Next base: position 69,584 of record JAGQWH010000003.1, read on the forward strand.
GAGGTGATTAGATTGTAAGTTTTAAATAAGAAATATAATTATCACTTTTCAAATATTATAATTTTCGTTTTTAAAAAAGTATGAAATTATCTGATACCATAGGTGCCATATCGACTCCGATCGGGGAAGGCGGAATTTCAGTAATACGCCTGTCGGGTGAAAATTCATTTGAATTGATTCAAAAGATCTTCTTTAAGGAAAAAGATCAGAGCAGGAGAATTGTAATATCTGAAGAGGCTTCACATACGGTCCACTTCGGATATATATTTGAAGGCTCTCAGCTCATTGACGAGGTCCTCATTACAATTTTCAAAAATCCTCATTCATATACCGGTGAGGACGTGATAGAAATTTCATCTCACGGGGGAACATATATTACACAGAAGATCCTTTCTGTTCTTTTGAATAATAAAGTCAGACATGCTGAACCAGGTGAATTCACCAAGCGGGCATTCATTAACGGAAAGATGGATCTTTCGCAGGCTGAGGCAGTAGCGGATCTCATCAGATCCAAAACCGATTCCGCGCATTCGTCTTCGATAAAACAGTTGGAAGGTTCTTTGTCGGAGTTTGTTTATAAGACAAGGCAGGATATAATTAACATAGTATCACTGGTCGAACTCGAACTTGATTTCGCGGAAGAGGGACTTGAATTTGTAAAGAAGGAAGAGATTCTGGATATGATCAATTCACTTAATGAAAGACTCAGGAATATCATAGCCAGTTATATTACAGGAAAGGTCATCAGGGAAGGCGTAAATCTAGTCATAGCCGGTAAACCCAACAGTGGAAAGTCATCTTTATTTAATTATTTACTTAAGACCAATAGAGCTATTGTCAGCAGCATTGCAGGAACCACAAGAGATTATATAGAAGAAAGCATTATTATAAACGGAGTTCTTTTTAATCTTATAGATACTGCGGGACTTCGACAGTCATTGGATGAAATAGAAAGTGAAGGTATAAAGAGAAGTCATAAGAAGATAAAAGAAGCAGATCTGATAATTTATCTGGTGGATTCCTCAGATTCGCAAGAAGAGATAAAGAAAGAAACTGAGCATTTCAGGGAAGATTATAACAAAGAAAATACGATACTTGTATTTTCTAAAACCGATCTTTCAAAAGTAAATTTAACGGAAGACGGCATCAGAATTTCCTTATTGGAAGATAAGACCATAGAGGAACTCAAAAAGGAAATGATATCAAAAGTCACATCAGGAAAGCTCAGCCTGTCATCCGAAGACATAATACTGACAAATCTTCGTCACAGGATCTGTCTGGAGAATGTTGTGACTTCTCTCGATGAAGCCGCCAATACGATCAAAGACAGCATGAGCGGAGAGTTTATCTCAGTCGATCTCCGCAACGCCCTGAATCATCTCGGCGAAATAACGGGAGAGGTGACCAATGATGATATATTGAATAATATATTCAGGAATTTCTGTATCGGAAAGTAAATAGCGAAAATAAGGGAAAACAAAAACCTATTAACCTTCTGTAAAATCTATAAGTTAAGTGATTTATAGGTTTAACTGGTCTCCCATTTTTTCCTTTGAATTTACACTTTTTTACACCATATTTACACCTCAGAACCTCAAGGTGTAAAAAAGTGTAAAAATTATGATAGTAAAACTTCTAACGAGAAAATTAAAAGACGGACGTGAAAGTCTTTACCTGGAATACTACAAGGGTTATTCTAAATCAAAGTCCGGAAAGATCAAGCATAAAAGAGAAAAAGAAAATCTTC
>JAGQWH010000400.1 GCA_020437545.1 Ignavibacteriota bacterium
AGAAGTACATAATTTATAAAAAGAGTCCTAATTTTAACAACAACAATTGGTATTTATTAGACAGCTCAAATACCTCGGGTGAGTACATTGATTATGATGAAGGTCTAAATACAGGCGGCGGTGAGCCATCTTCTACTAATTGTTTTTATTATGCAAAAGCTCAGGATAATTCCTATCAGGTTTCAATTAATTCAGATACTATTGATTATCTTTCGATTGTCTGTCCCGGTTGCGGCTATGAAGTGGAAGGACGCACTCCCGTAACTAACATCTCTGATAGTGAAATTCCAAAAAACTATAAGATTACAAATTATCCTAATCCATTCAATCCGGTTACAAAGATAATCTTTGATATTCCCAATGAAGGAAATGTAAGGATCACAATATTCAATACTGCAGGTCAGAAGATAACAGAACTTATAAATGAATATAAGACAGCAGGAAGTTATCAGGTAGATTTTAATGGAAGCAATCTTGCAAGCGGGATATATTATTACAGATTAGAAAGCGGGAATTTCAGTCAGGTGAGGAAGATGATCCTTTTGAAATAAGTATCAGTAACAGGTATTAGGTAATTATTAAAAGCTGCGGGGAGAAAACTTCGCAGCCTTTTTAATTTATATTGGCTTT
>JAGQWH010000401.1 GCA_020437545.1 Ignavibacteriota bacterium
CGGCACCTGTTCTGTTTTCAGTAAACTCAACGAATTATGATTTTTCAACAGGAGTAAGCCAGGCATTTGGTAATAATATGGTACTCATCGGCGGAAAAGCTTCGTTTTACACCGGAGATATTTCAAGGGACGGATGTGTTGATCTTTCAGATCTGGTTGCCGTTGTGAATAAATCCACATTGTTTACTACCGGTCCTTATGTACCGGAAGACCTGAATTTTGATAACATAGTTGATCTGACTGATCTTGTCGGATGTCATAATAACACATCGATATTTGTTTGCGGGATAGATCCTTGACAGTTAGTAGTTAGTAGTTAGTAGTTAATAGTTAGTATTTCTGACAAATTAACTTTGAGATTTAAAAGAAAGCCGCGGGATGAAGAATCCTGCGGCTTTTTTATATTGGTATTGAGTAGTGTGTATTGAGTATTGGGTTTTACCCGTAGTAAATTAATTTTGAATTCGTAATTCAAAATTCGTAATTCGTAATTCGTAATTGTTTTATCTGTTAGGATTTTGTTAGGATTTTGTTAGGATTTGAAATATATTTGTATACACTATTAAATTAAATATTTGCAGATAATTGTATGTTTACAATTACAATTATTTGATCT
>JAGQWH010000402.1 GCA_020437545.1 Ignavibacteriota bacterium
TATGTATTTGAAATTTGGAGGATGAAGTAATTATAAAATGCCGGCGGTCATTTGACCACCAGCATTTTTTTTGTTTCTTTGAATTCACCACTTTCGAGTTTGTAAAAATATACGCCGCTTGGTATTGCCGAAGCATTGAAATCTATAATGTATGACCCGGCTTCCTTGTCTGAATTTACGAGCATTGCAACCTCCTTACCCAAAAGATCAAACAGAGCCAGTCTTACATATCCTCTTACCGGTATGGAAAAATTTATTCTAGTAACCGGATTGAATGGATTCGGATAATTTTGTGATAAAGAATACCGGACGGGAGCAGAAATATTTAGGATACCAATCGGATCTCCGGTACAGCCCCTGGCATTCCATACGCTGTGAGCCTCCGGCCCGGAGTATAGAATAAAGCAGCTGTCTCCATCCACATATCTGAATCCGGCTACAGGCGGAGCAGATCCTGTAACGGAATCTACCGCATTCATTTTATGGATCTGGTTTGTGATACCGTCCGTTGTAACGGAAATATATTGAATCGAGTCGGCAACAGCATCGGATGTTCCGAATGTAAAATAATGTATATCGCCATTACGGGTACCAATAATATCCGGGCGGTAATTT
>JAGQWH010000403.1 GCA_020437545.1 Ignavibacteriota bacterium
GGTTGGGATTTTTTTGATTGTTTATACTTTCAGCAAAATAAATTCAGGTTTTATAATCCCGGACTAATCTGAAAAATACTTTAATATTACATTGTTAATTAACTTTTGGTAAAAATAAGTTTGTATTTTATAGTGGATTGTATACAATCAGGAATAATAAATGAATAAAAATATGATTAAAATAGCCAGAAAACGCAATAAATAAAAAAAAAGTAAGAATAATTTAAATATGTATTTGTTTTTTAATAAATTTTCTTTATGTTTGTATCAGTCGACGCCAGTCGGCTATTGTTCTTTCATATTTGTTCTTCCTTTAATTAAACCCTGTATATTTTATCATACAGGGTTTTTTGTTTTTAGTAAATAATTCAAACAATTTTTATAATGTTTTCTTATTCCGTCCCCTCTGAGTTCCCGCAATAAATTATTTTATTTAATAATGGTCTTAAAAGAATTAAAGTAAGGTGAATTAATGAAGATACCGAATCTTTTTAATACGCTTTTGAAAGAAGGTTAAGATTTCCGATCATGGTAATTTTAAATTAATTGCGGTATAAAATGTATAAATTGTTAAAATCCTGATTCAAAATTTTTCAGGTAATCCCGCCAATC
>JAGQWH010000404.1 GCA_020437545.1 Ignavibacteriota bacterium
TGTTAGAGCAAGGTGTAGTTTAATCCATATCTATACAAGACAACAATTAATAAAAAACCTTAAGTGGTTTAAGAAAAGTAAAACAGTTAAAACTTAATTTATGTACGGTAAAATAAAAGAACATTTAAAATCAGAATTAAAAGAAATAGAAAAGGCTGGTTTATATAAAAAGGAACGGGTTATTTTGGGTCCACAAGGTGCTGAAATTAAGGTGAGTACTGGAGAAGAGGTTATTAACTTTTGTGCGAATAATTATCTTGGATTGTCTTCTCATCCTAAAGTTATAGAAGCAGCAAAAGCTACACTAGACACACATGGATTTGGAATGTCATCAGTTCGGTTTATTTGCGGAACACAGGACATACACAAAACACTTGAAGCTAAAATAGCAGATTTCTGCGGCACTGAGGACACAATTCTATATGCAGCTGCATTTGATGCAAATGGAGGTGTATTTGAACCTTTATTAGATGCAGGAGACGCAATTATATCTGATTCACTAAACCACGCTTCAATTATTGATGGTGTTCGATTATGTAAAGCAGATAGGTATCGTTATGCTAACAATGATATGGCGGATTTAGAAGCACAATTAATTAAAGCGCAAGC
>JAGQWH010000405.1 GCA_020437545.1 Ignavibacteriota bacterium
CGCTGACAGCCTCGAGCCGGGCCCGATCTCCTCGCGCGCGTTCATTCACGCGATGGGCAAATGGCTCAACGAAGGCGGCGCCAAGAAGAAAGGCTCTCTCATCGAAGAAGCCTATCTTGCAGGCGTGCCGATCTTCTGCCCGGCCTTCTCTGACTCGTCGGCCGGCTTCGGCCTCGTCAAGCATCAGGTCGAGCGCATTAAAGCCGGCAAGCCTTACGTCTCGATCGACTCCGTCGCGGACTTCCGTGAACTGACGGAAATCAAGATCCAGGCCGGCACGACCGGCCTCTTCATGGTTGGCGGCGGCGTTCCGAAGAACTTTGCGCAGGACACCGTCGTCTGCGCCGAAATTCTCGGCCATGACAATGTCGAGATGCACAAATATGCTGTGCAGATCACCGTTGCGGACGTTCGCGACGGCGCCTGCTCGTCCTCGACGCTGAAAGAAGCCTGCTCCTGGGGCAAGGTCGATGTCGCGCTCGAACAGATGGTCTTCGCCGAAGCGACGACCGTTGCGCCGATCATCGTCTCCGACGCCTATCATCGCGGCGCGTGGAAATCGCGTCCGCACCGCAAATGGGCGAAACTCTTCGCCTAAGCGGCAAGCT
>JAGQWH010000406.1 GCA_020437545.1 Ignavibacteriota bacterium
AGTCATTTGCTGCTTCTCCTGTTAAAGTAACATCAAGAGTATTGTTCATTGATGACCCGCCGAAATAAATATATGCAGCTCCGGCATCTACAGCGATAAAATCATTGAATCTTGCACCTACGATTACATCACTGTAACCGTCACCATTTACATCACCTGCATCAGAAACTGACTCGCCAAATTTATCACCTGTTGCAGATCCCGTTAATATTACATCAGCTATATTATTCATGACAGCTCCGCCATAGTAGATATAAGCTCTTCCGGTACTTGAATTGTATCCGTACGCTCCCACTATGACATCTGAATAACCGTCACCATTTACATCTCCTGCTGTTGACACGGACACTCCCATAAAATAATTTGCCGATCCGGTAATTGTAACATCTGCAATATTATCCATTGCCGGACCGCCAAGATAAATATAAGCTCTTCCGGTCCCTGAATTATAATTATATGCACCGACGATCACATCAGAATATCCATCACCATTTACATCCCCTGCTGAAGATACGGATGAACCGTAAACATTATATTCCGTTTCTGCATACAAAGAAATGTCAGGCGTTATTTCATTTTTTAAATAATAATCGAAAAGGAAAGC
>JAGQWH010000407.1 GCA_020437545.1 Ignavibacteriota bacterium
TCGCCACCGTTACCGGCGGCAAAGCCTTTTCGCCCGCTGAGTTTGTTCGCGAATTTCCGCAGCAACAATTCCGCAGCCGGGTGCAAATCAATCATACCGAACATTTTCTGTGGCGCTATTGGCAATGGCTGGCAGCGCTGGTCTTATTTTTGGGAATCGAGTGGTTTTTGCGCAAACGGTGGGGAATGCTTTAAGAAAGGATAAAGGATAAAGAGAAGGTAAAAGTAAAAAGGCAAAAGGAAAAAGTTTTTGTAAAGCTTGAAGTTACAGTATCTTACGCCTTTTAACTTTTAACTTTTAACTTTTAACTTTTAACTTTTTATCCTTTATTCTTGCTGCAATTCGCAGCCCTCAATCTTCATCTTTCGCTTCGCGGGTCATTAATTCTTCGACCGCTTCGTGGGGATTTTTATCGTGAAATAACACTGCGTAAACCTGTTCGGAAATCGGCATTTCCAACCCAAGTTTTTGGGCAACCTGATGCACCGATCGCGTGGTTTTCACACCTTCTGCAACCATCACCATTTCCCCGAGCACTTCTTTTAGCGTACGTCCACGCCCGATTTGTTCGCCAACATGGCGGTTCCGGCTGTGTTTGCTCATG
>JAGQWH010000408.1 GCA_020437545.1 Ignavibacteriota bacterium
CTATTTATTAGTATAAATTTGTGCGGATAAAAAAACAGCCTCATTTTAGAGGCTGCTTTTATTTTTATTTAGAAAACTTACTTAAGAAGTACCATTTTCTTTGTTTCCACAAAATCACCGGCTTTAATTGTATAGTAATAAACACCGCTGGCTACTTTGGCATTCCAAGTTACATCATGGAAACCAGGATTTCTCTCACCATCAAACAATGTTTCAACAAGCTGTCCGATATTATTAAAGATTTTTATACTCACTCTGCTTTTTGATGGAAGAGCATATGAAATTTTAGTTGATGGATTAAATGGATTTGGATAATTCTGATTTAATGCAAATTGAGCAGGAAGAGTATTCTCATTCTCAACATCAACAAATTGACCTTGAATTACTAAGTCATCAACAAGCCATCCCCAACCAACAACAAATGCATCTGAAAACAATCTAAATCTAATTAAAACTGTATCTCCGGCTTCAAATTTATCTAATAAATTTACATTATGAGATTTGAACATAGATTCATCACCCATTTGTACATTATTATAAGCTGTTAACCATTTAGCATCACTGCGTGCATCATATCCATCTAATAATGGAATCCATT
>JAGQWH010000409.1 GCA_020437545.1 Ignavibacteriota bacterium
AAGTGATATTGTTGGTGCTGTATATTTGTTTGAAGGAAGCAATAGTGGATTGTCAGCTTCACCTAACTTAATAATTTATGGCGACAATATTAATCCAAATTCTAATCCTGATTTTGGTAATGCAATTTCCACTGCCGGAGATGTTAATGGTGATGGTTTTGCAGATATAATTATTGGTAATCAATATTATGGCCCTTCTGGGAAAGGAGCAGTTTACGGATATTATGGATCAAGTAGTGGTTTATCAAATACGGCAAGCTGGGTATTGATAGGAAATTCAAACGAAGGAATTGGCACTAGTGTATCAACAGCAGGAGATGTAAATGGTGATGGTTATAGTGATATAATTATTGGGTCCAATAATTATAGTAATGGACAAGTTTCTGAAGGAGCTGTTTATGTATTTCATGGTTCAGCGAGCGGATTATCTAAAAATGCAGATTGGTTTATTGAAAGTGATTTAGATTATGCTTCAATAGGTTTAGATGTCTCATCAGCCGGAGATGTTAATGGAGATGGTTATAGCGATGTTGTCTTTAGTGCATATAATTCAACTTTAAAAGAAGGAGCTATATATTTATATCATGGTTCTTATTCA
>JAGQWH010000040.1 GCA_020437545.1 Ignavibacteriota bacterium
AATTGTGTTAATTGTGTTAATTGTGTTAATTGTGTTAATTGTGTTAATTGTGTTAATTGTGTTAATTGTGTTAATTGGTAAATTTTCAAAAATCAAAAATCAAAAATCAAAAATCAAAAATCAAAAATCAAAAATTTCCCGATAGATGATTACAAATTAAAATCGATTCTCAATTGACAAAGTAAATATATATAGATATTTTTACAACGTTCCTGAAATGAATCATTTGAAAAATATTTATTTCCGGCAGTAAGCAATGACAAATTCTGCATTTGAAACTAAAATAGATTATTAACCGTCATTGTTTTATATGTTTCAAGTGCAATAAAAACATAACGGAGGAAAAATGCCACAAGGTAAAGTAAAATGGTTTGATGCTAAAAAAGGATACGGATTTGTAGTAACAAGTGATGGGAAAGATGCGTTTGTACATTTCGGAGATGTTATTTCGGATGATTCATACAAAACTCTCAATGAGGGAGCGGATGTAGAGTTTGAAATTACTGAAGATGCAAAAGGTCTGAAAGCAACTAATGTCAGACTAATCAGTTAATAATTCTTTAAAGAGCATAAAGAAGACCCTAATTGATTGCTTCGATTAGGGTTTTTGAGTGAAAAACATTTACTAAATTGACATTTCAAAAAGTACAGATAAGTGAAGAAGATCTGAAAAAGATTGAAAAACTCTTCACCGAGAAATTCCGGAAAACCGAAAATTCGTATCTGATTAATATCAGAAATGAAAAAATAAATTCCAACATTAGTGTTGAGATCTTTACCGACAGTGATGATTTTTATCTGATATCTGTCTATACAAACAACACTCATCTTCAGCTTCAGTCATGCACAAACTTTGTAATAAGTGAAATGCTTGAAGAGGTCATTTTTATTTCCGAGACCGAAACAACCATCTCAGGACTGATTATTTCCAAACAGGGTGATTGCGCATTGTATTCCAATGTCAGCCGAAAAATATTGTCTACGGATTTTACGGAATTAAATTCAGAGAAACTTCTTGCAGCAGTTGCATTGTCTGTAACCGAACAATAAATTTCCGGAATTTTAAAAAAAATAATCCTGTAATGGAATTTTTTTAAATTCACAATTATTCCCCGGATATCTTGAAAATAAATTTTTTATTTAAAAAGAAAATTGAATTTTCCAAAGAGATTAAAACCCGTCTTAAAGATGTGATAAAATATATTTCCGGAGAAGAGAATGTAGTTTTTGGTAATATAAATATTGTATTTTGCAGTGATGAGTTTATAAAGGAGTATAACAGAGAATATTTAAGTCATGATTATGAAACTGACATTATCACTTTCCATGACATTGATGAAAACGGATTAACTGAAGGTGAGCTTCTCATCTCAGCAGATACGGTAAATTATAATTCGGAAAGATTTAAAACAAATATTGAGGAAGAATTCTCGAGAGTAATAATTCACGGAATATTGCATTTATGCGGATACAGGGATGAGACGAAAAGAGAAAAGACAGTGATGAGAAATAAAGAAAATTTTTATTTAAAAGAGCTAAAAGGATCATAAAATTAATGCAGGAAAAAATTATTGAGATCATTGTGCTGATCTTGAATGAGATCAGAGACAATAAACAAATAAGCGAGGAAGATCTGAAAAAATTAAACAGCGAAGGTTATACCGAAGCTGAAATTAATACTGCCTTTGCCTGGATTTTTTCTAAAATAGAAACAGGAGAAAAAGTCTTCAATGAACCCGGTTATAAATCCAAATCCCACAGGTTTTTTCATGAAGCTGAAAAAAGTATCATAACTACAGAAGGTCAGGGTTTCATTATTCAGATGAAGGAACTCGGAATAATCTCTGACATTGAAGAAGAAATGCTGCTGGATAAATTATTATTATCTGGATTTCAGTATGCAGGAACAGAAGAACTAAAAATTGTACTTACAGGAATACTTTTTAACTCGGATCAGATGAACAACAATTCATCAGTTATGGTGTTTGGTAACAATGAAACAATTCATTAATAAATCAAGAATTCAGAAATCAAAAAATAAATGGCTAAATCATTAGTAATAGTAGAATCGCCTTCAAAAGCAAAGACAATAAATAAATATCTTGGAAAAGATTTTGTAGTGGAAGCAACAGTAGGGCATATTAAGGATCTCCCTAAAAGTAAAATGAATGTTGATCTTGAAAACGGCTATGAAGGCACATTTGCTGTCATACCCGGTAAAGAAAATGTAATTAATAATCTCAGAAAAATAGCTTCATCTTCTTCAAAAGTATACATAGCGACTGACCCTGATCGTGAAGGAGAAGCAATTGCATCGGATATAGCGGATGAAGTTGTACTTGATAAAAAGAAGATCCACAGAGTCCTGTTTAATGAGATCACCAAAACCGGTGTGGAGCAGGCAATGGATAATGCGAGAAAGATCGATGAGAATCTTGTTTCGGCACAGGTGGCGAGAAGAGTCATGGACAGGATACTCGGATATAAAGTAAGTCCTTTTTTGTGGAAAACATTTTATTTCGGATTATCGGCGGGAAGAGTTCAGTCAGTTGCCCTGAAAATTATTTGTGAAAGAGAAGATGAAATTGAAAAATTCAAACCCAAAGAGTACTGGACAGTAGAAGGAATGTTCTCCAAACCATCGGGAACATCTAAGCCGTTTTCTGCAAAGCTTTATAAAATAAATGACGATACATTAAAATTTGACGGTGAAGATCCGTGCATAAGGGATATTGAGCACGCTCATAAAATATTACAGGAGCTCAGGGATAATAAATACAAGATCACTGACATTACCGTAAAAGAGGTTAAAAGAAATGCTCCTGCGCCTTTTACTACAAGTGTACTTCAGCAGACAGCTTCTACCAGACTAGGATTCTCTCCCAAGAAAACCATGATGCTTGCTCAGAAATTGTATGAAGGTATTGAAGGAAATAAGGAAGAAGGTCTTGTCGGATTGATCACATATATGAGAACTGATTCTACAAGAGTCAGTAACGAAGCTATTACATCTGCCAGAGAATATATCGATGCTAATTTCGGAAAAGAATTTCTTCCGGATAAACCTAAAGAGTTTAAATCAAAAAAGAAAAATACACAGGATGCTCACGAAGCCATAAGACCAACGGATGTAAACAGACGTCCTGAAGATATGAAAAAGCTTGGTAAGGATCTGCATTTATTGTATGATCTGATATGGAAAAGATTTGTTGCTTCTCAGATGTCACAGGCAGTTCTTGATCAGAAGACCGTTATAATAAGAGCTTTGTCACCGAGAGGAGATAAGAATATTTATCTTTTCAAAGCAACGGGAAGCGTTATGAAATTCAGCGGATTTCTGAAAGTATATGAGGATGTAAAAGAAGATACAACGGATAAAACGGGAAATGAAATTGATGAAGATGATCTGACTTTAATACCGGCAGATCTGAATGTTGAAGATTTTGTTAAAGCATTGAATCTGAATAAAGACCAGCATTTTACAAATCCTCCGCCGAGATATACGGAAAGCAGTCTTATAAAACAACTTGATAAACTCGGAATAGGAAGACCAAGTACTTTTGCTGCTATAGTTTCAACGGTAATCAACAGAATGTATGTGGAAGTTAACGAAAAGAAACTTTTCGCAACTAATCTTGGAAGGGCAGTGAATAAAGTTCTCTCCGAACATTTTGATGATGTGATCAATGTTAATTTTACTGCCAAAATGGAGGAAGAGCTTGATACGATCGCAAATGGTAACAATACTTATAAAACCGTTCTTGATGAATTTTATCTCCCGTTTAATAAAGATCTGACGGAAGCAGATGCAATCGCAGCTCAGATCAAAAAAGGACTTGTGGAAAAAACCGATATACCTTGTCCCGAATGCGGAGCTGAAACAGGAGCAAAAATGGAAAAGAAATGGAGCCGTAACGGACAGTTTCTTTCATGTGAAAATTTTCCAAAGTGCAAAGGCGCATTGCCTTTGATGCAGCCGACCGAGAAAGATCTTGAAATGGCAAAAGGAGTTATCTGTGATAAATGCGGCGCACCGATGCAGATAAAAGTAGGACGATACGGTAAGTTTTACGGTTGCACAAATTATCCCAAATGTAATGGCATAAAACCAATTACTCTCGGGATCAAATGTCCGAAATGTAATGAAGGCGAGATTCTGCAAAGAAAAGCAAAAGGGGGAAGATTCTTTTACGGATGTACCAAATATCCCGATTGTGATTTTATTACAAGCTCAATACCTGTAATGCAGGATTGTACTGCTTGCGGAAACAATTATCTCGTAAAGAAAAATACTAAAAAAGACGGTGATTTTCTTGAATGTCCGAAGTGCAAAGAGAGATTTGAATTAAAAGAAGAAAAACAAACAGAAGTAAGTAATTAATTAATAATTAATTAAAAAATGCAAAGGAGAGAATTTATTAAAAATTCAGCTATAGGTTGCTGCGGCATTGCCTTGAGCGGCATAATGTTAGATAAAGCTATTGGAAATAATTCCTTTGATAGTAATGTGAACGAAGAAACTTTGAAGAGTTTTTACAGCTTTGATGAAAATGATTTTAAAAAGCTGGCTGATACGATGATCTTTACAGCCAAAAATAACGGGGCGTCTTATTCCGATATCAGGATCTGTAAAAACAGGAATCAGCAGATTAGCACAAGACAGGAAATCATAGCCGGAATCTCCGACAGTGAAAGTCTCGGATTTGGAATAAGAGTTCTGGTAAATGGAACCTGGGGTTTCGCTTCAAGTGCCTTTATTAAAGAAGAAGATATAATAAAGAATACTATTTTGGCGTGCGAGATCGCTAAAGCAAATTCCATTCTCCAGAAAAATCCGGTAGAACTTGTACCGGTAAAAGTTTATAATGATACATACAAATCTCCTTTAATTACTAATCCCTTCGATATTCCAATTTCAGAAAAAATAGAACTTCAACTGAAATATAATAAAACTGCAATGACTCTTGGCGCAGATTATGTTGATTCATTTATGTGGTTCATTAATGAATGGAAATATTTTGCATCTTCAGAGGGATCCAGTATAACTCAGGATCTTTTCAGGATATGGGCACAGACAACTCCGATGGTTGTAGATAAAAATGAAGGGAAATTTGAATCCGTGGAAACTCAGATCGCTCCATTGAGTATGGGATATGAATATTTTACGGAGTTTCCTTTTGAAAAGGAAATAGAAGCTTGTGTGGAAAGCGCAAAAATGAAACTCAAAGCACCTACAGTTACACCCGGTAAAAAAGATGTTATCATTCATGCCAATAATCTTTTTCTTACAATACACGAATCCTGCGGTCATCCTACAGAGCTTGACAGAGCCCTTGGATATGAAGCCAATTATGCCGGTACAAGTTTTATGACACCTGACAAACTTGGTAATTTAAAATACGGATCCGATCTGATTAATCTTACTGCAGACCGGACTCAAAAATACGGTCTTGCAACAAGAGGATATGATGATGACGGTGTGAAAACTGTTGAGTGGCCGATTATTGATAAAGGTTTATTTGTAAATTATCAGACTACAAGAGAGCAGGCAAGGATCGTAAATCAGGAAGATTCTTTTGCATGTGCATATGCCGACAGCTGGTCAAGTTTTCCGATCCAGCGAATGCCTAATATCTCTCTGAAACCATCCGAAGATAAAATGTCACTTGAAGATCTGATTTCAGATACGGAGGATGCAATTCTTATTGTCGGACGCGGAAGCTGGAGTATTGATATGCAGAGATATAATTTTCAGTTTACCGGACAGGAGTTCTGGGAAATTAAAAACGGAAAGAAGACCGGGATGATAAATGATGTTGCATATCAGGGAAATACAATTGATTTCTGGAATTCATGTGATGCACTTTGTGATGAAAGTGAATATTATCTCGGAGGTTCATTGTTCTGCGGCAAAGGCGAGCCGGGACAGATATCACCTGTGAGTCACGGTGCTGTTCCTGCAAGATTCAGAAATATTAATATTTTAAATACGAAATCACAAATATAAAATTGTAACTCAATGATCATAGAACAAGATGAAGCCGCCGGTATAATTGAAAAAATTTTAAGCTATTCCAGTGCTGATTCTGCTTCCGTAAATTTTTCAGGAAGTAATTCCAATAATCTGAGATTTGCTTTGAATTCAGTATCGACCTGTGGTGCTGTTGATTCAGTCTCAGTAAGCATTACTTCCAACTTTGGTAAAAAGTCAGGTTCGGTTAATATTACATCTATAGATGACGAATCATTAAAAAACGGAGTTTTGCAATCTGAGAAAATCGCAAAACTATCACCGGATAATGCGGAATTCATGCCGCCGCCTGAAAAACAAACAGGTTATTATGAAGTTAAAGAATATTTTGAAGATACAAATAGTGTAACTCCGGAAAATTTAGCAGAAAAGATTTCTTACACTCTGGATAAGGCTGTTCAAAATGATCTCGTATCATCAGGCTTTTCCAAAGTCGAAACAAAATTTAATTCGATTGGAAATTCGAATAAATTATTAGCTTACAGTAAATCTACAAATTCATCATTTTCTTCAACGATGCGTTCGAAGTCCGGCAACGGTTCGAGTAAGGTCAACAGGGCTTATGCAAATATAGATCTTCTTAATGTCAGAAAATTTTCTGATAAAGTTATTGACAATGCATTGTTGTCAAAGAATCCTCAGAGCTATGAACCGGGAAAATATGTGACAATCCTTGATAATTCCGCTGCCAGTGATATGCTTAATAATATGTTATGGACATTGAACCTGAGAAGTGCAGATGAAGGAAGAAGTTTTTTTTCCAATAACAGTAAAGGAAATAAGATCGGACAGAAACTTGTATCTGATAAAGTACATATTTATTCAGATCCTCAGAATGATCTTGCACCTGCTTCACCATTTAACAGTGAAGGATATCCGATCAGAAAAACTGACTGGTTCTCTGAAGGTGTTCTGAAAAATTTATATTCCACCATATACTGGGCAAAAAAAACCGGTACTGAGTATATTTCTTATCCTTCAAATATTATTATGGACGGTTCGGATAAAACTGTCGAGCAGCTTATTTCTGAAACAGAAAAAGGAATTTTTGTAACAAGGTTGTGGTATATCAGATCAGTTGATCAGAAACAAATGCTACTTACCGGCCTTACAAGAGACGGAGTCTTTTTGATTGAGAACGGAAAGATTAAAAACTCCATTAATAATTTCAGATTTAACGAATCTCCTATTAATGTGCTTAAAAATGTTATTGATATGTCTGCTGCTGAAAAAGTTGTAGGAAGTGAAACAGGGGATTCCAAAATAGTAGTACCCGCATTGAAATTATCAGAATTCAATTTTTCCACAATATCAGACGCATTCTAATATGGAAAAGCTTTTATCGGAATATTTTAATGAATATCTTGAATACCTGAAGGTCACGAAAAATTATTCTCCAAATACTATTCAATCCTATGAAACTGATCTTCTTCAGTATTCTGATTACATTGTAAGATCAAACGGAAGCAAAAAGGGAGATGATATGAAGATATCTCCTGACAGTCTGGATCTGATTTTTCTAAAATCATTTGTCGCGGATCTTTCCGATCCGTTTGCAAGAAAAAAGAACTTTTCAAAAAAAACGGTCTCAAGAAAAATCTCGGTTTTAAAATCCTTCTATAAGTTTTTATACAAAAGAAAATATATAAAAAAGAATTACTCATCTTCATTGATATTTCCAAAGACAGAAAAAAAGCTGCCTTCGTTTTTATCGGAAAAAGAACTGGATAAACTTCTTGGCGAGAAATATTTTACTGAGATCAGTATCCCAGATAAAGCCATTATAGAATTATTCTACAGCACTGGCATCAGATTATCTGAACTGATAAATCTCAGAATTGATAATATTGATTTTACAAAAAAAACAATAAAAGTTTTAGGTAAAGGTTCAAAAGAAAGGATAATACCTTTTGGCGCTGAGGCTGAAAAGGCAATGAAAAATTATCTTTCCATAAGAGAGATCATAAATGTAAATGGTCTTGATATTTTTTTTATGAGCAACAGCGGTAAGAAACTTTATCCAATGAAGGTAAACAGATTAATAAAGAAAAATCTTTCCAAGGTCTCCGACCTTAAGAAAAAATCACCGCACGTTCTCAGGCATACTTTCGCAACCCATCTTCTCGACAACGGCGCTGATATCAGAGCAGTAAAGGAAATGCTTGGTCATGAAAGCCTTTCTACTACACAGATCTATACTCACATTACTCCCGAAAGACTCAAGAAAGCTTACAAGCAGTCACATCCACGTGCATAATTTATATTTTAAAAAATTTTTTCAACACTAAGTCACAACAACAAAAGGTCTTTTATTGAATTGCTAAGCGCTGTGAAGTTTTGAAAAATTTTTAACTGACAGAAAAGAATTTCTATTGATCTCTTTTAACTGATAAAGACGTGAAATAAAATAAGTGAAATTTCCTAAATTTTTTATTTCATCAGATATCTTTAAAAAGAATTATCCTTAATTCAGAAATATGTTATATAAAGAAAATAAAGAATAATTATAGAAGATGTGATAAGAAATGCCTGAAGAGATCTTCTCTCAGATTTGATACCTTCGTTGAATTTGAAATTAAGATCGGATAAAATGCTTTCGGGTACATGGTTGAACCATGGGATAAATCTGAAAACTGAAGATTTATAAACCTGAAATTTGTCAGCAAATTTTCCGGAAAGAAAATCCTCTTCTGCAAGAATTATGCAGTGATACTGAAAAAGAAAAAAGATAAAAGCAAAGATCTGAAGCCAGGGAAACAGCGCCATGCTCATTATACCTATTCCGACATAGAGCATAATATTTCCGATATATAAAGGATTTCTTACCATGGAGTAAGGACCTTGTGTAACGAGATATGTTCCTCCTACTCCTGAAGTAGTTCTTGTTTCACTGCCTGCATAGCCTACAGACCAAATCCTTATAAGTTCGCCGGTCAATGCGACTGAAAATCCTATTATAATACTGAGAAGTGTTGGCTTCATGAAAACAAGCATCAGAACGACAAAAGGTATTGGGATATAACTCCGGTATTTAAAAAAATATTTTCCTAATTCTCTCATTCAAATTATTATTAAAATTTATAAAGTTGATAGTTTATCCGCCCATAAATATATCTTTTCTCCTTACACGGGCTTCCTGTCTCTGCTTTATCTTACCTGAGCTTATCAGCTTTTCAAGCTTGCTCTGAATATCCCGGAAATTTTTATATTCAAAATAAGTAATATTATTTTTCCAGCAGTAGGAAGCGAGTTTCCCTTTTGCAAAAACTATGTCAGCAAAATTACTTACGCAATAGTCAGAAGCTCCGTCTCCGATAAATACTGAAACTTCATCGTCTAGATCATTTGTGTTTGTGATCAGTATATTTCGTTTACAGGTCTCGCATAGCCCGCAATACTCATCAGTAAAATTATACTTTGTGGAAAGTTCGTATTCCGAGTTCCCGGATCTGCTTAAAACCAGTTCAGTTGAATAAATTTTAAGATCAATTTTCTCTGAATTAAATATCCTGTTTATGTAATGATCCCAGCCGCTGCTCAGTATTCGCAATTCAAAATCGTTTTGCCTGCAAAACAAAATAAAGTCTTTAAAGTATTCATCGATCTCTTCTTTGTCAATAGCTTCATTAAAACTTTCGAGGGAAAAATTCTCTATAAGTCCGACAATAAGGTTACCAGTTTCTTTGGTTCCGATATTACCTTTGTTAAACTCCTCTATGACATTATCAAACTTTTCTTTGTCATTTATAAACTGAAGTATAGTGTTTATCCAGACGTCATTCTTTGAGATAGTTCCGTCAAAATCACAGAAGATCTTAAGCTTGCAGGACTTCATCAGATTTGAATTTTGTCTCAACAATAGTCGTCACTCCAGCTTCCTGCATTGTCACTCCGTAAAGTCTGTCAACGGATTCCATGGTTCTTTCGTTGTGTGTGATCATTATGAACTGAGTATTATCAGAAAACTTTCTTATCATTTTATTGAATCTGCCGAGATTGGCAACATCAAGCGGTGCATCTACTTCATCCAGTACGCAGAAAGGGGAGGGTTTAACAAGATATATTGCAAACAGAAGCGCAATAGCAGTAAGAGTTTTCTCACCTCCGGAAAGTAACTCAATGGAGGTTGGTCTCTTACCCCGGGGTTTTGCAATGATCTCAATTTTTGCTTCAAGAGGATCTTCCTTTACTTTCCCTTCTTCGTCCTGTTCATATACGATTTTCAAATTAGCTTCATCACCTTCCGAAAATAATTCTTTGAAGATTATTATGAAGTTCTCTCTTATCTGTTCGAATACGCCGAGAAATCTTTCCCTGGCTTCTTTATTTATCTTATCAATTGTCTTCCGGATATCTTTTTCTGATTCAAGAAGATCGGCTTTTTGTTCTATGAGATTGTTGAGTTCGTTTTTTTCATTCTCAAAATCTTCAAACAATATCTGCTGATAACCACCTCCGAGTTTTTTAAGTCTTTCAGAAAGCTCTTCTACGCTTTGCTTGGCAGGGGCATAATCAAAATCATCATAAGTAAACGCAAGATTATCATCAGCTTCGCCTAATGAGAAATCTTTTTCATATTTTTTGAGAATATAATCTTTGATCTGTTCGGATTTGATCTCATTTTCTTTGATCTTTATCTGAGCATTGATAAGCTTCTGTGATATATTATCAAAATCAATTCTCCTTTGCCTCTGCGCAACATCTACAGAATGCTGTTTATCTTTGATCGCATCATAGGATTCCTTTTCTTCAGAATATCTTGTCTCAGTAATCCTGAATTTTTCCTTTAAAGAATTCAATCGTGAATTATTCTCTTCTATGAGAACATTGTAATTTTCAAGATTCTTTTTATTGTTATCAATGCTTTCCGAATTTTTAATAATCTGATTCTCGTTAAATGAAAGAGTGTTAATTATCCTGATCTTGTTTTGCTCTTCATTTTTTATCTCATTTTTGATCTTTGTAAATTCGATATTGAAATCGTTGTAATCCTGCGAGTCTGCTGAAAATCCCTGTTCGATTACGTTAAACTCGTCTGTCAGAAATATCAGTTCTTTGTCAAGATTGAACTGTTCATTTTCAGATTCATTAACTTTCTTAATAAGATCGTTTATTAATTCATTAAGCGTATTGTTCTTCTCTTTGAGATCATTATAAGTATTCTCATTATCAGTGATGGATTTATTAAGCTGTTCTTTTCTAAAATCAAGATTGGATAATTCAAGCTCAGTTTTATCGAGATCTTTTCTTGCAGCTTCAAATTTACTCTTAGGAATTCCGGGTAACAGCTCTTTGAATTTAGTATTGAGTACTTCATTTTCATCAAATAAAATCTTAGCTTCGTTTTTGATGGAATCAGCCTTCTCAATATACTCATCTATCTTCTTTTGTCTGCCAAGTCTTAGAGATTCTTCATTAATGTTACCACCGGCTCTGACAAATCCTTTTGTGATAATGTCTCCATCGAGTGTAATGAATTTATAGTAATTATCTTCTGCTAATTTACGGGCAGTTGCAATATCCTCGACAATTACATATTCGTCAAAGATATACTGCATAAGAAGCAGATATCTGTCATTTACGCATTTGACAAATTTATCAGCAAAGCCATATACGCCTTTTGTACCTATGAATTCAGGATCTGCAAATTCAAACGGAATGTAATCACTGTTTTTATAATTCAGGACATCATTGAGGATAAAGGTTACTTTACCTTTTTCTTTTTCGGCAAGTTCTTTTATGAGTTCATCCGTGATCTTAGAATCATCGAGTATCAGATATCCCGAGATCTCTCCAAGAGCTGTCTCTATTGCAATTTTAAATTTGTCTTCAACTTCAATGGTATCAAGTATAGTAGTGATCTTGCTTTCCTTACGTTCACTTACAAGATATTTCACACCTTCACTGTAATCATCAAAATTTTCTTTAAGTTCTTCCAGATGTTCTATTTTATTTCTGATTATCTGTTCATCGGTCTTTAGAGCCGAGATCTTCTTTTCGTTTGCTGAAATTAACTCACCGAGTTTATTTTTTTCTTCTTCTTTGGCTTTATATTCTTTTTCCGAAATTTTGACCAGCTCTGTAAGCTCGTTTATTCTTTTCTCAAGAATGTTTTTATCTTCTTCGATCCTGTCAATACTTGCAATATGAACGGCATTCATATCCGAAAGCTTTTCGAGCTGTTTCAGATTATTCTCATAATTGATCTTATTTTTCTGATATTCGGATTTGTTTTCGGTTACGATCTTTGTAGCTTCCTTAAGTTTTTTCCCGAGCTCGATCATTTCATTTTTCTTTGCATTAATGATCTTTATGGAATCATCAACCTTGGCTTTCTTTTCATTCAGAGAAATCTCCGAGATGAGAATCGTATTTGCAAGTACCTTAATGTTATTCTCGAGATCATAAAGTTTATCTTTGTTTCTGCTGATGGTATTGGTTATCTGAGTTGTCTCGTTGCTGATCCTTTCAATATCCTTTTCAAGATTCTTTTTCTTTTCACCGAGTACAAGATTATCTTTTTCAATTATATCAAGATCTTTTTTCTCTTCGGTAAGCTGGGCGTTAATCTCATCTAGTTTAGTTTCCTTTCCGGAAAGCTCTGTCCTGAATTCATCAAGCATCTGATCATACTTCTTAAGTCCTTCGGCTAATTCTTCTTTAAGATCAAGATTTTCCTGCTCATTGTTTTTAATCTCAGTAATCTCACTTTTAAGTTTTTTAAATTCATAATAAGATACTTTTAGTTCGAGTGATCTTAATTCTTCTGAAACAAGTTTTGCTTCTTCATTCCGCTTTGCCTGTCTCTCAAGAGCATTTACATTCCTCTGCTTCTCACGGATGATATCATTAACTCTAAGGAGAGATTCGTGAACGGCATCAAGCCGGTTGAATGTGAGATCCCTGTTATGTTTATATGAAACGACTCCTGCGGCTTCTTCAAAGAGTTTTCTTCGTTCGTGTTTCACATCTGATAAAATGGTTTCAACCATTTTTAGCTCGATCACCGAATATGCATCAGGTCCAATCCCCGTATCTATGAAAAGTTCTTTTATGTCCTTGAGTCTGACCTTTGTCCCGTTAAGATAATATTCGGTCTCACCGCTTCTGTAAAATCTCCTGGCGATCTGAACTTCCGAATATTCGGTCGGCAGTTTGTTCTTATTATTCTGAATTGTAACAGCTACTTCGGCTACGCTCAGCGGCTTTCTGTATTTTGTTCCGTTAAAGACTACGTCTTCTCTTTTACCGCTTCGCAGAACTTTATCACCCTGCTCTCCGAGAACCCATCTCAATGCATCTACAATATTGGATTTACCGGAACCATTGGGTCCTACAATAGCAGAAACCCCGCTGTCAAACTCTATTGAAGTTTTATCAGCGAAAGATTTGAATCCGAAAATTTCTAATTTTGATAAATACAAATTATGAAGTTACAGTTAAATTCTTAACAAGATCAATTGTTTCTGTTGCTCCCGTAAAAAAGTAAAAATAAGAATAAATAATAACAAATATAAGAAGTATTATTACTGTCCCGTAAATATATACTTTCCCTGTTCTGATATCAAACAGGGTTTTAGCTCCGATTATTAATCTGTTCAGATACAGGAAGTATAATATTACAAACAGCCACATCGTAATATTAATGTATGCAGGATTTGAGTCTGATAGTTTATATAAAACCGTGCCGATGAATAAAAAAATAAGCATGGGTAAGGTCGACCATACACAGATACTGTAAATTATCTTTAAATAAGATTTTCCTTTGGTATAGAATGAGATAAAATACAGAAAAAAGGCTGTGATAAATGTTAGCAATAAATTTAAAATGGTCAGTGATGCGATCAGATAAAATTTATTGTTTGAAATATCGCTGAAAATAATTTTTGCCCGGCCGTCTGAAAAAATCTTTGCCAGTATCATGTCAAATGAATTGTTATCTACATAGTAAAATATCACTGATGAAAAATACAGCCCGAGTCCTATCGAGATGCAGAACGCAAGAAGAATATTGTAACCTGTGGAAACGATCATCTGATCTTTTACAAGCGAAAAGAAATAAGTCGGTTTATAAAGGCATCTGAGAAGATTTGATCTGAATTTTTTATCTCTGTTGACGAAATAAATAAGTATAAGGATCATTGTCAGTCCTGTAACTATGAAGATGTAAGGCAGCTCTTTTACATAATTTCCTTCCTGAATTCTCGGGAGATCCTCTTTGTTGAGCATTCTTTTTGCAAACTCTGCAGAACGCTTCTGTTCACGATTGAATGTATACAGACCGCTTGTATTCAGAAAAGGATTTGCATCAAGGGGATGGTTTAGAGGATTTTCTGAATTGTAATCAGCATAGGATGCAATAAAATTACCGAACATAGACTGTGAGATCTTTGGATAACATTCGGCTAAAAATTTCATCTGCGACTCCTGTGATTTTGGATCGCTGAATCCGTTGCTGTTGCTGTTCTCGATCTTAATTCCGTAATAAGACACAAACAGATTCCTGTTCTTTCTGTTTTCTACCGGTTTTGATCTGTCAGTAATCTCTGCAGCTATCTTGTTTATTTTTTCATAACTCCTGCCGTAAAAATTTATTCCGGTAAAATCCACTTCTTCCGAACAGATATCCGAATTAAAAGCCCGTGATGTATAGTATTTAAATCTTCCGTTTAGCGAGTCGATCAAAGCAGTTGCAGTCTTTACATACTCAAGTGAAAGTGGCGTGGAGACATCGAAGTCATTGCCGATTCCCCAGGCAAATATGCAGGGAGAATTTTTATCTCTTTCAATGATATCCGTTATATAATTCAATGATAATCTTACATATTTATCACTTTCGAGATAATATTCACTGAGTTCATTGAACGGGATCTCCTGAAGAACAAAAAGACCTAAAGTGTTACAGGCGGAAATAATATATTTGTTGGCGGATCTGCCGGGAACTCTCACAGCATTGAATCCCATGGTCTTGATATTCTTCATGTCTTTAAAGACTTCAGAATACTCCAGAGCTGAAGCATATCTTGGATGGTCTTCATAATAGTTGATGCCGTTGATCAGAAAAGGTCTGCCGCTCATAAACACCTGATTATCCTTTGTAGTCAGATTTGTAAAACCGGTTTCGGTTATGAATTCGTCAAAGACTGTTTCCTTTGCATTTGTGATCACGACTTTTACCGTATAAAGCACCGGATTCTCAGGACTCCATAACACAGGATTGGAAATATTTATGTCATTATTGATCTTGAGTGAATTATTGTTTCCGATCTTAAATGGAATTCTGTCGCTTTTGCCTGCAACGGCGCTGTCAGATCTTCTGTAGATAAATGTCTGAACAAAAAAATCGCCTGAATTCAGGGAATCACTGAGTTTTTCCAGTTCAGAAGATTTAATGTCAATTATATTTGAGATCTTTAATGTAAGTAAATTATCAACTTTGTATTTAATATAATTGCCGAGAACAAAAAGCTTAGGTACTGCAATTATATATATGTCTTTTGTGATGCCACCGTAGACTTTGGAATAATTTATCTGATCTGAAAGCGGGATAGTGTTTTTGAAATTAAGTTCGTTATCAGCATTTATCACGATCTCATTGGCGGATGTAATGATACCGTCTGTCAGAGGAAAGAATACCGGAGTGAACCCGCCGGAATGCTTCGTTATAAAATTGTTATTGATCCTGATCTCGGATTCATATTCAATGCCTTCAGCCACTAATATGAAGCTGAACTTGTCTAATGTCTCCTGATCCATGGTAAAATTCTTTTTGAATATTACCTTACCTTCGAAATCAAATGCCATTGGAATTATGAATTTATCATAACTCTTGGCTTCATTAAACGATACATCCCATTGACCGTTGAGACTGATGATCTTCCTTGTGGGACTCTGGGGATAGATATCCGGATTAGAAAATACGTTCTCTGTAGGTCTTTCAAAGACCCTTATCTGGGAATAAATAATACCGGGACTGTACAATAAAATTATCAGAATCAGCAGAGCGCTGAGCTTGATCTTACCGGCGAAATCTTTTCTCATTAAGTTTTTTAAAATATATGCAAATATAATGATTACACTATGGAAATTAAAGTTTAGAATGAGAAATATATCCGCTTTGGCGGGTAATAATTTTTACTGTTGATTTCGGGAAATTTATTATATTCACCTCTTTTGCATTTTTCTGTGACAAATGGATATCTTAAATCTCCAATTTTGAATTAATTGGAGATTGTTTTAAAATGCTTTATAAAATTCCAAAACTCTGATTGAACACTAATTAAAAAGTACCGATTGCAATATTAGAAATTCCGGACTTTATATATTACTGCGATTTATTATTGAGGTAAAGTTTAAATAAATTGAAAACAGGCAATAAGAAATCATCCGGCTTTGCCGGGTTAAATTTTCATTTGTAAAATTCAGAGTTTATAAAATTATTGCTGACTATATTGAATCTTTGATTCTTCTTTCATTCTCGAGCCAGTCGATATAGCTTACACGTTTTTTTGCCCTTGAGTTTAAACCAATTTTTTGCAGTTTGACAATGTCTTTAATAAGTTTTTCCATTTTTACGTAGAGTTTTGCAATTTTCTGATCAATTGCTTTTATTTCTTTTTTAACAGCATTTATTTGCTGAGATTGATTCTGAACCGGTTTTTGTGTCTGTTTCTGTTTCATAGTGTTTGATTTTTTTTTAGTTGTTAATAATCCCGGCCGGAATATTCTCCGGCCGGTTTGGTTTATATAGTTAATTTTATTTTAAAAGTATCATTCTGTTTGTTTCAATATTTCTTCCGGATTCAAGTCTGTAAAAATAAAATCCGCTTGATAGTGAGCTTCCGTCAAATGCTGATTCATATGTTCCGGCATTTCTGAATTCATTTACTAATGTTTTTATAAGTCTGCCGGTAATGTCATAGACTGAAAGTTTAACATGTCCGTTTTCCGGTATTTCAAATCTGATAAGAGTAGACGGATTAAACGGATTCGGATAGTTCTCATGCAATTTAAATTCAAATTTATCATTCGATCTCAATTCAGAATTATCAGTTACAGGTTCTTCAGATTTCATATATGTTCCGTTGATCTTAAGAAAATAGTAAAGATCCTTTTCCGCATTCCTGTTATTCAGATATTTAAGATTGATATTCCTGTCTTTTCCGATTGTCAGATAATTATTATCATCATAAGCAATAATTTTTGAAAAATCCCTTTGATTTTCAGGCGGAGGTATCATAATAAGTTCATTTACAATATTTGTATTGAGATTTCTTACTAAAGCTATTCTGTCAATTTCACATTTTTGTAAAGCTGTTAATGTTAAACTTGTGAAATTCGGTTTATCAAGTTTTATACAGACATCTCCGGGTAATTCTCTGAGATATATATCGGCATTTTCATTCAGGGATGTATGCATTCTGAATGAAATTATTTCCTTGCTTGCCTTGGTCCTTCCGCGAATAACCAGATAATTTTCATTTCCGGGCGGGACAATAATATTCAAAGCGGAATCTTTATCAAGAGTATATGTAATATTATCAATTGACCTGAGCTCTTCTGAAACATCGAGATCATGATTTGTGATGACTTTGTTCTTATAAATATCGTTTTCAAAATTAATAACTTCACCATCTACAGTGACTGCGGCTTC
This sequence comes from Ignavibacteriota bacterium, assembly GCA_020437545.1. Classification (GTDB taxonomy): domain Bacteria; phylum Bacteroidota; class Ignavibacteria; order Tepidaquicellales; family Tepidaquicellaceae; genus JAGPCH01. Next base: position 17,685 of record JAGQWH010000040.1, read on the forward strand.
TGTATTTTTTTCAGCCTCGATCTGATACATTTTCAAAAGATCGATCTTGGTAATGTCATTGCTTTTTTCAGAAATACTGAAGCATATAGTATCTTTTTCCGCATTGAACGGATTATAAGTCAGATAATAATCGGTTACATCCGTTTTGGGATTTGCCGGAGCTGTTGAAAGTATATGATTCTCTGTCACATCGATGCCTTTTTCTTTAAACCCTAATGCAGGACATCCCATAGGATCATTTCCGAAATTAACAAAAAATTTGTATCTGTTGGAATTGAAGTATTGATTAAATACCTGTAAATGGACTGAATATTTTTCGAGAAGTTCAGAATTTGATTCAGCAAAATTTGCATTCAATACAGCATAATCAAAATGCGGAGTGAGAGAATGATTATGGATATTGTTTGAGTCTGACCAGTAAGCAGTGTCAAAATATCCTGAAATATTACCTGAAATTATTGCAGCACTGTTAGATGGTGTAAGCATTGCAGGATATGACAGAACATTATGGATCTCAGGCTTTCCTGCATATCTGAAAACCACCCGCGCTTCTTCCGGACGGCATGGGACAAATCCCATATCCTGACCCAGAATATTTACCAATTCATAAGTAAAAGTACCAAATATGATCTCATTGTCAGTTAGGCTGATTATATAAGCCCATCTGATTTGAGGATTAGGCAACGATCCTGAATATCCCAAACAATATTCATTAACCAATTCAGGTATTGAATCAGTAAAATCACCCTGTAATGTAAATGTAGTTTTGTATTGCCTGAGATAGTAAGCTCCTGATGCAACTGATTCACAATCATCGCTTCTGAGAAAAACACTAAAAGCATTTTCCCTTATTAATTGAACAGATCCATTGCTCAGAGAATAAAACGGGCCGTGATTTCCATCTCTGTAAATTATAAAGTAAAAATATTCTGTATAACCGAACATAGGATACATAGGACTTATAGCCGTTATCCTTATACCTACCGGTTCGTTATATTTTAATCCCGGAAAGTTTTCAGGGTTGAGCGGAGTTGAAAGGTTCTGTCCTTTTGGAACGATCTGATCATACATTAGTATATGTACTCCTCTCTGAACCAGATAAATTTTACATCTCGGATCACCTCTGTCAAGACTTCCGACTGAGTCGATCCTGTAATCTATATTTATATTACCTGTAGGGTAATAAAAAGGAGTCGGGTTTTGCTGACTCGGGCAGATATTATTTACGGCTATATGGTATGACATACCCATTTCATTTATTATGAATGTGAACATTACTAATAGAAAAATTTTTATCGTTTTCATGGCCTTAAATTTAAATTTTAAAAATAGTGTCAGTTTGATGTTTACGATCATGCTTAGAATGTGCAGATAATTTTTTGGCCACTGGTTATATAAATGAACGTTCTGAAACTTATTAATTCCATTTTGTTTTATGTCTCAGAATTTTAAATTGTAACCGGATCAGAAGAATTCTTTGGATTATTATAGTTCGGTGGCCAACACTAACTTTATGATTTTACAAAGAAATATTTTCTGATCCTTTTTATTTTATACATCCGGTGCTCTTATCATATCTTCCTCCTTTATAATTTTTTTTAGTTTTTCATTTCTACTGTGCAAAATTAAAATGAATAAGTCGATTTGTGAAGTGTTAAATTATGCGATTTGTGAAACCGGGAAGAGAGGATAGTTGATAATTGATAATTGATAGTTGATAATTGATAGTTGATAGTTGATAATTGATAGTTGATAATTGATAATTGACAATTGATAATTGATAGTTGATAATGGTAATTGCTAATGGCAGTTTTGTTAATGTGTTTATTAACTTTTCAGATAACTATTTGGAATAGTTTTTGGAAAAGATTTTATGGTAAGAATGGGATAGAGGTAAAAGGAAGGGAAGTAAATGAAATGAAGTATAAGTAAAAGATGAGTAAAATTGAAAAAAAAATCACATTAGTTTTGGAAATATAAAAAGTGTTCGTTAAGATCTCAGGGTTTACATACCATCACAAAATCATTCATCACAAACCCGTTTCCGATATCAAAGTCTGCGACCCTTTCTATAATGAATCCTATTCGGAAATAAAAATTGACGGCTTTGAAATTCTGCCGGTTGACCGTAAGTCTGATCGCAGTGTATTTTTTATCTTTAAAGACAAATTCAAATAATGCCTTTCCAATGCCTTTCTTGTGTATTGAAGTATCGACATAAAGTTTATGGATAAAATATTCACCAAGCCCGTCAGTACTTACGGAAATGTATCCTGCCATTTTACCGTCAATGTAAGCGCCGGTAAAAACGTGATTGTCTTCGGTCATCTGCTTTTTAAGGCTTTCGGCATTATAAGACTGTCCGAGCATGTAATCGATCTGCTCCTGTGTGATTACTTCAGGATAATAAGCATTCCATATCCTTGCAGCGAGTGCTGACAGTTCCGGAATGTCTGTCTCCGGATCGAGTTGTTTGAATGTGATTTCCATATTTATAATTAAAAAGTTATCTAAGCAGTAATCCAGGAATCCTCTTTACCACAAAGGCACTAAGGCACAAAGTAAAAAAAACTAATTCTTTATGATTTCAATGACTATACTTTCATTTTTGTTTTTTCCCTTATTCTTTTCCTTTGTGTCTTCGTGCCTTTGTGGTATATATAATTTAAATCGACCCGAAATTACTCATCAGAAATATTCTTCCCCGGCTTTACCAGCTCCGGTATCTGTTTCTGAGATCTTTTTATCCTCGGAATAGATTCGTGTATTACATAAGGATTGTCCGGGTTATGTGTAATGTAATCCTGATGATACTTTTCTGCAGGATAGAATCTGATCAGTTCTTTTACTTCAACTGAAATTGGTCTGTCATATTTTCCTGAGTTGCCCAGAGCGGTTATGTAATTTTCAGCGAGCTCTTTTTCTTTGTCATTTGTATAGAAAATTATCGAACGGTATTGCGTCCCGATGTCAGGACCCTGTCCGTTTACTTGTGTCGGATCAAGAGACGAAAAATAAACTTTAAGTAAAGTATTGTAATCTATAACCGATGAATCGTAATACACGAGAAATGATTCTGCGTGACCTGTCCTGCCCGATCCAACTTCCTCATAAGTCGGATCATCCGTATTGCCGCCCGCATAGCCTGAGACAACCTCTCCGACACCAATTATGCTTTCAAACAAAGTCTCTTCACACCAGAAGCATCCGGCAGCGAAAACAGCTTTGTTTAATTTTGAAGTATCAGGCAGGACAGGTTCCGGCGCGGATGATTTTTTGTCAGTGGATTGTGTTGATTCAGACCGTTCTTTTGATTTGTCTGAATTTTCCTTTGTGCAGGAAGAAAATATTGCAAGAGATAAAAATATTATTAATGTTAAATTGATTTTTTTCAAAATGCTTTTTTTATAAACTAACGCAGCTTGATAATAAACAGATCTGTACTAATCCATTAATTCTTTTTAGTGTATTTCAGATTTATAATATTCAGCCCGTCCACATAAAACCCCTGTACATCTTTATTCAAAAGATATGCTTTCTGATTATAATAAAGAGTAAGCCATGCAGCATCTTCAATTACTATTTTCTGCATCCTGTCATAGATCTCTTTTCGTTTTCCGAAATCTGTTATCTTAAGGGCTTCTTCATATAACTTATCTATTTCCGGATTTGAATAACCTACACGGTTAGGCCCGTTAGGAGTAATATTCTTACTGTAGAATAAAGCCATGAAATTTTCCGGATCATAATAATCCGCTCCCCAGCTTGCCCGCCAGAAAGAGAAGACGCCGTCTTCCTGTTTTGAGATCAGAGTTGACTGTATCATCTGATCAAGCTGCAGATCGATACCGTATTCTTTCAATTGCTCCTGCACTGCAACGGCTATTGTCTTCTGGATCTCTTCATTACCTGTTACCAATACAAGCTTCAGACCTTTTCCATCCGGGTAACCCGCTTCCGCAAGTAATAACTTTGCTTTTTCTTTATCATAGGTATATCCTTTTATGTCAGGATTAAAGCCCGGCATTCCGTCAGGGATAGGACCATTTTCAGCAGGCATACCTCTGTTTTTCAGAACATATTTTACGATCTTATTTTTATCAACTGCATAATTGAGCGCCTGACGTAGTTTTTTATTATTAAGAAACGGACCGTCTTTTCCGCCCGGGAGATCGGGTGACTGATTCATTCCAAAGAATACAGTCTGAAGCCAGGGTTGTTTGACCAATGAATAAGGTCTCGTATCTGCATCGATCAGATTTCCATTGTCATCCGTGATCTGATCATAGGTTTCGGAAGAAGGATCATGATAGTCATACTTGCCGTTCTGAAAATCAAGAAATTCTGTTTCAGAGGACTGAGTGAAAGTAACTTTAACTCCGTCAAGATAGGGGAGTGAATTACCTGTTTCATCTTTTCCCCAATACTTATCATTCTTTGCATAAATCAGTTCTTTGTCAATATCCCACTTCACAAATTTAAATGCTCCTGTGCCTACAGGATTCTGTCCGAATCTCTCTCCGTAAAATTCAACGGCTTCTTTCGGATATACATATCCGTAAGACATTGTCAGAATGCTTAAAAAAGGAGCAAAAGGTTTTGTGAGTTCAATGGTAAGCGTACTGTCATTCAGAGCTTTTATACCGGATACTCCGTCAACTACTTCAGTAGTTTTCCCCGACATAAAATCTATATATTCCTGAGCACCTTTGATACGGTCTCTGTAAACCCATTGTCCGCGGGATTTTGTTTTCGGATTGCAGACTCTCTCGAGACAGTATTTAAAATCGGAAGAAACAACCTTTCTTCCCTTGCCGCCTGATTCTTTGAAAGATTCATTGTCGTGAAAGTAAACATCATCTCTTAAAGTAAAAGTATATGTAAGAGCGTCATCACTGATCGTCCAGCTCTTTGCGATCAGAGGTTTGAGATCGGCATTCCTGTCAAATTCGACAAGACCTTCCATCATGATTGCCAGACCCCAGATGATCTGAATCGAATTTGATTTAACAGGTTCGAGTGTTTCTATATTCTGATTTAAGTTTATGCTGAATATTTTTTCGTTTGAGACTTCCTTTTCAGTACAGGAAAAATTAAATACGGAAATGATAATAAAGAATAATATTAGAGTTTTTTTCATTAATTCATAATTGTTATTTTGCAATGGTTGTAAAATAATCAAATTGATTTTTAAAAAATAATTAAAACTTTTTTTGCCTCGAAGGCTCGAAGGCTAAAAGATTTTTTTTATTTGTTGATTCAGTCAACATTTAAAGTATATTTATTTTTTGTTCAATATTAAAATAAAATTGTTTTCAGGATTTAAGAAAATATTCCATATCATATAAGGATAATGAATACAAACTTTAAAAACATTACAAACTTAGAACCTTAGTGCCTTAGAGGCAAATAAATCTGAATATGGACGAGATAACTATCAAAAACATACTCAAAGCACAGAGCTTTGGTGAAAGATCTGCAACAGATTATCTGACTGAATATATGAACATGTCAGAAATAATGCATCATCACTTAAATGAAAAACCGGACATGGTTTATCTTAAGTATTATGACTCTGATGAAAAAGTACGGGAATATACTTATAATGAATTTGTCAAACGTGTTCATCAGCTTTCAAACTATCTGCTTAATAACAATATTAAAAAAGGAAACCGCATAGTAACATTTTCACATAATCACAGTGATACAGTAATATTGTATTTTGCAAGCTGGGTGATCGGATCTGTGGTTGTCCCTGTAAATGTAAGTGAAGAACCCGGCAGAGTTCAGTACATAGTTGAAAATTCTGAAGCGAAAATGATATTCACCCGCAAAGAATATCCCAGTAAGTTGAAAGCCGCTTCAATTCCGGATGAAGTTCTGATAGTCAATTTTGATGAATTCAATTTTGATGAATTTGAGGATAATATAAATGTACCTTATCATGTAAATAAAGAAGATGAATGTCTTATCGTTTATACTTCCGGTACAACAGGAAATCCGAAAGGCGTGGTGCTGACACAGTATAATCTGATGGCAGATGCTCTATCGATATCCAACTGGCATAAACTACACAATGATGATGTAATGATGTGCGTGCTTCCTATTCATCATGTAAATGGAACTGTTGTTACGATCATGACAACAATGTTTTACGGCGGGAAATTAATTCTCAATCAGAAGTTTCAGACAGATACATTTTTAAAGAGACTTGAGGAAAATAATGTGAAAGTAGTAAGTGTCGTGCCGACACTGCTTCAGTTTCTTTTGCATTCCGATGAAGAAAGCAAAAATTACGATCTGAAAAACTTCTCTCATATTATCTGCGGAGCCGGACCTCTTACATGTGAAATTGCAAAAAATTTTGAAGACAGATTCGGATTAAGGATAGCTCATGGATATGGTCTTTCGGAGACGACATGTTACTCTTGTTTCGTTCCTGTGGATCTGAGTAAAGCAGAACATGCAAAATGGCAGAATGAATATGGATTTCCGTCTATCGGGATTCCGATTGAATGTAATCAAATGGATATTCAGGATGATAAAGGGAAGAGTCTTGATGAAAATGAAAAAGGTGAAATTGTGATAAGAGGACATAATGTGATGAAGTATTATTTTAATAATGATGAGGTCAACAGGAAGACATTCGAATTCGGCTGGTTCAGAAGTGGTGATGAAGGTTTCTTTAAATATGATGATAAAAGAAGAAAATATTTTTTCATTACGGGAAGGATAAAGGAGCTTATAATAAGGGGAGCTGTTAATATTTCTCCTCTTGAGATAGATGAAGTTCTGTCAATGTGTGAGTCCGTAGCAGCCGGCATAGCAGTTGGTTTTGATAATGACTGGTACGGCGAAGAAGTAGGCGCATTGATCAGATTAAAAGATCAGGGCGCTTCAGATGAAATGAAAGAAACTTATAAGCAGCAGATCATTGAACATTGCAAAAAGCATCTGCCGTTCTTCAAATCGCCGAAGGTTGTTGTATTTACAGATTCAATACCGGTAACGTCAACAGGCAAGTATCAAAGGAATAAAGTGAAAGGGATGTTTTCGGAATGGAAGGAAGTTCAGTTTAAGAATAATTAGGAATAAGGAATTTAGATTTACAAATTACAAATTATTAAAGAATGATTCTCTCCCAGACAAAAATAGCTTTCAGATCTAAAATCAAAAATCTAAAATCAAAAATCCAAATTATTCTTTCATATTAAGATAGATCAGAGAGATCCCGGACATCATAAATAATTTCAATGCAGCCGATTCACCGTTCCAGGTCTGAGATTGCCACATTAGAAACCACTCACCTGCAATAGTTATAAAAGCAAACCCAAACAGCAGAGCGCACATTGTTAAGCCAATAATAGAAGATGTTTTTGCTTTATCAAATTCTTCAGGTGTCGATTTAAGCTTTATAAGCAACTTAATTATTCCTATCCAGCAGAAAATTGCAATGGTAAATTCCCATATAATAATAGTAATATAGAATACATCCCATAAAACGGGAGATGTAATAGCCCGGTTCATCAGCTGATTGTCGGGAAATGTTGTATCCATGCTCAGTACATTTTTGACGAATAAATAATTTGAAGAGTAATCGACAAGGTTATTAACTGCAACTATAGAAAGGTTAGATGCAATAATAAATACAAGTGTTATTTTTGAGAGACGACTAAACAAAGTTAAAAGTTAAAAGTTGAAAGTTAAAAGTTGAAAGTTAAAAGTTAAAAGTTGAAAGTTAAAAGTTGAAAGTTAAAAGTTG
>JAGQWH010000410.1 GCA_020437545.1 Ignavibacteriota bacterium
TTTCATTACCTTTGTTTCAATAAGTCTGTTGAGTCTTTCAAAAATATTTTCCGAAAGGAAACTTACATTCAAATTCATGATCCCTTTTCCGGTAAATCCTGAAATAAGATAAACGACCGGAAATCTCTTTCCGGATTTTCCGTAAGAAGGCGGTAGATATACGGGAAATTCCCTCTCAGACGGATCTCCCAAAGTATTATTTTTTAATACTTTACTGTCAAATCTTTCAAGTACAATTGTTCCTGAATTTTTCATAATATTAATATTTAGTTTTCAAAAAATCAAAAATCAAAAATCAAAAATCAAAAAATCAAAAATCAAAAATCAAAAATCAAAAATCATTTTATATCTCCCCGGTAAGTTATTTTTACATTTGTCTTATCACCTTCGATCACTTTCACTTTGTATCCGGCATTCTCCACTATTGCTGATTCATCAGTCCCTGTAAAGTTTTCATTATAAGCTTTATCAAATGACTTTTTTAAGATATCATATCTGAAAGCCTGCGGAGTCTGAATTGTACGGAGATTATTCCTGTCAATGGTTTCTTTTACAATGCCGTTATTGTTTATCCTTTTCACAGTATCTGCGA
>JAGQWH010000411.1 GCA_020437545.1 Ignavibacteriota bacterium
AATTAGCTATTCTTTTATTATTATTCAATCAATTCGCAACCCTTATTTGATTAAAAGCATTTTTTTTGTTGAATAAAAACTGCCAGTTTTAAGAGTATAAAAGTAAATTCCTGAGCTAAGTTCACTTGCATCAAATTGAACTTCATAAGTTCCGGGTTTTTGGCTTTGATTAACTATTGTTTTAATTTCTCTGCCAAGGACATCAAAGACTTTTAACTTTACATTTGAAGCAGTTGAAATGTTGTTACTTACTGTATTAGGAATTGAATATTTAATTATGGTTGTGGGATTAAAAGGATTAGGATAATTTTGAAATAATTCAAAATCATTTTTTATTAATTCTGACTCATTATTTTTTACTGATGTCAAAGGTTGAATTACAAAATCAGCGTATACTGGAAGGTGATCTGATGCATAATATAAAGCTGTTGCAATGTCATTTGAAACAGTCGCGTTAGGAAGTTCAATTAAGGCTCCATTAAAATGATTTCCATCATTTCCAAATGTTGTGTAGCTATTGGGTAAATATGTTATGCTTCCAGAATCGATAACAGCTTGCGAAACCAATATCATGTCAAATCTATCAT
>JAGQWH010000412.1 GCA_020437545.1 Ignavibacteriota bacterium
TTAAAAATAATTTGTTTTTTTTACTGCATAAACTTAACAATTCAAACTTAAATAATCTAAACAATTATTAATTTTGAGTTTGCTCGTCTTCACAAATCTCTCTCAGTCTAAATTCACAAGTTTAAAAAATCTTATTAAGAGGACTCTGCTCCGAAACGCTTCCCTGCAGAGTCCTCCGCACAAACTCTTATTCTTACTTAAAAGATTATTCAGCGGAGTGACTCTGCGAAGACATCAAGTGAGTCTATAGAGTGTTTAAAGTGAATGGTGTGCAGAGGGTATTATCTGAAAATCATAAATCCCAAATTCGAAATCCCAAATTCCAAATTCGTCGTCCCCGCAGAGTAACTTTCCGTCTATTTTTACAAGATTTAAGAATCTTTAATGAGAGGACTTTTCAAAGACATTCACTTGGTTAATTATGTTAATTGGTTAACTGGTTAATTGGTAGAATTCATTTTAGAAAAAGAGTACGCAACAATAATCCCTTAGATTCAAATTGTGATTACAAAATTTGAATTTGATTACGCTATTATTATAATTAAATTACTCCGACAGCGAATATGATATATTTAGATAAAGATAA
>JAGQWH010000413.1 GCA_020437545.1 Ignavibacteriota bacterium
TGCCCTCCGTTATTATAGTTTCTTTCTGTTGTCTTGGGCGTAGAGTAACTTGGTGTAGAGTAACTTGAGTTATTACTTTTGGGTGTCGAGTAACTTGGTGATGAATATGAATTACCATAAGTTTCCTTATTTGCTTTATATCTCATATCAGGAGTTCCGTCTTTTTTAGTCTGTGCTTTTACTCCGAATACGCAGAAAAGTGTAAATGCTACTGAGAAAATTAATTTTTTCATTTTTTTTATTTTTTAATTTTTTGCCTACTCTATTCAGTTTTCGGCTTCCCTGTTTTTAGTTATCTATTTGAATTTCGTATGTTTTACCATCTTCGCCATCAACCGTGCAATTTCCATCTTCGTCAAGTTCGGCTGGCGTTATGTGGTCACTGTCAAGCCAACCGCCATTTGGAAAGTCTATTTGCACAACTTCACAATCTTCTACTTCAACGTCTAATGTGTAAGTTTGGCTGTAACCTGTTTCTGGATTGTAATAGTCCACCGTTGCGGAATATGTTCCGTCTTCAAATTTGCAGCCTGAACTTGAAGAATATTCACTATCGTCTTCGTTTCTTTCGTCATCATTT
>JAGQWH010000414.1 GCA_020437545.1 Ignavibacteriota bacterium
CGGCAAGCCTGAAGCAGAACCATAGTAGACAAAAACCCTGCCTTCAAGTAATTCACCGTTTGTATAATATGGAGCTCCGATAATTACATCAGAGAAACCGTCATTATTTACATCACCGGCCGAAGCAACACTATATCCAAAATTTGAATTTGTCTGATCACCTTCTGCCGTCCAGTCAGGGCTGGTAGATAATGGGTCGATTGTTATTGGGTAGACGGCGTTTTCGTCGTCCACCAATATTGAAAAAAAGTTACAAGTTTCAAGTTTCAAGTTACGCGAATCAATATTTTTCTGATTTTTATCGTAACTCGTAACTCGTAACTTGTAACTATCTTCAAAACATGCTTTCAATTCACGACCTTTCGCGTCCCAGACTTTAAGAGCCGAATATCTGATCATCTCTTTACCCTCTTCATTTATGAATTTAACAGCATCAGCATCTACATTCATATCCAGTTTTGTATCTGCTGAAATATCAAGCCTAAGATTCCCCTCGCCTTCAGGTTTTTTCTTAATGATAAAATCCTGACGCATTCCTTCTTTGCTGTTGGTGTAATCGATTCTGATGTTAT
>JAGQWH010000415.1 GCA_020437545.1 Ignavibacteriota bacterium
CCTGCTGCAAGGGCAGCTCACCCTAATCTCCCGGCCCACCTCAAAGGGGCGCCTCCATCTCAACGTTTTCGATGAGGCCTTTTTCAATCTGGGCGAAACCGGCCCGACGCCTTTCAGCCTCAACTTGCTGGGCGCCAGCCTGAGCTACGGCCTGACGCCGGCGCTGGGACTGGAAGTGGGGTACATCAACTGGTTTCAGCCACGCAACATTGCAGGGGCGTACTACCAGCGGGATATCGTCCGCGTGACGGTGCATCATTATTGGAAAGTGAGGAGGAAAGGGGCGGGGGATTTTTGATTTTTGATTTTTGATTTTTGATTTTCGATTTTCGATTGGCTACAGCAACCGTTCTTTTCGGAACTGTTCGAAGGTTTCGAGCCGGATCAATCCTCGCCGGGCCGCGTCTTTTGCAGCCTGGGTGTAATCCTCCACCAGTTGGATATCGGCGCCGGTCTTGGAGATGAAGCGGGCGATACGCCGGGCGTGGCGGCCGGAGCGTACATCGCGGATATAGGTAGCCGCGATACGGCCGGGAAATTCCTGAGCTACCGCCCAGTAGATATAG
>JAGQWH010000416.1 GCA_020437545.1 Ignavibacteriota bacterium
AGCTGGATTTAATATTATTCCATAATCATATAAAACCCCCGCGGCAAGTGGAATCGCAAAAACATTATAACCTGTCGCCCAAATAAGATTCTGAACCATCTTTTGATAAGTTGCTTTAGCCAATTGTATTATTGTCAAAACATCCATTGGATTGCTACGCACCAACACAATATCAGCAGTTTCAAGAGCAACGTCAGTTCCAGCGCCGATTGCAATACCCACATCTGCTGTCGCTAATGCAGGAGCATCATTTACTCCGTCTCCCGTCATAGCTACAATATATCCCTTTGACTGCACCTCTTTCACTTTTTCAGCTTTCTGATACGGTAGAACTTCAGCAAAGTAATCATCCAATTCCAGTTCTTTTGATACCCATTTGGCAACAGATTTATTATCCCCAGTAAGCATCAAACAACGAATGCCCATTTTCTTTAACCCTAATATCGCATCTCTTGATTCTTCACGTATAATATCTGCAAGTGCAATAGCACCTGTTAACTTGTCGTCTAGAAGCACATACACAATGGTTTTTTCTTGTCCGGAAAGTATTTTAAAGCCCTCATTT
>JAGQWH010000417.1 GCA_020437545.1 Ignavibacteriota bacterium
TTTCTTTGGCTTGTCAGAATAACGGGCCGCCTCTGAAAATAGTTTGCTTAGTTTCGTTTTTAAACTAAGTTTTTTCAGCCTTGTGACGAAGATGGGACAGGAAGGTAACACATAGACAGGATGGCAGGAAGGTTGGAGATTCGGAAGCCACATAGGATTTGAGATGTCCGATTTTTGATTTGGGATTTTTGATTTGGGATTTTTGATTTGGGATTTTTGATTTGTCTTTCGCAAGCTCCCCGGTAGTGGCGGCTCTTTCGCGGCACATCAAAAATCGAACGTCAAAAATTTTAAGAGATGGTCAAACATCCCAAATTCTACTTCCCAACCAAAAAAACAGCCGGATGCTTGTGCAAATCCGGCACTTTCTCCTTCCGCCAGTCCCTTACGGCCAGCGTGCGCACATACTCGGTGGGCAGTGTGAGGTCGGCGGCGATGCAGAAGAGCATATCCGGGGAAAGGGTATTGATCGCCGTTTCGATGAGGGATTTATTGCGGTAGGGCGTTTCGATAAAAATCTGCGTCTGGCCGTGTTTGAAAACCCGTTGCTCCAGG
>JAGQWH010000418.1 GCA_020437545.1 Ignavibacteriota bacterium
ATAATGGCTTTGAGGCGGTTTTTAATATGTTGGATAAAGCTTGTGATGCAATAATCAAAAAATACGGTTGAGGATAGACAGAAATCTTAATAGGCTTGGATTAATACTTCTGATGGAATGTGTAATTTTTCTGTGAGTTTACGAATCATTTCCAAAGATAATTTTCTCTTTTTGTTCAAAATTTCACTAGCTCTGCTTTTTAATCCAATTACTTCGGCTAAATCATTTTGAGAATAATTTAACTGCTCCATTCTGAACTTAATTGCTTCAATTGGATCAGGTAATTCAATAGGAAAGTGTTCATTTTCATAATTTTAGAGTAATATTCCCAGAATTTCCAATTCATCGCCTTCATTAGTTCCTGACTTGGCATCAAAAATCAATTCAAGTCTTTCTAAAGCTTTAAAATAATCTTGCTCTGTTTTAATGGGTTTTAATTTCATCTTTTAAATTTTATTTACATCTATTTTGTCATATTCTGCATGAGTTCCGATAAATCGAATCCACATCATTTGGGAATTAAAATTAATTTTCACGATAAATCGATAATTATTT
>JAGQWH010000419.1 GCA_020437545.1 Ignavibacteriota bacterium
AACTTGGAATACAACTTTCCATAAAATCATTACGGTTGTTAATATTCCAAATTCATCAGAACCGTCAAGTTACAGATTATTTGATAATTACCCCAATCCATTTAATCCCGTTACAAATTTGGAATTTGGGATTTCGGAATTGGGATTTGTGTCTTTGAAAGTATATGACATACTTGGTAAAGAGGTAAAAACTTTAGTAAATGAAATTAAGCAGGCAGGAAATTATAAGGTTCAGTTTGACGGTAGCAGTTTCGCCAGCGGAGTTTACTTTTATGAATTGAGGTCAGGTGACTTTGTTGCTCGGAAGAGAATGGTTTTGCTGAAATAAGTATTGGGTATTGAGTGTCTTGTCCTGAAATAGGTTTGCCTCAAAGTTTCTAAGTCTCTAAGAAAAAACTTCTAAATCTCATCTTTGAGCCTTCGATCCGCCGCGGCGGATTTGAGGCAGGCATAATGTTAATGTTTACGGACAGTTTGGGAATTGCGGCAAAGCAGAGTCGAATCTTTTTTTACGTTTTAAATAAAATCTATATTGAGTATTATTGAATCTTAATT
>JAGQWH010000041.1 GCA_020437545.1 Ignavibacteriota bacterium
AAGAGAGAAATATTACTGGCATTTGAAGAAAGTGAAGATGAAAATGAACTGACAGATCATGAATTGGTAAAAGACAAATTTAAAAATGACTTTAAAGATTAAATGGACCGGAAGAGCAATTAATGATTTTGATTCGATATTAAAATTTCTTGAATCAGAATGGAATAAAAAAGTATTAATTAAATTTATAAGAATTCTAACTTCAAAATTAGATCTAATTTCATTTTTCCCCGGTATTGGTGTCAGGATATTTGAAGATAAAGATGTAAGAGCTATATCAATTACTAAACATTCCAGATTGTATTACAGATTAAAAAACAATACGATCGTGATTTTAAGAATATTTGATACAAGAAAAGATCCTTCAAAATTTACATTTTAAAATATTTCCTTTTAAAGTTTCCATATTTCACCGACATCTAAAAGATCAGATCGTTCCTATATTAAGCTTCTTGGATAACGCGAAAAAAATGTCAGTCAGATCACGGCTGAGATTGACTCAGCGAGGACGAAAGAACTTTAATCTTATAACTACTTGTCTTATTTTAACATATCAAAAAGGACTAATATATAAATTTCCTTTCTAATATTATAATATCATGAAATTTAATAAATCAATTTTTTCATCAGGGATTTTAACCATTGTTATATTGTCAATGGTTACACTCAGTTCATTTTCACCGAAAGATTCAACTGAAAATAATAATAATAATACTCCGGAAATTCAGCAAAAATACTCCGAAGTCAGGATCTTTGCAAAGACAGAAGCAGATTTCAAAAAAATGGCGGATGCGGATCTGCACATTGATCACGCTAACAGAAAAGCCGGATACTATCTTGACGCCTGGCTTTCGGAATATGAGATCGGTCTTTTAAAAAAATCCGGCGTTCCGTATGAGATACTTATCGAAGACTGGCAGGAATATTATGACAACAGACAGAAGATGTCCGAACCCGAGATCAATGAGCAGATGGAACAGGCGAAACAGAAAGACAATGTCACTCATTCTATTTTCGGATCGATGGGTGGTTTTCTGACTTATAATGAAGTGGTCTCCAAACTCGATTCAATGAGACTCGAGTATCCGCAGTTCATTTCGCAGAAATTTTCCATTGGAAATACATATGAAAACAGACCTATGTGGGTTGTAAGGGTCACCAAAAATCCAAATGCACCGACAGGCAGACCTGAAGTTTTTTATAATGCGCTTATACACGCCCGCGAACCCGAAAGCATGGAGACGCAGGTCTATTACTTTTACTGGCTGTTTGAGAATTACGGCACAGATCCCATTGCCACTTACATTCTGGACAACAGGGAGATCTACTGGATGCCCGTGTTCAATCCAGACGGATACGTTTACAATCAGACTACAAATCCAAACGGCGGCGGAATGTGGAGATGCAGCAGGAGTGGAAGCGGAAGCTGCGGCTGGGTGGATCTCAACAGAAACTTCGGCTTACAGCAGTACTGGAATTCATCCAACGGCGGTTCGAGTACGGACCCTTGTGCGGGTGGCAGCAGCACATACAGAGGCACTTCCCCTTTTTCTGAAATTGAAACACAGAATTTTATGAACTTTGTAAATTCAAGGAATTTTAATTCAATGTTCAATTCTCATACTTACGGAAATTATCTTCTTAAACCATGGGACCATATTGATCCGACACCTACTCCTGACGATTATAAATTCAATCAATACCTTTCTGACATGAGTCAGACAAGCGGTTATGTTACTGGGACCACTTCGCAGGCACTCGGATATTTCGTAAGAGGCGGAGCGAATGACTGGTGCTATAATGACTCGGTGCATGCCGGACACAATATAATAGGCATCACTCCCGAGACAGGGAATACAGGCTTCTGGCCATCGCAAAACGAGATCATTCCATTTGCTCAGAATATGCTTTATTCAAATAAATATATGGCGCTTATCGCAGGTGCTTTTGTAAATCCTGATTCACAAACTTTTAACCGTCCGACTTATAATCCGGGTGAAAACGGGAGTTTTAAAGTATTGATAAAAAACAAAGGACTGCTAAATGCTGCCGGTGTAAAGGTAAACCTTACACCTGTCAGCGCAGGGCTTACAATTCCTGTTCAGCAATTTAATATTGGAAATCTTGCTTCATTTGTAAGCGACAGTTCTCAGTTTGATTTCTCAATTGCCGGATCAGTTAGCAATAACACAGCACTTTCTGCTGACCTGAAAATCATGATGGATACAAATGTAGTATATAATAAAAAAGTTTATGTTTTAATCGGCAGCGGCAATATTGTAATAAATGACAGCGCTGAAAACACTTTTACAAACTGGTCCACAAATCAGGGCTGGGCGCTTGTAACTTCTCAGGCACACTCCCCGACGCATTCCTTTACTGACAGTCCTTCGGGTAATTATCAGAATGATGCCGATAACTCAATGACTCTGACCAATGCCGTCAGTCTGAATTCCGGTTCGGCTGTATTCTTAAATTTCTTTCATAAATATTTTCTAGAAGAAAGTTATGATTTTGGGACAGTGGAGGTATCCGGGGATAACGGTATCAACTGGCAGCAGGTAAAATCTTTTACCGGAGATAACTCCGCATGGACCTCCCAGTATCTTAATTTGTCTCCTTTTATAGAAGGCGCTTCTGAAGTAAAAGTAAGATTCAGGCTCACAAGCGACGGATTTGTTACCGAAGACGGATGGTACGTAGATGACGTAAAACTGATTGTCTACAATGCCGGACTCGTAGGGATCGCTTCCAATGAACAGATCCCGGGTTCATTTAATCTTGCACAGAATTATCCGAATCCGTTCAATCCTTCGACTGTTATTAATTACAGTCTTCCGAAAAACAGTAATGTGTCTTTGAAGATATTTGACATACTTGGTAATGAGGTTGCTACACTTGTCAGCGGTAATCAGATAGAGGGTAATTACAGTGTGGATTTTAACGGAGCGAATATTGCCAGCGGAATTTATTTTTATAAACTTTCCGCCACAAGCAGAGCAGGTGATTATGTGGATGTAAAGAGGATGATGCTTGTGAAGTAGATTTGGGATTTAAAAGATTTTGCATTTTTGATTTTTGATTTTTGATTGTTTTATTTTTGAGGACACAAATCCTAATCCAATATTTTAATTTATAAATTTTCAATTCCCAATCCGCCGCGGCGGACGAAATTCCCAATCCCAAATATCTTTATATCGCCAGAAAGTTCAATACCTCACTCTTACTGTGATGCTCCTTTATCTCCAACACACTGTTCCTCTCACGATTGAGAGCGAGCCAGTTTGAAATTACTTTAATTTCATCGAGTTCATAATTGTTGAATTTATGTCTGACATATTTACTCAGTGAAAAGAAAAGGTATTCCGTTGTTTCTGACAGCTCTTCAAATATATCCGTCTGATCGAATTCATTTCCCGGATTCAGATTGTAGGTCTTTACGAGTTTACCGTTCTGTATAAAGAATATCTCTTTTCCGGTTTCATTATCGCATTTGATAATGATCTTCTTATCATTAATGGCAGAAGTGATCACTTTCTGATAACTCATTACTTTAATAATGTCATTAAGCCTGTCTCTTATGAAAGCCGCTCTTTCGAATTCCATCTTCTCTGAATGTTCACTCATTTTTGTTTCATATAATTTATGAGCAGAATGTTTTTCGGTAGAAGTAATAAATTCATGAACTTTTCTTACTTCATCGGTATATTCATCTTTACTTTGAGTCAGATCACACGGAGCATTACATTTTTTCATTTCATAATACATACATGTCGAATGCTCTCTGGAAGGTTTAAGTTTTTTATAATCACACTTTCTCAGTTTAAATTCATCGTCAATATCCTTTAAAAGCCTGTTAACAGTGAGTCCGCTCCGGAAAGGTCCGTAATAGTTTGCGCCGTCATTTTCTATTTCATATACTTTTTCGATTCGGGGATAATCATTCTGAACATCTATTTTAAGATAAGGATGATAGCGGAATCTTTTTATAGCAGAGTTAAATCTGGGTTTGTGCTGTTTTATTAATTTTGATTCGAGTATAAGAGCTGAGAGTTCGGAATTAGTAACTTCATATTCAATTGCAGCGATGTTATTTATAAGTCTTCTTATTTTTACAGGCAATTCAGAATTATATCTGAAATAAGAAGAGATCCGTTCCCGCAGACTCTTGGCTTTACCTATATAAATTATCTCGCCGTCCTTTGCTTTCATAAAATAAACGCCGGGAGATCTCGGAAAATCTTTCAGTGTCAGTTTTAGTCTTTTCAGTAAAGGTGACTTATTCTCATTATTGTAAATCTTGGTATTCTGAAATCTGAGCACTTCATTTATGTCTTCGAACTCATGCTCCTCAGTAAGTATCTCAAGAAAATTTAAAAGGATCTTAGTCGTAGCCAGTGCATCATCATAAGCCCTGTGAGCTTTTTTGATCTTAATGTCATAATAAGCAGCCACATTGGATAGTGATTTACTTTTTAAACGTCTTAAAAGTCTGCGCGCAAGTTTGCATGTGCACAATGACCTCATTTCAAATCTCAGACCCGCTCTGAAAAAGGACTGCTGTATGAATTTATAATCAAAACCTACATTATGTCCGGTAAACACAATATTTTCCTCCTCAGGATCACCGATAAAATCTATTATATCCGGAGCTATCTCATCAAATGACTGTTTGTTGAATACATCTTCATTGGAAATGCCCGTAAGATTTGTGATCTCTCTTGGAATATGCTGACCGGGATTTACCAGGGTTGTGTATTTACCGAGTATCTCGCCGTTACGAACTTTTATAAAGGCTACTTCGGTTACACGGTTATCATAAGCGGAAAGACCGGTGGTTTCTACATCACAAACTATAAAAGTAGTATCAAAAATGTTTTGATCCCTGTTTACTGCCATTGTAAAATTTTACTGTAATTATGTATGGTAAATATAAAAATATAAATATTCTGATGCCATACAATGTTTTTTCTGATTTTAAACCTGATCGCCGTAATCTTTCAGAAAACAGAAAAGTAAATTTTACGGAAGATCTGAAAAATCCATATAATTTCAGAGTTATTATAGTATTCAATCGATTGTTACTCCGAATATCAATGTATGGCTTTTAATTCAGTATGGTTTTAGGTATTTTTAAAGAATGTTTTTTAAAATTAATAAGCAAAACTAACAAAAAATAATGCAAAAGAAGAAAAATTTCATAAAAATACTTTCATTTTTATCGATAATATTTTTAGTGGTAGTGGTGGCATGTTCATCTAAAAAGAAACAAGTCGTAGCCGAAGTTGGAGATGAAAAGATCTATCTCGATGATTACGAAAAACAATATATGAAGACAGTAAACAATCTGGATTCCGCAAAAAATTCTGATATGGAGCAGAGAAAAGAATTTCTTGATCTGCTGGTAAAATTCAGACTTAAGGTAAAGGATGCGAGAGACAGAGGATTACTTGAATCAGAAGACATTCAGAAAGATCTTAAACAATATCAGGAAAACTTTCTCACATCTTTCTTAATTGATAAAGAAATAGTAGAACCGGAAATTAAAGAGCTGTATGACAAAAAAGAATATGAAGTAAGAGCTTCACACATTCTGATAAACTTACCCCAGTCAGGTTATTCTCCTGAAGATTCCATCAAAGCATTTCAAAAAGCAGCAGACGCTATTAAAAAACTCAATGACGGCGTTGCTTTTGAGGAAGTAGCAGCTGAGTATTCCGATGATATGTCTGCAAAACAAAACGGCGGTGATCTTTATTATTTTACTGCAGGGATGACCGTTCCGGAATTTGAAGATGCAATATTCAAAATGAAAAAAGGTGAATATACAAAAGAGCCGATCAGAACTCAGTTTGGTCTTCACATTGTAAAACTAACCGATAAGAAAAAGAGAAACGAAGGAATTAAGGCTTCACATATATTGATTCAGGATAAGAAAGACAGTATGGGAGTTGTGGTCGATTCACTCGGAACCTATGAGAAAGCCAAAGAAGTTTTAGCAAGGATCAAAAACGGTGAGGATTTTTCCAAGGTTGCAATAGAAGTTTCGGAAGATCCGGGTTCTGCTCAGAAGGGCGGAGATCTTGGATTCTTTGACAGAAGAAGAATGGTGCAGCCGTTTGACAGTGTAGCGTTTTCTTTAAAAGAAGGTGAGATCTCTGATCTTGTAAGAACACCATTCGGATGGCATATAATTAAAGTTACGGAAATAAAACCTTATTCAGCATTTGAAAAACAAAAGGAAACTCTTAAATCTGAATTCAAAAAAGGTCCTGTATTTAAAGCCGATTATACCAAGTACCTTGAAAAATCAAAAAAGGAATTGGATTTCAAGATCAATGAAGAAGGTCTTTCATTTCTTGTTTCAAAATTTGACTCTGCAAAACCTGTATCTGCATTGAACATTGACAGTCTTATTTCACAGGATGAAAGATCAAAGGTTGTCGCATCATTCAAAGGCGGTGATATCAAAATTTCAGATGTAATTACTTATCTGAGTGTTAACAGAGAAAACAGCGGCAGCCTGGCCAATCAGGCTACCATAACAAAAATAATTAATGGCGCTGCTGATATTCCTGTTTTATATCAGATTGCTTTAAAGGAAAACATTGAAAGTGATCCTGAATATATAGCACAAATGACAGAGTATGAAAATGGTTTACTTAGCTTTAAAGTCGATCAGGAAGAATTATGGAGAAAGATCAAGATCACTCAGGAAGATATGCAGAAATATTATGAAGCCAATTCAGGCAAATATACTTTTACTGACAGCGGTAAAGTAAAGACAAGAGATTTTGAGGAAGTTAAATCCGAGATCTCAAATACACTTCAGCAGGAGAAATTTACTGAAATGGAAAAAGCATATGTGGATAACCTCAGGGCAAAATACCCCGTAAAGGTCAATGAAGCAATTTTAATAGAAGCATTTAAAGAATAATTAAGTTTGAGAAATTTAAAAATATCACTTTTACTGTTGCTGATACTTTCATTCAAAACTGTATCAGGTCAGATAGAAGGTGACAGAGTAATAGCGGTAGTAGGAAATGAAATTATAACTGAATCTGATTTTCAATATCAGGTTCAGTTGTACGCCCGGCAGAATCAGCTCAGCGAGATCAATCCAATGCTGGTACAGCAGATCTTTCAGTCAATGCTTACAAACAAGATCATACTTGCAAAAGCCGAACAGGACAGCATCATTGTGACCGAAGATGAAGTTTTAAAAGAAATGGATTCAAGAGTTAAAGGACTTATAGCACAGGTCGGATCGGTTGAAAGACTTGAAGAGGTCTATGGCATGAATCTTCCTAAAATAAAAAATCTCATTAAAGACGATCTGTCAAAAAACATAAAGATCGACAGGATGAGAAGGAAAAAGTTTCAGGGCGGAATTAAAATTACCGAACAGGAAGTAAAGGAATTTTATGAAACATACAAGGATAGTCTGCCTGATCAGAGCAACGAATACGAAGTTGCTCATATTATAATGGAAAGAAAGGTGAGCGAACCGGAAAAGACAGCAGCCCGTAACCTTGCTCTTCAGATACTTGACAGTATTAAACAGGGTGTTGATTTTTCAGAACTTGCAAAAAGAAATTCAGGTGATTCTTTGTCAGCTATACAGGGAGGTGATCTGGGATATGCAGGTAAGGGAACATTTGTAAAGGAATTCGAAGAGGTCGTATTTAATCTCAAGGAAGGAGAGGTTTCTGATATAGTAGAAACTCAGTTCGGATATCACATAATTAAACTGAATGAAAAATCAGGCGACAGGGTGAAAAGTCAGCACATACTGATCAAATATCCGAAGTTTGAATCTTCTGATTTTGAAACTATTACATTCCTGAAAGAGCTTAAAAGAAGGATCACAAGCGGCGAGATTACTTTTGACTCTGCTGCCAAATTATTTTCTGAAGATCTTTCAACAAATGAAAAAGGCGGTTATATCGGAAAAATCCCGGCTCAACAGTTTGACAGTCTCACAATAGAAGCATTCAGCGCTTTATCACCCGGGGAAATTTCAGACCCGCTCAGAGTGGGAGATGATGAGAAATACGGATATGAAATATATAAATTAATTGCATTTTACCCTGAGCATAAACTGAATTTCAAAGAAGATTATGAGACGATCAAAAAATATGCGCTTTCATTTAAAGAAAATACGGAGATGGAAAAATGGGTAGAGGAGATGCGTAAAACAATCTATGTCGATATAAGAATGTAAACCTTACTCACTATATTTTCTTCTGTTACAAATCTACGGATCATGATATTTTCCCTGTTCTGTAACCTTTTAAAACTCCATTCATTAATAAAAGGAAATGGATCTAACTCTAAAAACAAATTTCGGAATCATACTTACAGCTGCTATATTCATAGCAGCTTTCCTTTTAGCATATTTTTATTATAAAAAAACAAAAGCGGAAGGTTTAAACAGAAAAATATTCACCGCCATTCGGTTTCTTTCAGTGTTATTTATTCTGTTGCTGTTTTCATCTCCCGTAATTTCCTTTTTCAAAAAAACTTTTCAGGATCCGGTAAATGTTTTTCTCATCGATAATTCAGAAAGTCTTCTGATTGAAAACAGATCTGAAACATTAAAAAATACTATCGAAAATAATTTTAAAGATCCCGGTTCGGGAAATTCCGAAAATTTGTACTATCTGTTTTCCGGTAATCTCATAAAAGAGATACAGATTAATGAAACAGGTAATATATCATATTATGGAATTGATAATTTTGAAACAGATCTTACAGGAACATTTTATTCACTGAATGACAGACTTGTAAATAAAAATTTGTCTTCGGTAACTGTTATTTCAGACGGAATATTAAACGAAGGCGGAAATCCTCTGACGGCTGCACTGACGCTGAATGTGCCGGTGAACTATTATCTGACAGGCGATACTGTACAGAAAAAAGATCTTGTCCTTAAAAATCTTTTTTTCAACAAAACAGCTTTTATCGAATCAAACGTCCCTGTCATAGCGGAGATAAATGCCTACGGATATGACAGATCAATAAATGTAAACCTGTATGAGAATGATAACATTATTCAGACAAAAGAACTGCCGGTAAATTCAAATCAAAATCTGTATTCACTTACTTTCAATATTTCTTCGAATGCTGAAGCTGTAATAAAATACAAAATTGAAATAGAAGGTTTAGATGATGAAGTTACAAAAAAGAACAACTACAATGATTTTTTTATAAAATATCTTAATAATAAATTCAAGGTTCTTGTAGTTGCCGGAGGTCCAAGCCCTGATCTTTCATTTATTTCCGAAGAACTGAAAAGGATAAAAAATTTCGAGACTACATTTCTGACACAGAAATCTGCCGGCACTTATTACGAAGAGAATGTTCCGGATCCGGATGAGTTTGACACTTTTATTTTATCGGGATATCCTACTGCTGTTTCTGATATAAATTTACTGAGTAAGATCAATTACAGTATAGGAAAAAACAATTCTTCCTTATTGTTTTTATCCGGGAGAAATATAGATTATTCAAAGCTGTCGGTTTTATATGATCATCTGCCTTTCAAAGTTACGGTGCCATCTGATAATGAATCTTTAACCGGAATTCGTACAGTGGACATAAGGGATAATCAGGTGTTTAAAAATAGTGGGCTTATAAACTCCATAAACAGTTACCCGGATATTTTCAGAACTTCAACTGAATATTCTATTAACCCATCTGCAGAAACTTACATGGTAATGACAGCAGGTTCCACGCCGGCGCTTGTATTACAGAATTCAGACAAGAGCAGATCCGCTGCATTCCTTGCTTATGGTCTTTACAAATGGAGACTTAACGGAAGAGTGAATAATGCCGAAGAAGTTTTGAGTTACCTTTTATCTGATATTATCATTTCACTTACAGACAGACAGGAAAATAAAATGTTCTCTGTTGAAACTTCAAAACAGGTTTATTCAAAATTTGAAAATGTAAAATTTCAGTCCCGGTTACTCAACTTTGACATACTCGGCGGTGAATACATAAAGGTATTAATCAAAGGTGAAAATTTCAGCAAAGAGCTGTCTTTAATCAAAAAAGACAACAACTATTTTGAAGGAGATATAAACATACCGCAGGATGGGATTTATGAATACACCGCGGAACTAATTTCACAGGGAAATACTGCTGCAAGTATTACGAATAAATTTCTCATCGGAGAGAATAATTACGAGTACAAGATAACCCGTGCTGATGATTCATTTTTAAATGAACTATCAAATAATACCGGTGGAAGTAATTTATCTGAAAAAAGTGAAAGTGAAATAAGTGACGTTTTAAAGAAAATAAATGAAAACTCAGGTACGGAAATAAAAACAGCAGGAAGTTTTGAACTTAACTTTAATCCGT
Source organism: Ignavibacteriota bacterium (assembly GCA_020437545.1). Taxonomy (GTDB): domain Bacteria; phylum Bacteroidota; class Ignavibacteria; order Tepidaquicellales; family Tepidaquicellaceae; genus JAGPCH01. The sequence goes on from JAGQWH010000041.1 coordinate 10,369, forward strand.
ACTATCTCGGAATTGTGATTTTCCTTCTTTGTCTTGAATGGTTTTTAAGGAAAAGGAACAGCCTTCCATAGTGTGGAGTGAATAGAGTGAATAGAGTGAATAGAGTGAGTAGAGTGTGTGGAGTGTGTGGAGTGTGTGGAGTGAGTAGAGTGTGTGGAGTGTGTGGAGTGTGTAGAGTGAGTAGGTGGTGTGTAATCCGATGCCGCGGAGAGTAGATAATTAAGGTTAAACTATTATTGAATTGTTCATTAAAAAAAATTTTAAAGTAAACTCAGAAAACGTGCCCGAATAATCGTATTATTCCCCTCTCCCGATTTCGGGAGAGGGGAAGGGGTCAGGGTAGTAAAAAATATTTGTATCCTTAACTTAATGGCTTTGAGGGGTGAGGGTGGTTATCGAAACTTCTTGTCCTAAATTCAGGCATTTGTTTTGAGGAAAATAGAGTGTTGAGTAGGTAAAATGGTGATTAGACAAACCAATAAAATTTTAATTTAAAAAGTATTGAAGAAAATCATAATAATATTATTGTTCTTATTAATTTCCCTGACAAAAGGTTATTCGCAGGAGTACTGGCTTTCACATAACAGTCCGACTTCAAGAGATCTGACTTCCGTATTTTTCATTGATTCTTTAAACGGATGGATAGGCGGAGATTCCGGTTACATTATTCATACAACAGACAAAGGAAAGAGTTGGATTAATCAGAGTACAGGAGTTAATAATTCAATCCATTCATTATATTTTTTAAATGACCACAGAGGGTTTGCTCTTTCATTTGAATTTGACAATACTCCCCCAGCATATTTCGGTACAAGAATACTGACAACTTCTGACGGAGGCAATACATGGAATAATTCACTCTTTCCTGATTCAAATATCTTTCTCAGTACTATCTTTTTCATCGATTCACTAAAAGGATTTACAGGCGGATCAAATGGGATTATTTATTATACTACAAACACAGGAGAAACATGGCTTGAAAGTGTGATTGATTCAGGATTTGCTTTCGGATTCCCTATTATAGATATAGAGTTTTTTGACAGAGAAATTGGATTCGCATCAGGCGGTTCTTTTGACATTGCAGGACAGATGTTTAAGACTACAGACGGAGGTCTAAACTGGAGGAGTGTCATAGTCGGACCTGAACCTGTTTTGGATCTGTATGTTGTTGATTCTTTGAATATACTTTGTGCAGGCGGTGATTTTGAATACGGCGCGAGTATTGTTTCTACAACAAACAGCGGCGCAAACTGGATCTACAATGAACTCGGTGTATTCGGGATCTCTAATGCTATCGGATACAGGACTCAAAACGAAATATGGGTTTCCTTGAATCTTATTGACAGTTTTTTACTTTCTACAAACGGCGGAACAAAATGGGATCTGATCGCGACTCCGAATAATTCGATTATAAACAAAATGACTTTTGCAGACAGCCGAAACGGATGGGCTGTCGGAAATAACGGTGTGATCTATAAATATAATTCTTCTCTAATAAATATTGTCAATAACGGAATTTCCATTCCGGAAAAATTCATATTGTATCAAAATTATCCGAATCCATTCAACCCCTCTACTAATTTGGGATTTGGGATTTCGGAATTGGGATTTGTTAGTTTGAAAGTTTATGATGCTCAGGGAAAGGAAGTTGCTACTCTGGTAAATGAAACCAAGGCGCCGGGATATTATAACATTCAATTCTCCGCTACAGGAGGAGGAAGTAATCTTGCTTCAGGAGTTTATTATTACAGACTTGAGGCAGGCGGATTTGTACAGACTAAACGAATGATGCTCTTGAAATAATTCCAAGTAAAATACTAATATTAAAAAAGCACTGAAAATAATTTAAATATATTCTCAGTGCTTTTTAGTATTAAATCCGGAAATCAGATCAGTTCTTAAACCAATACCCTTCCATATACCATTTAGTGCCTATCTGTTTGAATGTAATTGGCTGCTGCATTACAGTGGATGTGTAAGTAAGTTCTTTTTTATTTTCATTATAAAACGGAGTAATGTTTTTACAGAGTTTCAGATCAGCATAGAGTCTCTGCTGTTCGCTGTTGTCAAATTCACGTAAAGCCTGATTTACACCGCCCATACTTTTTATATAATCAGGGTCTACATACGTTTCCATAAATTCAGCATAATGACCTCCAAATAATACATCAAGCATGTCCTGCATCTGGTTTCTTAACTGTACCGTGTAATTTCCCATCTCCGGAGAAGCAGTGCAACCTGATATTGTTATGACAGCAAACAACATCAGAACTTTAAGATAAATTGATTTTAGTAATTTCATAAAAGTCACCTCTTAATTTTTAAAATTTTAAATTGCTGATTGGATTAAAAATAGCTTTATGAAAAGTTTTTTTCAAGTTTTGATTTTAACCACATCGTACTCTTCTTTCAAAACAATTTTTAAACACAAATCCGCCGCCGCAGAAAAGGACAATAAGAAAAATTTAAAAAATATTAATCTATTATTTTGGCTTCATCGATTAACCTTCTATTCAATACTCAATACTCAATACCTAATACTTAATACCTATTACCTAATATCTAATACCAACTCACTTTCCCATCCACGCCTGCTTCAGCATCTTCTGATTGTCATTAAGATTTTCATTTACATCAACTTTAAAATCATAATTTGTCTTTGTTTCGGTTATTGTTGCTTTAAGTTTAATATTTTCATAATCACCGCCTGCTTTAGGTCTTGCAACTTCGATGACCATCTCATCCCCTTTTTTGATCTTGTTTTTCTGAGACCCGAATATTCCGCGCGCATTCTGAAAAGTTATGGCAACGCCGTTAACGGAAACCATTTCATCACCTACTTTAATGCCAAGATCTTCTACAAATTTATTTCCGGCAGGACCTGTATTTACTATTTTTAATCTGTATGTATCCTGATTAAATCCCATTGCAACTCCGGATGTATTTACTGCTTCATAAGGTATTTTCTCAATTTTGAATCCGACTTTTGCAAATATATCTTCATAAGGGATTTTACTGGGTCCGCCTACATATGTATTCAGAAACTCTCCGATCTTCGGCGAGGTAAGAGCTTCTATCTCCCCAAAGAGTTCATCATCCTTGAAAGGATTATCTTTTCCGTATTTTTGTATAAGTGAATTGATCACATCCTGCAAACTTTGCTTTCCATTTGATTCTTCTCTTATCAAAATATCCAGGCACATCCCGATCAGCGCGCCTTTCAGATATACATTTAAATACTGCTCTTCATACTCAGGTGTAAGAGCGTTTTTGCTCATAAAAGTAAAAGGCAAGGTATCGTTGAATCTTGAGGCTCCGTTCAATTTTTGCTGAATCGCTGTTGCATACTCTTCAGGAGTTATAAGTCCTTCTACAAGCTGAATATAATCTGCATTGTACTCTGTAACGCCTTCATAAAGCCAAAGATGCTGACTCATAACGGGATTGTTGAAATCAAAAAATCCTATTTCTTCCGAATGTAAATTCAAAGGTGTGACAACATGATAGAATTCGTGTGCGGTAGTTGACTGTAGCTGACTTAACATAAAACTCTTTGCCTGAACGGGAACATCCGGGAAAAAATACAGCGATGAATTATTGTGCTCAAGCGCTCCGTAAGATCCGCTTCCGGTCTTACTGTCGGAAAAATAATACAGAAAAGTATATCTGTCTGTGGGAAGCTTTCCTCCCAGAAAATTTCTTATGCCTTCAAGAAGTTCTTTGTCCTTTTCCTGTATATCCTTCGCTGTAATTCCTTTTCCGGGTGAATAGACCGAGATCAGAACTTTTGCTTCGGGAAAAATTATAGATGCTGTATCAGGTACATTAAAAAAGATAGGGTTATCCACCAGGAATGCGTAATCAGGTGAATTGAAAACTTCAAGTGTATTTGTTCTTTCAAACGCATCCAGACTTGTCGATCCATAAAATCCTTCGGGTTTGGTAATATTCAATACATAGTCATTTTCAATATAACCGTCAAAGTATCCGAATATTCCCTGATTATTGAATACAAAGATCTTACCGGGTTCAAAACTTGTTCCGACCGGTTCGAATACGGATTTCCCGGTTGTATCGCCAAATGTCTGTTTTAACATATAAGTGATCTTGTACAAACTTTCAGCACCGGAGATTTCCCAGGTATTCTCATCCTGTTTGCTTACAGAAAGTTCATTTCCTGACTCATCAAATGCTTTCAGATCGGATACAAATCTTCCGAAATCATATATCTTATATGTTCCGGGTACCATTGCGGGAAATCTGAATAAAACAGTTGAGGAAGAAAAATCAGGTGTGATGAGTTCTACCGGAAGCTTACCATTTTCTGATTTATTGAGATCAATATAATATTGATAATTTTCATTCTGAGTTGTCTGTGAATATGAATTTGAAAAAGAGAATAAACTGATTATCAGAATTGAATAGATTAATGAACGATACATATAATTTTATTTAATATTTAAATTTAGCGAGTAACAATTTAGGAAAATTACGTATTAGATTAAACATTGTTTCCTGTAACATGATAAATCTGTTATTTGGTTTCAGATTTTTTGCCGCGAATTTTCACAAATCGACATGAATGCTTTACTACAGATTATCACAGACCTTCTCAAACCTGAGTTCGGAATGGATAAAAGTTCATTTTTAAAAATTTACAGGAAAAACAATTCGTGAAATTCTTGTTAATTCTTGTTAATTCGTGTTAATTCGTGGCATTGGTTTTATTTCAAAAAAACTTTGAGTCTTCAAAACTCAAAGCCAAATTTAATTTTAATATGAAAATACTTGAAACAGAAAGACTTTATCTGAGGGAATTCCGGTTAAGTGATGTAGAAAGAATGTCTCAGATCCATCTGGAAGAAGAAACTATGAGATATATCGGTAAAGGTGGAATCAGAAATACTGAGCAAACCAGAAGAGGAATTGAATATTTTATAAAAAATCAGAAAGAAAACGGTTTCACACTCTGGGCTGTCATAGAAAAAGAAAGCGATACTCTGATCGGACACTGCGGATTTGAGTATCTTCAGGACAGATCCGATATTGAATTATGCTATTTACTTTCAAAAGACTATTGGGGAAAAGGATATGCGACGGAAATCTCGAAAGAAACATTAAAATATGGATTTGAAAAGTTAAAATTGAAAAGGATAGTAGCTATGACATATCCTGAAAATCAGTCATCTATAAACGTATTGGAAAAACTGGGAATGAAACCCGAAGGAGAGAAAGAATTTTTCGGGATAAAGTTTTTGTTTTTTTCCATGATTAAACTATGAGTTGGAATGAATTGGAATGATCAGCCTCAGCAGACTATGAGTTAAAAATATTTTACTTATATACAACCCCATAAAATTCTAATCAATTATTAAACTTAATCACATTAAAGTCCTTAAGAAACTGTAAACTCATTTCATCCAGAAGAGGCTCTGCAGTTTCCCTGTTGCTGCAGTCTATATTTCTGTAACTTGTTTTCTCACCATATATAACCAGCATTTCAGAACGCTTATCCTCACTCAGCCAGAGCAGTCTTACTCCTGAAAACATTCCTCTCGTATTGACTAAATTAGATCTCAGTAAATTCTGTACAGCCGCAATATCTGACACAGGTCTTTCGGCAGCCGCTTTCTCAAGATCAAAGCACCAGTAACTTTTACCAAACATCACGCCGCCAACTTCCACCGAATCCTTAAGTTCATACTTGTATGTGTCTTCGACTTCAGGTTTATAACTTTCAAACTGAATCTGGATGAACCGAAAGATCTCATCTTCATTATAATCCGAAAAAAAGAATACCTGCGCATCGGATTTTTGTTCGAGTGTAAATGATGTATCGGCTAAGAATGGAAGATCATTAGTTATTTTAAAAGTACCTTCCGGTGAGGAAGAGGATGTGAGCTCATTGTTTTTTATCTGTCTATCTTTCATATTAGTAGTAGATTTAGTTGTAACAAATTCAGGTTCATTCTTCTGACAACCTGATGTTAGAATAATTAAACAAAAGACTGGAATAAAGTAAATCTTTTTAAATGATAATGACTTAAGCATTGGGCAAATTATATAAATTCAGGAATATATTAAATTAATGGAATGCTTAATTTAACTTTTAAGAGATGTACTTTCAATATTGTTATAAATTGTTTCATTAAGACGCAAACCTCCTGTATCCGCAGAGTCACTTCGCTATAATTAAATTAGGAGTTAGAGTAATGTTTGTGCTAAGGACTTTGCAGGAGCTATTGGCTTCACCGCAAAGTCCCCCTATTGAAAACAATTCAACTTGCAATATTTAACAGTGAGTGACACTGCGGGGAATAGCAAAATACAAACCGCGTTGATTCTGCGAATACAAAATAGAATAAGAATGAAAACTAAAAAGTTTTCGAAGTCTTAAAAATTGAGACTTTAGAAGTTACTCAGATTAAATACTTAGCATATTAGTCCGGTCAGGTTTTTATATTGATATGATAAATATCATAATATATTATGACTACAATCATATTTATTAAAAGTACGAATATGCAATTTGATAAAGATTATTATAAACCTGATGTAAAATCAGATGTTCTTTCTGATTGCCGGTTTTATTTTTTGATTTTCTCTAATTGAAAGAATTTCTCATAATGCTTTTAAAGGAAAAGTAAAATAAGAACAAATATTTCTAACCCCAAAGGAATTTCATTTCTTACTTTTACAAAACATAATTCGGAAATACTTCAAATATTGTAATATAAAAAATTATATCTCATTTTGAAAAAATAATGATAGTTTTTGATTATTATTCATTGTTTTTTCAGAATAGAGAAGCAATGTGTTTCGTATAACAAAGCGAGACAACATTCGCGCTTTATGATGAGGATTTAAAATTTTTACAATCCCATATAACAAACAAGAATATCATACAGCATAAATCAAAATGATATTTATAATTTAGAAAATTATAACCGTTTAGTACAAAAAATTATGTATTTATTGAACTAAAGATTTACCCCGGGTACATTTTAAATAACACTAGATGCAAATATTCAAAATTCGGGAATTCACTTTTGCAAATTAAGCGGAAGTAAGAACAGCATAACTAAAAAAATTGTGTTGATAAAATAAAATTTAAATTAATCAAATATGAAAAACAAATATATTATTCTAATAGCATTTCTATTCTTTACACAAACATCAGAAGCTCAATGGTTTCTTCAAAACAGCGGAGTGTCTTCTCCTCTCTATGATATTGAAATGATAAATAATAATATAGGGTGGACTTGTGGTGAAAACGGAATAATCTTAAAAACAACAGACGGAGGGATGGACTGGGAACAACAAATAACAAACGTCCCGAATAAACCTTTATTCGGTATTCATCCTGTAAATGAAAATATCGTTTATTCTGTCGGATGGTTTGGTACAATACTAAAAACAACAAATGGAGGCAGTAAATGGATTGCATTAGAAAACGGAACTACGGATGATGGAAATTATTTTTGTGTTTTCTTCATAAATGAACTAACAGGTTGGATAGGTGAAAACAATAATTCGGGACAAGGAAATGTGAAGAAAACAACTGACGGAGGTTTAACTTTTACTTCATCATACACTTTTGGCTGGCCAAGAGATCTTTATTTTAAAGATAGTCTAAATGGTGTAGGGGTGGATGGAGCTGCTACTATTCACAGAACTACTAATGGAGGGGATAACTGGAATTCTTTTACTATAGCTGGTTTTGGGGATTTTTATAGGGTTTCTTTTATTGATGAGAATACTGGTTTTGTTATTGGTAGTAGTTCAAACAAAGTATATAAAACAACAGATTTTGGAAAAAGCTGGAGCGAAATTGGTTATGTGGAAGGGGTGCCCGGATTTTTATATTGCTCAAAATTTACTAGTGATTCAATAGGATGGGTTGGTGGTACTTTTTACTTATATAAATCTACAAATGGAGGAGTAAATTGGAAAAGAGAAAATTTATCAGCAGGATATTTTAACAGCATAAGTGCTATAAATGACAGTATAGTTTGGACTTGTGGAAACCCCGGTAGGATTTGGCACACAACTAATGGTGGTGATACAACAACTGATATAAGTCAGATATCTGAAAATATTCCTGAATCATTTATGTTAATGCAAAATTATCCTAACCCTTTTAATTCAACAACAAAAATAAAGTTTACTTTACTTAAGTCAGGGAATTACAAAATTGACATTTTAAATACATTAGGGCAGAAATTAGAAGAAATATTTCACAAACAATTAAACTATGGCATATATGAAGTTTCATTCAATGCAGATAAACTAAACTCGGGAATATACTTTTATAGATTATATTTAAATGATATCCCACTGGATACAAAAAAACTTATTTTAATAAAATAAAAAGGAGATCTTATGTATCGGTATAAAAAGCCGGTAAAATTAAAACGGTTGAAAAGTTCATAAAAAAAGAGGGCGATAGACACTTCGACAATTCCGGGCAGGAATTTTATCTAAGATTAATCTTATAAAATAAGATTTGTCTTGCCCTCTTGTTTTTACAAAGATACGAAATTTAATTCAATAATTTTATTTTAAAATTTCAAAATTAAGAAAATGAAAAACTTATATAAAAAATTAACTTTAGCACTAATAATGATTATGTTGATTTTTCAATCATTATTATATGCTGATAACGATTGTCCAATGTCAGAATGGTATCCGAATATGACTATGGCTCCTAATTTTACAGGCGGATATTATAAACCACATCGCACAGATTCAGCCGAAGGTCAAGCGCTTCCATTGACTGCTTCCATGAATGTGGTAATAGTGTTTGTTCAATTTCCTGACGAAGATACTTTAACAGATAATTCAGAATGGCCAATCGGACAACCACCAGAATATATGAATGATTTGTTGTCAGAGAACAGAAAAAATACCGGAACTTTCTGGAATAGATATAATGATTCAACAGAGCGCCTTTCGGATTATTATCAGGAAGTTAGCCGTGGAATATTTCATATGACGGGAATTACAAGACACTTTATTTTTGATCACAATAGAAGTTGGTATAATAATAATAGAACTTTAATGAATAATGAAATTTATTCAAAATTGAAAGCCGATACATCCATAAGATGGCGTGATTACGATCAATGGGATTATCTTTCATCAGGCAATTTTAAATACCAAAGTGATGATAATCTTGATATGCTTATGATGATTCGAAGGACCAATTCTGGGCATGCCGGTTTTGCAGGGCTAGATGGAAGTAATTATGAAATTGATCCTGATAATCAGATATGGATAAGAACAGGATTTAATGGGGATGGTTCGGGAACAGTATTACAGGGAAATTTAGGAACTCCTCCTCAGCCTCATCCATATAATAGATTTTATGGAATATTGATACATGAGTATGGACATTTTCTGTTCGGACCACATTCAAGCATTGGAATTATGACATCACGAGGAGGTAATTCAATTCACGATCTTTATTATAGTCCGTTTGAAAAAATAAAGTTAGGATATTTAAAAACAAAATTAGTAAACTATGTTACTACCTCTAACTATTCAATCGGAGATATATCAAGCAGAACTTCAAATGAACATGTACTGAAAGTTCCCATATCGTCAAACGAATATTTCTTGATAGAAAACAGAAGAAAAATTTCAAAGTATGATGTGAAAATGCTAGGAGATACAACCGGATTAGATATGTTCATGGATACAAACAGCTATGGTAGAGGAGTATATATTTATCATCATCGCTCTACTGATTTGAATTATCCGGGTGATCAGGATGAAGAATGTGCTGATGGAATATGGAATTGGGAAGTTTCGGGTACAGCTATTCCTGATTGGACAACTTATGGTGGCATACCTTTGATTAAAAGAACTTCATTATCATCTCCGGTTAATAACGATAACGGAGAATGGGGAAATCTAAATAATAAGGATGGAATATCTGCAAACTATCCAAATGGAGTAGGCGTTTACTTTAGTTTGGGTAAAATCCATGAAGCAGTTGGTTTGAGAGGAACCGATAAAATATGGACCAATACTCCCGAGTATTGGACTTCCAGAGAACAATGGGGAGACAGATTAGATATTTGGAATATAGGTTACAATCAGATATTTTCCCCTTATTCGAATCCTAATACAAAAAACTGGAATGATTCTGCAACTGGAATTTTTATATATTATGAATCCTTAAGCAGTGGAAATGCTAATATGAAAATTTATAAAACAGGAGAATTTTATACAGAAAATGAAATTTTAGCAGTTACTCCTCCGTCCAGACCAATGGGAATAAATTTGGTAAATTATTTTCCACCAAGTTCAACTAAATGTAATCCGAAAATTGTGTGGAATCATAACACAGAACCTGACATGGTCAGATCGAATGGCAAGAAAAAGTATAATGTATTCAGAGCAAAAGAGCCAAATTTAAATACAGTACCTCTGACTTATTCATATTTAGGAGCTGTTGAGTATCCTGATAGCGTAACACCTTATTACATAGATCTTCAGGTAAATAAATATGATTGCGGTGCTGAGCCGGATCCTCAGTCGGAATTATATCCAGTTAGATATATGGTAAAAGCAGTTGATAAATTTGACTGGGAATCAGTTCCGTCTGATTTTGTACAAGCAATAGGAATTACGGGATCAAAAGAAGAGGAGGATAATTTCCAGGTAACTTCAAATATACCATCGGAATATAATGTATTCCAAAATTATCCGAATCCATTCAATCCTGTTACAAAGATCAAATATGAAATTCCTGTTAATGGTAATGTTAGTATAAAGATATTTGACATAAACGGAAGATTGATAAAAACCTTACTCAATGAAAATAGAAATGCCGGCGGATATGAAATAGAATTTAACGGTGAAAATTTTTCCAGTGGAGTTTATTATTATAAAATAGAAAGCGGAAACTATAGTCAGGTTAAGAAGATGATTCTTCTGAAGTAAAAGATAAGTTATTTAAAAAAGAAATAAACCATAAAACCGGATCTGAATTTTCAAATCCGGTTTTTTAAATATTCAATTTTGGAATACTTCGAAATAAAATGAGACTCATTTTAACATTTCCAAAACTACTTCCCCGCCTTCAGCGAAAACAACAACGGTATCTCCTCATCCATTCTGTAATATCTGTCATCACCTCTTTTCATCCACGGGAATTGTTTCCAGACCGTGAACGGATGTTCGTGAAAAAACTCTAACTTCAGTCCCGCATTCATCAAAGCCATAATAATATCCGACAGACTGTGCGTCCATTCATAAGTAGTTTTATTGGTCTTCTTTGCATCAATGTCAGCGTATGTACCGTCTTCAACAAACACAAGCGGTTCGGGTTTTTTAAAGTAGGGATATTTAACTTCGAGTTCTTTCACATTTCCGGAATTATTGAAGACGTAAGAGAACGGATGCATTTCAGCTATATAAAAGAAACCGTCATCCTTTAGAAAATGACTTATGACCTTTGCCCATTTATCAAGATCGGGAAGCCATAATAAAACGCCGTAAGAAGTGAAGACTATATCGAATTTTTTATCGAGCTTCTCCGGCAGGGAATAAATATCGGATAAAATAAATCCGGCTTTCATCCCGAGTTCATCGCGGATCTCTACTGCCGTTTTGATTCCTTCCTCGGAGAAATCCACTCCCGTAACTTCCGCACCGAGTCTCTCAAGAGAAAGCGTATCCATTCCGAAATGACACTGAAGATGCAGAATCGATTTACCGCTGATGTCGCCTAATTCTTCGCGTTCGAGGTCATGAAGTTTGTTCATGCCTTGTTTGAATTCTTTCAGTTCATAGAATTCCGAATTCTTATGGATCGCTACGCTTTCATTCCATGAAGCCTTATTGGCTTCGAAGTATTTTTCTATGCTCAATATTGTTTATGTTAATTGTTTAATTCCCATGAAGAGCTTACTATCCGAATAAAGCGAATTACCACTAAGTCACTAAGACACAAAGTAACTTGTTGATGAAAACAATTATTTTTTTCTTAGTGCCTTTGTGACTTAGTGGTATTATATCTGCCGCGGCGGATTTCAAACTGAATCACAAACTCCACAGATACTGAAACTTCATGAATATCTGTCTGTCCGTATCAACATAGGAAGAAAATCCGGCTTCATTTGTCAGCTGGTTTATATTCTGCGAAGCACCTACAAACAGTATCGTATAAGGATTCCATTTATAACTCAGAAGCGGATCTATTGTATAGGCTTTGCTGAACATGTCATACTGAAGCAGCACACGAAGGAAAAAATTCTTATTGAACTGATAAGTGATCTTATCGCTTAAAACATAACCTGCGTAAAGGAACTCGCCGCCTCTTGATCTTGCAAGTTCGGAATAACTGAAACTAAGATCATTTCTCAATTGATCCATAGGTTTGAAAGTTGTATAAATATCAAAATTATGTCCGAAACCTACAAAAGACGGATACTCAAATTTAACAACATAATTTCCTCCTTCATAATAAAAACCGCCTGTAAGTATTTTGCTCAGATTATTTGCTTCAAGATTTAAGTGCCACCTGTTGACACCTTTAAGAAAAATATCATTATATAATTCATTATTGATAAATGAATAACCGACTGCTGACCAGAGCCCGTTAGACCAGTCAGTTACAAGATTGAGTTCAAAGAATTGTGACATCAGCTTTCCGTTTATATCATACTGCACCTCAAAATTCAACTCCGGATCGATCCTTCTGAAAATTGAATTTTCGGGATAGAAATTGTATTCCTGCTGCATGAAAAGATACTGAAAATTATTTCTGTTTATATAACCATTATCTCTCCTGACTGTAGAGGGCTGATAAAAATATTCAGTATAAAAGCTCCACCCCCGCGCGTTTCTGCTGAATGAAACAAATGCGTTCGTTCCGCTGTATGTTTCGCCATCATATAATGCAGTATATTTATCATTATCAAAACGGTAATTTTTAAGAGTACTGTAATAGAAATTAGTATCACTGATCTCTCTTGTATAATTCTGAACTAACTGAAAAGTCAGATAATAATTGTTTGCAAATTTGAATCTTCCGTCAAGACCAATATTCCTGTTATATCCCGTAAAGTTAAAAGCTTCGGAACTGTCAGGACTTTCTTCTCTGTCAGACAATATAATACCTATATGATTTTCATCTCCGACATCATATTTTAATCTTAAAATATTAGACACTGAATTCTTATTACTTTGAAGAAAAAAGCTTCGGAACGTAAGAGGAACAATAAAAGGAGTATCTTCATCATAGGCGCTGATAAATCCTATGTTGAGTTTGCTGGCTTTACCCGTAAGCTTCACAGCAGAGATCGGATTATTTATAGACCGGGAATAAGAAACATTTATTGGTGTAGAAAAATTATCCTTACCTTCGAGAAAGAATGGTCTCTTCTCGGGATAGAACAATGCAAACGGCGAATTGATATTTATCTGCGGAGCGTCAGCTTCCACCTGAGAAAAATCCGGATTCACAGTTGCATCGAGAGTAAGAGTAGAGCTTATACCGTACTTTGCGCTTAATCCGATCTCGCCATCCAGACCGTTGTGATTATACTTTGAATCAGGGTCATAGGAATCTTCAAGGCCGCTGATCTGATTTCCGAGAATATACGGCAATATCTGAATGTCCGTTCCACGCTTTACATTCTCGATCCCTTTAAGATAACCCGACTGTCCCATAAAGCTCGGATCATCGCGGGATACCGAAGCCCAGTATATCTCCTGTCTTGAGCCGCGCGGTCTGTTACGGATAATATGGATCCTCCATTCCTGTACTTTCTTATCAGGAAATCTCAGACTCTTAAAAGGAATTTTCATCTCGGCAGTCCATTTGTCTGCATACATTTTTGCTTCTGAAGAATAGATCATATCAAAATTTGAATCTTCATTATTAGTAGTCCAGAGAAGATCACCCTGAATGCCTTTAGGATTCACATAACTTTCAAAACCCTGTTTCAGATCTCCGTAAGTATTTATAAACGGACCCACCCAGTCATCTCCGTACATTTTGTCTCTGTCAGAAATTGAAGCTCTTACACTTGACATATCCGGTTCGTAACAGGTAAAGGCAAAATAAATATTCTCATCATCATAAAATATTTTCACTTCCGTATCAACTTCCGGTTTCACATTATCTCCCGGACCGACCTCAGTAAAGTTAGTAGCTAAGGCTGCATCTTTCCAGACGGATTCATTAATTACTCCGTCTATTATTATTTTGCCGGGATTTAATTTCGGAATGGTTAATTCTGGTTTTATATTTGGTTTGAATTCTGTATCGGTAATTGCAGTTGAATCTTTGACTGAAACTAAAGTGGTATCCTTTGCCAAAACCAATACAGTATCTTTTACAGAGAAAGATGTTGTATCCCTGTAAGTAAAATCCGTTTTCGCTGAATCAGTTTTTTCCTGTGAAAAAATATTCAGAAAAGGAATAATAAGCAGAATCAGAATTTTAAAAAGTAGAATTCTTTGCATGTTTAGTTTTAGAATACAAATACTGACGAAAAGTCAATTTTATTGTTACAAGTAGAAGAATCATCAAATTAAAAAAATAATAACTTTTACATAAGTCTTTTTTTAATTCGATACTGGGCGCAGTTATTAACAATTAGAGATCTCTGAAATTAAGCACCCTCATCGCACAGAGTCCTTCGCATAAACTATACTCTATTTTTATAATTTTTAAAGCGAAGTGACTCTGCGGAGAAACCGAGACGAAAACTCCGCCGCCACGGACTACGCACTTTACACACTCCACACACTCCACACACTCCACACACTCCACACACTCCACACACTCTACACACTCTACACACTCTACACACTCCACACACTCAACACACTCAACACACTCAACACACTCAAC
>JAGQWH010000420.1 GCA_020437545.1 Ignavibacteriota bacterium
CTTCAGCGGAGTCATTCAGAATAGAGATCTCCAGCGATAGCTCATTTGCGTCACCTGAACTCGATTCGGCGGGGCTTCTCGCTTCTAATTTTACTATTCCTGCGGGTCTTCTCTCACACTCTACCTGGTATTACTGGAGAGTAAGAGCTAAGAATGAAGCAGGTGAAGGACCCTATTCACCGGTTTGGAACTTCCAGACCTCGATCGTAACCGGACTAAATGTAAACACCTCGATAATTCCGGACAGGTTTGGCTTAATGCAGAATTATCCTAACCCGTTCAATCCTTCTACAAGCATTAGCTTTGATCTTCCCGAAAGGTCAGATGTAAATCTAACGGTTTACAATACACTCGGACAGTCGGTAGCGGTACTTGTTAATTCATCTCTGCAGGCAGGAAGATACAATTATGTATTCGATGCTTCTTCAGTACCGAGCGGGATATACTTCTACAGGATAAAAGCCGGGGAGTTTGTAGAAACTAAGAGAATGGTTCTTATCAAATAATTTTAATCAGAAATTGCTCAGCCGGGACAGGCTTTCTGTCCCGGTC
>JAGQWH010000421.1 GCA_020437545.1 Ignavibacteriota bacterium
CGTGGTCGCGCAGGTAGCGGAAAAAGGCGCGATAGGAATCGAGGTACTCCTCGTTCTCAAAGGCTTGCAGGGCCTCGTCCCAGGCGTCGTACTGCTCCTGGGTCTTGTAGGTATCGGAATAGCGTCCGAACTTGACGGGAGGATGCGGGTTGTTCTCCGGGCCGGAACGGAAAAGTCGGTCAAACAGGCTCATGCGGAAAAATACGCTTTTTGGTGGAAAATCATGGTCGCTGTGCAGGGTTGATTGGTTTATTAGGTTATTGGTTAATTGGGCTCCAATACCCCAATTAACCAATTAACCAATAAACCAATCAACCAATCAACCAACCCTCCTCACTTCCGTCGTTGCCTCCAGCTTCCAGTCGGGCTTCAGGTTCAGCAGGTTCAGTCCCGGCGTCTTGCCCGTTTCGAGGCTTCCGATTTCGGCTTCGTAGCCCAGGGCTTCGGCTCCGTTGAGCGTGGCCCAGCGCAGTAGGGTCTCGAAAGGCACGTACGATTGGTACCGGGCGATGGTCTTCATTTCCTCCAGTACCGACAATT
>JAGQWH010000422.1 GCA_020437545.1 Ignavibacteriota bacterium
GAGTTGTTAAGAAGAATGCAACAGCATTATGTCCGTACCACCATTGAACAAGTGCATCTTGAATTCCGGCATAAACGGGATAACTTTTTGTTAAAGAAACTGGTAATTCAATTGAATTGCCAATATGTAAAACAGCAACGGTTACAAAAGTTGCAATGTAAAACCATGCAGCAACATAAATATGTTTTTCTCTTCTTTTCATCAGAGTTCCAATCATATTTACACCAAAAACAACCCATACAACTGCAATTAAAATATCAATTGGCCATTCCAATTCAGCATATTCTTTTGAAGTTGTGATGCCAGAAACTAAAGTAACGGCGGCAAGAACAATAATTAATTGCCATCCCCAAAAGTTAATTTTGCTTAGAGTGTCGTTAAACATTCTTGCTTTTGAAATACGCTGAAGAGAATAATATACACCTGTAAAAATTGCATTACCAATAAAAGCAAAAATTGCAGCATTAGTATGCAAAGGTCTTAGGCGACCAAAAGTAGTGTACGAGAGTCCCAAGTTTAATTCAGGGTAATAGAGGGCAA
>JAGQWH010000423.1 GCA_020437545.1 Ignavibacteriota bacterium
TCAAACCAGATCTGACCTGTTCCGTCTAACAGCGCACCGTAAGCAAGTCTAGATGCACTTTCCGGAACAGGCAGTATAATCTCATATTTTTTCCATTCAGTCGTTCCGGTTATTCCCCTGTTTTGCATATTATCAAACGAAAGCATTTCATCTTTTCCCGCCCCGTCAACTCTCAGCCAGAGACCTGCCCAGTTTTTAACATCTTCGGATCTGACATATGCGGTCATCTTAACCTGCTTCCCCAGATATTTCTCCGGACTGCTCTCCTGCACAAGTGATCCGAATTGATCATATGCTTCTCCTTTACATTTAATGGTTGCTGCGTTACTACCGTCCATTCCTTCTCCTTTTGCAATTTCAACTTCATAATTTTCTTTATTATTTCCATCTGCATACCATCCTTTCGGTATCTCAAATGACAATAAAACTGCTGCTATGAAAAGCAGTACTGCGGTATTAAAGATTCTTGTTTTCATTTTTTTTGGTTTAAGTTTATAAATTATTTGTTTTAAAAGTACTAACAAAGACCCGT
>JAGQWH010000424.1 GCA_020437545.1 Ignavibacteriota bacterium
GGTGTTGCGAGAACCTGTATCCATGCGGTCGAATAAAGTCCCCACACAAATAAAGGCATCCTGAAAAATGTCATTCCCTTTGCGCGCATCCTGTGCACCGTGGTAACGAAGTTAAGTCCTGTCAAAATCGAAGAAAACCCGAGGACAAATGCCGCGAATACCGATAGCGAAATGTTAGTCGTCGTTCTTACACTATAAGGCACATAAAAAGTCCAGCCCGTATCCATTATTCCGCCTCCGGTAAATAATGAGGTTATAGCGATAGCACCGCCGATAATATATAGATACCATGACATTAAGTTCAGTCTTGGAAAAGCTACGTCGGGAGCGCCTATCTGTATCGGCATAATAAAGTTACCGAAAACCGCCGGGATTCCCGGAATGATGAACAGAAATATCATTATTACACCGTGAAGCGTAAATATAGAATTGTAGGTCTGAGCTTTCATTATAGTTTCGCCGGGCGTCAGCATCTCCAGTCTCATAAGCACACCAAGGCTCACTGCGACCGCGAAGAATGAAAGCATTGCC
>JAGQWH010000425.1 GCA_020437545.1 Ignavibacteriota bacterium
CATTTCATCAGTTCCTCCTATCTCATAATACAGATCTTTCCATTCAGGGTTTTTTTCTTCAATCAATTCAATCTTCCATTTCCTTATCCACCTTTTAATTTGTTTTTCTTTTTGAATTGCTACCCGGATATCGTTTGTTTGTTCATACCAGACTAACTTGTCTAAATTATATTTTTCTGTAAATCCTTTAACTATTTTCTTTTTATGTTCGGCAACTCTCCGTAGTAAGTTATTATTAACTCCTGTATAAAGCACACCGTTTTTTTTATTCGTCATAATATAAACAAAGTAGGTTTTCATGATCTTCTCTATTATAATTTAGCTAAATCTGACTTTTCGATTCCGGGATCCCCGCTCTCGCCTGCTGATTAAATTATCACATAAGTAGAAAGTGTTCAAGGCAGGCGGGCGGGGATGACAATGTTGGGTGGTATAGACTCTTTTCTTTCTATTCCGGGATCCCCGCTCTCGCCTGCTGATCAAATTATCACATGTTGAAAAAGTGTTCAAGGCAGGCGGGTGGGGATGACA
>JAGQWH010000426.1 GCA_020437545.1 Ignavibacteriota bacterium
AACATTAATACAAGTTTCAAAAAATTTGTCCCGAATGAATTCATCAGAATTATAGAAAAACAAGATGTTTCTGAATTAAAGCTTGGAGACTTTACACATAAAGAAATGTGTATTTTATTCAGTGATATAAGATCATTTACATCCATGTCAGAAAAGATGACACCTAAAGAATGTTTTGAATTCTTAAACGATTATCTCGGCAAGATGGGGCCGATCATTAGAAAGAATGGAGGTTTTATAGATAAATTTATTGGTGATGCTATCATGGCTTTGTTTGAAAATAGTGTTGATAAAGCACTCGTAACTGCTATTGAAATGCAAACTACCATTTCAAAAATAAACATTCAAAGACAATCTTTAGGACTTACACCTATAAAAGCGGGAATAGGAATTCACAAAGGTGATATGATTCTGGGGATAATTGGAGAAAATGAAAGATTTGAAGGAACTGTAATTGCTGATTCAGTAAATACAGGATCAAGAATTGAAGAATTAACAAAAGTTTATAATTCAAATATATTAATTAGTT
>JAGQWH010000427.1 GCA_020437545.1 Ignavibacteriota bacterium
TATCGGCATCGGGGCGCTCTACATTTTCTTCTCCCGGTTTGCCATTGTTTTTGCCACTGGCCAGGCCATCCCTATCCTGGCAGGAATATGGCTGCCCAACATCGTCTTCAGCGCCGTAGCGGCATTCCTGGTCAGGAATGCACAAAAATAATTGATTGCCTGGCATTTAAATTTCCCATAGGCTACCTACGGTTGGACAGTGTTGTCCGCCAGTGGGTTGCCGAGGCCCGTCGAACATTGAACATTGAACATTGAACATTGAACATTGAACAATTGACCTTCGAACTTGTCCCGCCTCAGTCGGATCGCCTTCCCTTAAAAGTTGAATACACAGTAGTAGTTTGGAAGTTAAACAAACTAGTCAAACCGGCCCATTTCAATGGCCTGAAAGGGCTCTGGAGTAGGTAAAAGTATGAATTCATGAATTCAAACTTAGACAAAATCTCTTTTTTTTCATTTTTTATTGAAAGTACAAAAATATTTTTTTTGTGTTAGATCGTATTTATAGATATGATA
>JAGQWH010000428.1 GCA_020437545.1 Ignavibacteriota bacterium
GGGGAATTGTAAAAACAGATTATGAATTTAATTATTATCTCAATAGAAACACATTTTCGAAAATATATGATTGGGCTTCAATTGATTCTTCGAATAATTCAATCGATACTCTCTGGAGTGCATGGATTGATGTTTGGGCAGTAAAAGTTACTAAGGGCCTAGGTAAATCAACTAATCTATATGCGGCAATAATAAACGGTGATACTATAGGGACAATTACTTCTGTGTCCCAGAAATCTGAATTATTGAACAACTATTTCTTATTCCAAAATTATCCAAATCCATTTAATCCAAGCACGGAAATTAAATTTATTTTACCTGAGAATACTTATGTCGAAGTTTCAATATATAATTCAATTGGAGAAAAGATTGAAATTCTTTTTGATGGATATTTAACAAAAGGTTCTCATAAATTAAAATTTAATGGGAATAAAATGAGTTCAGGAATATATTTATATATGTTGAAGACGAATAATCATAAGTTGGTAAAAAAAATGTTATTATTAAAATAAAAGT
>JAGQWH010000429.1 GCA_020437545.1 Ignavibacteriota bacterium
GGAAATGAAAGACTTCATAACCGGCGCTGATAATTATCTGCATTATGCAAACGGAATGCTTTTCTTTATATGCAATACGTCTTCTATAATAAGTTTCATTGTCCTGAGAGCTGTCAATGACAGACGGGTTTCGGGATATTCCATACCAATCATACTTTTCGATCCCAGTAACTCAAATCCGGTTTATTTTATAATCCGAGCGGAGAATGCGAATGTGTTTGAGGGAGTGATCGAGCGCTACTCAGGTACACCTCCATAATTCAATTATCAATGTACAATGTACAATGTACAATGTACAATGTTCAATGATAGTTTGTAAGATGAATTCCAAATTTATAAAAAACGAATTTAGTGCAGGTTCTTAATAAACGTAAGTTTCTTAAAAGACTTTAGTAAGGAAACATAAAGCGAAAGACCTGTGAAACCATAAAACTTTAAATATCATGAGTACCAATAAAAGCGCTTCAATGGAAGCAAGATTAAAAAACAACAAAGACCTTGTGAT
>JAGQWH010000042.1 GCA_020437545.1 Ignavibacteriota bacterium
TAAGCTATGACGGAGGAAGTACATGGAGAAATAAAAACTATACCGTTGGAATGGATGAAGTTAATTTTTTTTCAGTGTTTGCTCAGCCCGGAACAAATAATGTATGGTCAGGAGGTGGTGGCGGTCGTATAGTAAGATCCACTAATGGTGGAAACAACTGGTCTCTTACTCAGACAACCAACTCTTATGCATATTATCAGATTGAAATGCTTAATTCACAAACCGGTTATGCAGTCGGAGGTAATCTTAATGCCGGAGTTGGATATTGTGTAAAAACAACAAACGGTGGAGTAAACTGGTCAAATCTTAGTATTCTGACTCCAAATACTCCAATATATGGAGTTGATTTTATCAATGAAAATACCGGATGGATTTTCGGAGGTTATCCTTTTGGAGCTCCGGGTGTGATCTCAAAGACAACTAATGGCGGATCTACATGGACTGACAAGGGAATTCCCGGATTTAACAATGTAATATCCAACGGTCAGTTTGCGGATGCCAATACAGGTTTCTGCTATAGCGGTTCGAATGTTTGGAAATCAACTAATGGCGGAACTAACTGGAATCTGTTATCAACCAGACCGGCCGGATATCAGTTTTCAAGTTTGAAGGTTTTCTCTAACAGTACTTTATTTCTATCAACCGGACGGGGAATATTTAAATCATTTAACAGTGGTCTGACCTGGGATTCAGTATTCGTTCCGGCGACTGAGAATGTAATTATGAATATGGACTGGTCAGATCTGTCAAACGGCACAGTGGTTGGAGTTCAGGGTTATACCGCGAAAACACACGACGGCGGAGTTACCTGGACGGAAAGAAATACAGGAACATCTTCGCTTTGGAAAGTATCAATGACCAATAAAGATACTGTGTATACTTCCTGTGCAATAAACGTGTACGGTGCAATTTTCAGATTATATGATCAGCCTAATACTTCTATTTCACTGAATCTTACAGTTGGTATTCAGGGTTTCTGGAACGGTTCAACACAGATAAGTGATACTGTGAAATGTCATCTCAGAAATTCAGTCTCGCCTTATAATGAAATTGAAGTTTCTACTGCGGTATTGAATACTTCAGGTAATGGAGTGTTTACTTTTAATTCAGCCCCTTCAGGTTCATATTACCTTGAGATCACTCATAGAAATTCACTTGAAACATGGAGTGCATCTCCAGTAGCTTTGACAACCGGTGGTTCTTTTGCATATAACTTTACAACTTCAGCTTCTCAGGCATATGGTAATAATCTGATTTTAAAAGATGGAAAATACTGTGATTACAGCGGAGATGTTAATCAGAACGGGATCGTGGATCTTACTGATGTTGTAATTGTTAATAATTCAGCTTCTGTATTTACTACAGGTTATGTAGTACAGGATGTAAATGGTGATAATTTAGTTGATTTGTCAGATCTTATAATAACATTGAATAATTCATCAATGTTTGTTGCAAAAGTTATTCCTTAGAATATTGATAGAATATTGATTTTTTAAAAATTGAGTTTTCCCGGTGTGAAGAATAAGGCACCGGGAAAATTTCAGAATTCATGACATTAAAATATTTTCAGTTAATCATTTTTAAATTTATAGAAATAAAATGCAGTGTGATATTTCCTTTGTATATACATATTCTTTAAAAAATTTTTAAAAATTAAAAATAATAAAAAATGAAACTGAACACAAAGCTTTACTTATTGATCTTAATGATACTGACATTTACCTGTTTATCACATGCTCAGCAAAATACAAATGGCTGGTTCTGGGTAAACGGACAGGCGCAGGCAAATAATCTCAACTGGGTCAAAATAATTGATCCGACTCATTATTACGCTGTCGGTGAAAATGGTACATTCATGAAATCTTCGGATGGAGGAGATACGTGGAAAATAAATTCACAGGCGGGAGTACCGGATAATTCATTCGGAGCAGGAGCTTCTTACAGATTAAACACCGCATGGTTTTTTGATGCAAATACTGGTATAGTTGCTGGACAATCTGCTTATAATGAAAATATTAAGATAAGAAGAACAACTAACGGAGGAGAGACATTTTCTTCAATTGATCTTGGAGCAAGTACAGGTTCTCCAAGAATAAATGATATACACTTTATAAACTCAACTACCGGTTTCTTGTGCGGTTCCAGCAATGTTAAAGTATTTAAAACTACCAATGCAGGTTTGAACTGGACCGCTATGTCAAACTTACCTGTCACAGCTTATAATTTTAATTGTATATATGCTATAAATGAAAACAATATTATTATCGGAACAGAATCCAGTGGATTATACAGGAATATATTAAGAACTACAAATGGCGGTGCAACCTGGATAGAGCAGACATTACCCGGTTCAGTAATAGTAAGTTTTAAAGATATAATATTTCAGAATGCCAATACAGGATTCATCTGCGGCAACTCAGTAGCAACAAATCCCAATTACTTTGCATCAACTACAGACGGCGGTGCAAACTGGACTGAAGCAGTATTCCCAAATAAACAAAATGGTTTATATGATCTGAGATTTAAAGGAGCTAAAGTTTATGCTCTGGGAGCTTCATTCACATCTTATTTTACTTCATCGGATCTGGGCGTAACATGGGATTCTGTATATTTCAATGACCCTTCAAATTTAAATCAGCCATATCTGTGGTTTGTTTATGCATTTGATATAAACTCAAATAATGAGATAGTAGTGGGTATGAACGGTAAGGTGAATGTCAGTTATGACGGAGGCAGTACATGGAGAAATAAAAACTATTCAGTCGGAAATAATGATATTACATTTTATTCAGTATATGCTCAGCCCGGAACAAATAATGTATGGGCAGGCGGCGGGGGAGGACGAATAGTCAGATCAACAAATAATGGAACTAACTGGACTCTTACACAAACATCAAATTCATTTGCATACTATGAATTAGAAATGGTAAATTCACAAACAGGATACGCAGCGGGCGGAAATCTTTCAGCAGGTGTGGGATATTGTGTTAAAACCACTAATGGCGGTGTAACCTGGACCAATCTGCCAATAACAACTCCTACTACGCCAATTTATGGTGTGAATTTTATTAATGCTAATACCGGCTGGATTTTCGGAGGTTATCCTTTTGGTTCTCCGGGAGTTATTGCTAAGACAACCAATGGAGGTGCAAGCTGGTTTGATCAGGGAATTCCCGGATTCACTAATGTTATATCAAACGGTGAATTTACCGATGCAAATACAGGATACTGCTACAGCGGAACTAATTTATGGAAATCAACAAACGGCGGTACAAACTGGACCCTCATGACTACCAGACCTGTGGGACAAAATTATACAGAAATTCAAACTTTCCCGAATAACACAATATTCGTTTCAGGCGGCAGGAAAATATTCAAATCCTCTAACGGAGGTTTGAACTGGGATTCAGTATCCGTTCCTGCTACTCAGGATGTAATATTTAATATGGACTGGATTGATCTTTACAACGGAACAGTAGTTGGGGTTCAGGGATATACAGCTAAAACACGTGATGGCGGATTAACCTGGACTGAAAGAAATACCGGAACATCTACAGTTCCCGGCGTTTCGATGGCTAATAAGGATACAGTCTATACTGTCTGCGACAGAAACGTATGGGGAGCAATTTTCAGGCTATATGACGTAAGTACTTCAACTAATCTTAATCTTACTATCGGCATTCAGGGATTCTGGAACGGCTCTGCACAGATCACAGATACAGTGACATGCCATCTCAGGAATTCAGTTTCTCCATATAATGTAGTAGAAGTATCAAAAGCAGTTTTGAATTCTTCAGGAAATGCAGTCTTTACTTTTAATTCAGCACCCTCGGGATCATATTATCTTGAGATCACTCACAGAAACTCACTTGAAACCTGGAGCGGATCACCGATAGCTATAACAGCCGGAGGTTCAGTCTCATATAACTTTACAACAGCAGCATCACAGGCATTCGGAAATAACATGATTTTAAAATCAGGAAGATACTGTGATTACAGCGGTGATGTAAATCAGGACGGTCTTGTTGATCTTACGGATGTTGTAATAATTAATAATGCAGCTTCAGTATTTACGACCGGATATGTAGTTCAGGATGTGAATGGTGATAATTTGGTTGATCTTTCTGATCTGATAGTTACGCTGAACAACGCCTCTGTTTTTGTTTCTAAATTAACTCCATAAGAATTTTTAAATTAAGAATTTTATTTTCCCGGTATGATATTTTTTCATACCGGGATTTTTTTTATAAAAAATATGAAAACAGAGTAATTATTCAATTTTAAAAAGGGTATGAAATATTATAAAAAGTTTTAATTTTAGTCGTTTTTTTGGAAGAAAACAAATTTTTTTTTTTTGGAAAAGGGTATGGTTGAAAATTCATTTCTTTGTAATTTTTAATAAAATCGGGTAAATTTATTTTTAAAAAAATAAACCCTTAAAATTAAAATGAAACACAATTTAAAACTTTTGATACTACTCGTATTAACTTTTTTTTGCTTAAACAATTCAGATGCACAGCAGAATATAAACGGCTGGTACTGGATGAACGGTAAGCCGCAGACCAATACTCTTAACTGGGTCAAGATCATTGATGCCACACATATTTATGCAGTAGGCGAAGGCGGAACTTTCATGAAGTCATCTGACGGTGGTGACAGTTGGATAATAAATTCACAGGCAGGTGTAACAGAGGATATTTTCGAATCCGGAGGCACAAACAGAATATACTCAGGCTGGTTCTTCGACGTAAATACAGGAATACTTGCAGTTCAATCAAATTCAGGTGACGGCGGAAAATTAAGAAAGACTACTGATGCAGGCAATACTTTTACTGCCATAAATCTTAATGCAGGCAGCGGAGGAATTACTGTTAAAGATATATATTTTATTAATTCCAGTACCGGATACATCTGCGGAAACAACAATGTAAAAGCTATGAAGACCACTAACGGAGGAACAAACTGGACTATCCTTCCCAATCTTCCTGTAGCAAGCTTTGATTACAATTGTGTAAATGCTACGGATGAAAATAATATTATTCTTGGGGCAGATTATGATAGAATAATTGTAAGAACGACCAATGCCGGTTCGACCTGGAAAGTCGATACTTTGCCGGGTTCAATGCCAAATATGTCAGTTGTGGATATCGAGTTTAAAGATGCAAATACCGGTTATGTCGGTTGTAATCCTTCCTATTTCGCTTATACAACAAACGGTGGCTCCAACTGGACCCAGGCAATTTTTCCAAGTAATCAGATGGGTCAGTATAAATTAAAAGCTGTAGGAAATACGGCAGTTGCCATTGGTTCTTATACGACGATGTATTATACCACTAATCTTGGTGTGACCTGGGGATCGTTAAATCATTATGATGCAAGCAATGTAAATCAGGGAGATCCTTTTATAATGTACGGTATGGATATTAACGGACTGAATATGGCAGTGGTTGGAAGCCATGGAAAAATAGATATAAGCAATGACGGAGGCGCATCATGGAGGAACAAGAATTATTCCGTAGGAAAAAATCAATTTACTTATTATGATGTATTTGCTGAGAAAGGTAACGGAAATGTATGGGCAAGCGGATCAGCTCTGGGTATATTTTATTCATCCAACGGAGGAACCAACTGGGTTCAGCAGCTCTCCAATCCTTCAGGTACACAATTAAGATCCATTCAAATGGTTAATTCATCGACCGGTTACTGTGTTGGAGGAAATCAGACAAACGGAGGCACAGCAACATTAAAGACCACAAACGGTGGAGCAAGCTGGTTTTCAATGTCGTCTTTTCCGACAAATCATCAGTTCACAACAGTAAAATTTCTAGATGTAAATACCGGATGGATATTTGGAGGTTTTGGAGGATTCGCTCCTCAGATAACAATTGCAAAGACAACTAACGGCGGCAGTACCTGGACTTTACAGCCTAATGACATTGGATATAACCGAATGATCTCAGATGCAGAATTTGTAGATGCTAATACCGGAGTGTGCGTATCTTCAGGAACAATATTAAAAACAACCAATGGCGGTACTATGTGGAATTCCGTTAATTCGCCGAATGTAGATGGAGATTTCAGACAGGTGAAAATGTTCTCTCCTTATAATATTATTATTGGAGATGTTCACGGTATATACAAGACCTTGGATGGAGGAAATACCTGGAGTTTTTTACCTTTATCAAATCCTGTTGTTAATTTGTTTTCTATGGACTGGTCAGATCAATACAACGGTATTGTTACCGGTACACTGGGATATACTGCAAAGACTTCAGACGGCGGTGTTACATGGAATGTAAGAAATACCGGAAGTTCGACGATCAGAGGTGCTTTCATGACAAGTAAAGACACAGTCTTCGCAGCATGTGACAGGAATGTTTATAATGCGCTTTTCAGATTATATGACAATGTGCCGACCATCACATTGAATCTGACCATCGGTATAGAAGGATTCTGGAACGGAAATGTTCAGGTATCTGATACTGCAAGATGCTATCTGAGAAGTTCATCTTCACCTTATTCAATAATTGATTCTTCGAAGGCATATCTTGATCAATGGGGATTTGCTACTTTTGTTTTTACAAATGCATCATCAGGAATCTATTACTTACAAACAGGACAGAGGAATTCACTTGAGACATGGAGTGCAAATCCGGTCAGCCTTACAAGAGGCGGAGTATCGCTTGATTATGATTTTACAATATCATCATCACAGGCATACGGCAATAACATGACTTTAAAATCCGGAAGATATTGTGATTACAGTGGAGATGTCAATCAGAACGGATTGGTAGATCTTACGGACGTAGTGCTGATAAACAATGCTTCATCGGTTTTTACAACAGGTTATGTTGTTCAGGATGTTAATGGAGATAATTTAGTGGATCTATCCGATCTGATTATCGGGTTGAATAATGCTTCGGTGTTTGTTTCAAAAGTTACTCCCTGATTAAAAGTTTTTAATGAAAACGACCCGACATTATATTCAATTACTATTTGATTTTAAAAAATTGAATCATTAATTATGTAAATTATTTGATCCGGATAATTTGTAATATTCCCGATTTAAAACATTAACGGATCCCGGCGGAGTATATAATATTCCTCCGGGATTTTTTATTAAAAAGTAAAATTATTAAAAATAAGTCCGGAAATTCCCGGTAAAATATGGGTATAATTTATTTTGATTTGGGATAATAATGTTTGAAATTATGTAAAATTTGTTATTTTTTTTTAATTTCATGGGGTATTTTTTAAAAAACTTTCTTTGTTTTTTTTTGTGATGATTATTAAATTAATGAAATAATTTTTTAATTAATCAAAAAAGAATGAAATTAAAACTTATTACACTCATAATTTTTACAGCTTTATTTTTTCAAAATTCTTACTCACAGCAGAATGCAAATGGCTGGTACTGGATAAATAATCAGCCTCAGGGAAATACCCTGAGCTGGGTTCAGATCATTGATGCTACTCATTATTATGCAATAGGAGATAAGGGAACATTCATGAAATCATCCGATGGCGGAGATACCTGGAAGATTAATTCTCAGGCAGGAAATCCGGAACCATTCTTTAACTCCGGAGGAACTCTTGATCTCATCACTGCCTGGTTCTTTGATGCTAATACAGGATTTGTCGGCGGAAAAAACGCAAATGATTCCGGTATTTCATATATCAAAAGAACGACTGACGGAGGTGAGACATTTACAAGAATTTCATTAAACAATGGATCAGGATTCGCCAGAGTAAATGCGTTTTATTTTCTCAATGCAAATACAGGATACCTCTGCGGTAATGAAAATGTAAGACTTTTGAAAACTACCAACGGAGGATTTAACTGGTCATTAGTACCAAACCTTCCGGTTGATCCATACAATTATATCAGTATTTATGTTAAAGATGAGAATAATATTATGCTCGGAACAGAATTTTATGCTAATAATGGCATTATATTAAGGACTACAAACGGCGCTGCAACCTGGAATGTCGATAATCTTCCCGGTACAACAGGTCTGAATATAAATGATATTAAGTTTAAAGATGCAAACACAGGATTTGTTGCAGCCGGACCGACATATTTTGCTTTCACAACAAATTCCGGAGTCAGCTGGACTCAATCTGTCTTTCCCAATAATCAACAGGAATTATTTGATATGAAAATTATCGGTTCTAATGTCTATGTTCTGGGATCTTATGAGTCTTACTATTATACATCCAACCTGGGAGTTTCCTGGGATTCTGTAAAATTTCATGACCCTTCTAACTTAAATCAACCTTTTACTTTTTTAGTTTATGATTTTGATATAGTTGGGGATAATCAGATAGTAGTTGGAATTAACGGAATAGTAAATGTCAGCTATGACGGAGGAGCTACCTGGAGGAATAAAAATTATTCTGTAGGTGATAATGAAGATACCTTCCCTTGTATCTTTGCTTTAAAAGGAACAAATGAAGTATGGGCAGGATCCGAATTTACGAGTAAAGTTTTACATTCCACCAATAGCGGAGCTAACTGGACTATCCAGCAGACCAATGTTAATACGATCATTAATGATCTGGTTATGCTAAACACATCTGTCGGATATTTTGCAGCCGGAAATCCTTTTAACGGACAGGGCGGAAAGGTTTACAGAACAATTGACGGCGGAGCAAACTGGGTTCAGCTTACTATTCCAAATTCGAATCAGCCTTTATATGATATAGATTTTGTTGATATTTATACCGGATGGGTTTTTGGAGGTCAGTATCTCGGAGGATCAGTAATATCCAAAACAACAAATGCAGGTGTAACATGGACAAGCCAGACATCTTTACCGATTTCAAATAATACTATTTCCACCGGAGATATGTCTGATGCAAATAACGGATATTGCGCAAGCGGAGGAAATGTGTATAAGACTACTAACGGCGGAACAAACTGGATAATCGTAAATAACACTCCCGGAAATCTTTTTGCCAATGTTGTTAAAACCTTTTCAGCAAACATAGTTTATATTGGCAGTGATAATTCTTTGTTTAAAACTACTGACGGAGGAGTTACCTGGTCAGAGAAAGCCTTTTCAATGGGCACGCTGAGAGGTATGGACTGGACAGACCTGAATAACGGAACTATTGTTGGAGTCGAAGGCTTTACCGGACGAACTACAAACGGAGGAGATTCATGGACTTTCAGAAATACCGGAACTTCCACTATTAAAGGTGTCTCAATGGTAAGCTCTGATACAGTATATGCTTCTTGCAATCTTAATGATTACGGTGCATTATTCAGACTTGTGGATGCAAACACTTCTATTACACTGAATCTGACAATTGGTATTCAGGGATTCTGGAACGGTACAACTCAGGTAAGTGATACAGTCGATATTCATCTTATGAATTCAGTTTCTCCATACAATGAGATCGCTTCAGTAAGCGGAGTGCTAAATACAAACGGTCAGGGAACATTCATATTCAACTCTGCCCCATCGGGGAGTTATTATATCAAGATCACGCACAGAAATTCTCTTGAAACATGGAATGCTTCACCGGTGGCTTTAAGTACAGGAGGTTCTTTAAATTATAATTTCACAACCGCAGCATCACAGGCATACGGAAATAATACTATACTTACATCAGGAAGATATTGTGATTACAGCGGTGATGTTACACAGGAAGGTTCAGTTGACTTGAATGATGTTGTAAATGTTAACAATGCATCATCAGTATTTACTACAGGTTACGTTGTTCAGGATGTCACGGGTGATAATCTTGTTGACCTTTCTGACCTTATTATTACATTTAATAATGCATCAATGTTTGTAACAAAAGTAACCCCATAAATTTTAAACAATTAAGATTGTTTTTGGGTGGGGTCATTTATTTTACCCGGTAAGATTTTTCAATCTTGCCGGGAAATGACCTTTTAATTTTGAAAAAGGTATAACCTTTCAAACCTTAACTGCTCATACGGTTAAGGTTTTTTTACAATAAATCTTGCTTAAGAAAAAATATTACAGGGAATTTTTTAAAATTAAAAGAAAAAAAGCTTATGAAAAGTTTTATAAAGATAACCGTCATTCTTATCTCAATTTACTTTGGATCCGGAGAGGTTTATTCCCAGCAAAATACTAACGGCTGGTACTGGATTAACAGTCAGCCTCAGGGCAATGAGTTAAGATGGACAAAGATCATTGATGCAACTCATTATTATGCGATAGGAAGAAAAGGAACATTTATGAAATCAACAGATGCCGGTGATACATGGATCATTAATACGCAGGCAGGTAACTCTGAGCCTTTTTTCGGATCCGGCGGTACTCTTGATCTTGTTACGGCATGGTTCTTTGATGCTAATACAGGATTCGTTGGCGGAAGTAATTCAGATACAACAGGAAATTCGTATATACAAAGAACTACAAACGGAGGACAGACCTTTACAAGGATTCCTTTGAATAATGGATCGGGTGCAGCAAGTATAAGAGATATTTTTTTTCTGAATGCCAGCACGGGTTATATTTGCGGAAATCAGAACCTCAGGTTAATGAAAACAACTAATGGAGGATTGAACTGGATTAATGTTCAAAATCTTCCTATTGAACCAAATAGTTTTAAAAGTATATATGCTACAGATGAGAATAATATTTTCATTGGCACTGATTATAACGGGATCAGTGGAAAAATCCTCAAAACCACTAATGGCGGATTAACATGGAATACGGATATTCTTCCCGGAACAACAGGATTCACTGTAAACGATATACTTTTTAAAGATAGTAATACCGGATATGTAGCAGCAGGAAACTCATATTTTGCATTTACAACAAATGCAGGAATATCATGGACACAGGCTGTTTTTCCCATCAGCTCCCGGCAGTTATATACATTAAAAATAATCGGTTCCAATGTTTATGTTCTGGGATCTTATGAGTCTTATTATTATACATCAAACCTTGGAGTTTCCTGGGATTCAGTAAAATTCACTGATCCATCCAATCTGAATCAACCTTACACTTCAGCTGTATATTCTTTTGACATAAACGGTCCGGATCAGATCATTGTTGGATTGTATGGGAAAGTTAATGTAAGTAATGACGGAGGATCTACCTGGAGAAATAAAAATTATTCAGTCGGAAACAATGATGATACTTATCCGTGTATCTTTGCTCTGAAAGGAACAAATGATGTATGGGCGGGATCTGAATTTACCGGTAAAGTATTACATTCCACAAACAGCGGAGCTAACTGGACGATTCAACAGACCACAATGAATACGATCATTAATGATCTGATAATGGTGACTCCTCAGGTTGGTTATTTTACAGGCGGAAATGTATTTAACGGACAAGGCGGTAAAACATTCAGGACTATAAACGGCGGAGCAAACTGGGTACAACTTTCATTGCCAAATTCATATCAGCCTTTGTTTGATATTGATTTTGTTGATATTTATACCGGATGGGTTTTTGGCGGTCAGTTTCAGGGCGGAGCAATAATTTCAAAAACAACCAATGCCGGAGTAACCTGGGTTAGCCAGTCCACTACACCGGCTTCAAACAATGTCATTCCAACAGGTGATATGTTTGATGCAAATACAGGATATTGTATCAGCGCTGCAAATTTGTATAAAACTACTAACGGTGGAACTGTCTGGAATCTTGTTACAACTTCACCTCCCAATCTATTCGGAAATGCAATTAAAACTCTATCCGCTAATACAGTTTATGTCGGAAGTGATCATGAAATATTTAAAACCTCGGACGGAGGTGTTACATGGATTCAGAAGAACATTCCTTCCGGTAAATTAAGAGGCATGGACTGGACAGATGAAAACAACGGCACTGTCGTAGGTGTTGAAGGTTTTACAGCAAAAACCACGGATGGCGGAGATTCATGGACATTAAGAAACACCGGTACTTCTACTATCAAAGGTGTCTCAATGGTAAGCTCTGATACAGTATATGCTTCATGCAATCTTAATGATTACGGTGCATTATTCAGACTTGTGGATGCAAATACTTCAATTACTCTGAATCTGACAATTGGTATTCAGGGATTCTGGAACGGCACAACTCAGGTAAGTGACACAGTCGATATTCATCTTATGAATTCAGTTTCTCCATACAATGAGATCGCATCAGTCAGCGGAGTGCTTAATACAAACGGTCAGGGAACATTCATATTCAACTCTGCCCCTACGGGAAATTATTATATCAAGATCACGCACAGAAATTCTCTTGAAACATGGAATGCTGCACCGGTGGCTTTAAGTACAGGTGGTTCTTTAAATTATAACTTCACCACTTCATCAGCACAGGCATACGGAAATAACACTATGCTTAATTCAGGCAGATATTGTGATTACAGCGGTGATGTTACTCAGGAAGGTTCAGTTGATCTGAATGATGTTGTCAATGTAAATAATGCTTCTTCAGTATTCACAACCGGATATGTAGTTCAGGATGTCACGGGTGATAATCTTGTTGATCTTTCTGACCTTATTATTACATTTAATAATGCATCAATGTTTGTGACGAAAATTAGTCCATAGTTAAAAGTTGAAAGTTAAAAGTTAAAAGTTAAAAGTTAAAATCCGCGGCGGCGGAGAAAGTTAAAAGTTGAAGTTAAGAATATATAAATTCTGAAGATTAAGAATTCAATTTATTACAAACAACAGCCCGGGTATTATCTCCGGGCTGTTTGATTTATTTCAAAAGATTATCAAACTGGGTATAAATTCACTTTTAAAAGTATATTCAGAGCCTAAAAAAAGAATAAACCTCAATATAACAGTTTTGATAATGGGTATTCTTTTAAAATCCTTTCCTTGAAATAAAAATTACCTTTATTTAATTTTCTTAAATCTTTTAAATCTAAATTAATAAAAATGAAATTTTTAATAAAATTTTTCACCCTTCTATTTTTAGTTTTAAGCACTTTTCAAAATTCTTTTTCACAGCAAAACACAAACGGCTGGTACTGGATCAACAGTAAGCCGCAGGCAAACAGTCTTTACTGGACACAGATAGTTGACGCTTCTAATTATTTTGCAGTAGGTGAAGAGGGAACCTTCATGAAATCCTCTGACGGCGGGGATACATGGCTTATTAATACCGGAGCCGGGATCATTGATCCTTTATTCGGATCCGGAGGAACTTTCAGATTATATACCGGATGGTTTTTTGATGCCAATACAGGTCTTGTAGCCGGACAATCTGCTTCCGGTGACGGTGGATTTGTAAGAAGAACTACTGATGGCGGCTTGACATTTTCATCCATTAATCTTGGAGCTCCTTCAGGGATCGTAAGAGTTTCTGATATGTATTTTATAAATTCCACAACAGGTTACCTTTGCGGAAACAGCAACACTAAAGCTTATAAGACAACAAATGCCGGGCTGAACTGGACTCTTCTGCCTAACCTTCCTGCGGGCACCGGTGGTTACAGTTCCATTTATGCAATTAATGA
The DNA here is from genome assembly GCA_020437545.1 of Ignavibacteriota bacterium. GTDB lineage: Bacteria > Bacteroidota > Ignavibacteria > Tepidaquicellales > Tepidaquicellaceae > JAGPCH01. The sequence continues at coordinate 13,447 of JAGQWH010000042.1, forward strand.
AAATAATATTTTCATCGGTCTGGATTCTGAAGGTCTTAACAGGCATATTTTCAGAACTACAAATGCAGGCGCAACATGGACGGATCAGACTTTACCCGGAACTACTCCTATAACTTTTGAAGATATCCGATTTCAGAATTCAACTACCGGTTTTATTGGAGGAGGTCCTGCCTATTTCGGTTATACCACCGATGGAGGTGCCAGCTGGACCCAGGCAATCTTTCCAAATTCGCAGCAGGGAATTTATGATTTGAAAATTATTGGTTCGACTGTTTATGCTCTGGGATCTTATTATTCTTATTATTATACCTCTAATCTGGGAGTTTCCTGGGATTCCGTTATTTTTAACGATCCTTCGAATCTGAATCAACCATCCCCATTCCTTGTATATGCTTTTGATATTAACGGTAATGATCAGATTGTGGTTGGGTTAAACGGAAAAGTAAATGTAAGTAATGACGGAGGAAGCACATGGAGAAATAAAAATTACTCCGTAGGAAATAATAATTATACTTTTCCTTCCATATTTGGATTACGAGGGACACCAAAGGTATGGACAGGAGGGGACGGTGGTCTGATCCTTTATTCATCAAATAACGGAACCAACTGGACGAAACAGCAGACATCAGCGCCTTATTCATTCACAGATATTGAGATGCTTGATGCAAATACAGGATATGCCTGCGGAGGTTTGCTGATAGCAGGTGTAGGATATTGTTTCAAAACTACTAACGGAGGTGCTCTATGGCTGCAGCTTCCGATACCAACCCCTACTACACCGATCTATAATCTTGATTTTGTAGATGTGAACACAGGCTGGATCTTCGGAGGTTATCCATTCGGTTCACCGCCTGTTATATCAAAAACCACCAACGGCGGCGTGACCTGGGTGAATCAGACATCTACTCCTGTGCTTGACGGGACAATTTCGGACGGTAATTTTGCTAATGCAAATACGGGGTATTTTGTTTACGGATCAAGTCTTTATAAAACTACAAACGGCGGTACAAACTGGAATATATTTAAAGTATTCGCTTCGAATCTTTACTGGAAATCGGTAAAGAATTTGCCCGGTAATACGGTTTATCTGGGTGGTAATCAACGGGTCTATAAATCTTTTGACGGAGGAACTACCTGGGATTCGGTATTAATACCTTCACCTGTTCCAAATATATTCAATATGGACTGGTTTGATGTCAATAACGGTACTGTAGTTGGTACTGCAGGATATTCCGCAAAAACGAATGACGGAGGACTGACATGGACTGAAAGAAATCCCGGAAGTTCAACTCTTACAGGAGTTTCGATGTCAGCCAAAGATACAGTATATGCTTCCTGTGACAGAAATGTTTACGGCGCTGTATTCAGACTTTATGACATCAATACTTCCATTACACTAAACTTAACGGTAGGGATCCAGGGATTCTGGAACGGTTCGACTCAGGTAAGCGATACGGTTGTATGCCATCTCAGGAATTCCACATCACCGTTTACGGTAGTTGAGACTAAGAAAGTCTTGCTTAACAATTCAGGAGCGGGTACTTTTGTATTTACAACCGCACCGTCAGGATCATATTATCTCGAGATCACACACAGGAATTCGCTTGAGACATGGAGCGCTAATCCTCAGGTTATATTAAACGGTGGAACATACAATTATAACTTTACTACATCTGCTTCTCAGGCATACGGAAATAATATGATACTGACTTCAGGCAGGTACTGTGATTACAGCGGTGATGTGACTCAGGAAGGTTCTGTAGATCTGAATGATGTTGTCGATGTCAATAATGCATCATCGGTATTTACGACAGGCTATGTTGTTCAGGATGTCACAGGAGATAATCTTGTGGATCTGTCGGATCTCATCATTACATTTAACAATGCATCCATGTTCATAACAAAAATTACACCATAGTTATTAGAGTTAAAAGTTGAAAGTTGAAAGTTGAAAGTTAAAAGTTGAAAGTTAAAATCCGCGTGGCAGAGAAAGCTATTTTAATGTAATTTCAACAAAACAAGAGTTCAGTCCGGGTATTAATATCCGGACTGAATTTTTTAGTTTAAAATCGTGAATTTGAGTATGAGTATAAAACACCATATAATGGGTATTTTCATGAATCGCTTCTTTGAAACAATTAAAATTTATTTATATTTTAATAAAAATTTTGAAAACAAATAATATAAAATGAAAAATATTGTTAATTTTTTCATGATGATATTTTTAATATCTTCTGCAGTTAACATTTCTTATTCACAGCAAAACATGAATGGCTGGTACTGGATCAATGGACAGCCGCAGTCAAATACTCTTAACTGGGTAAAAATAATTGATGCAACACATTATTATGCTGTTGGAGAAAATGGTACATTCATGAAATCCTCGGATGGTGGAAATACATGGATTATAAATTCGCAGGCGGGAATTATAGATCCGTCTTTTAATTCAGGCGGAACAATGCGACTTTATTCCGGCTGGTTCTTTGATGCAAATACAGGATATGTTACCTGTCAGTCTGTAAACGGAGACGGTGGTTACATCAGAAGAACTACAAACGGAGGTGATTCATTCACGAGTATAAGTCTTGGAATACTTTCAGGTACTGTGAGAGTTCTGGATATATATTTTATAAATTCAAATACAGGTTATATATGCGGATCGAGTAATATGTCTGCAATGAAAACTACAGATGGAGGATTTAATTGGACTGTAATGCCTAATCTACCTGTTTTATCGGCAAATTATAATACCGTATTTGCATCGGATGAAAACAATATTTATCTGGGTGTTGCATCAGAGGGAGGACCAAATCAAAGAAGAATTGTCAGGACATCTGATGCCGGTGCTACCTGGAAAATTGATACTTTACCCGGAACTTTATCTGTAAGTATTAATGATATAAAATTTCAGAATGCGAATACAGGTTTTGCTGCAGGCAGTAATACTTATTTCGGATATACAACAAACGGCGGAGTAAACTGGTCTCAGGCAGCATTCCCAAATATACAGCAAGGTCTGAGCAGTCTGAAAATTATCGGCTCAACTGTTTATGCACTGGGTTCATTTAATTCTTATTTTTATTCATCTGATCTTGGAGTAACGTGGGATTCTGTAATTTTTAATGATCCTTTTAATTTAAATCAGCCGGGTTCATCTTATTTGAATTCTTTTGATATAAACGGAAGCAATGCGATTGTTGCCGGGATTAATGGAAAAATAAATGTAAGCAGTAACAACGGAGTTAACTGGTCAAATAAAAACTATAGTGTAGGTAATAATAATTTTGCATTTACTTCTATTTTTGCTTTGCCCGGAACCGGAAATGTCTGGGCAGGAACCAATGGTGGAGGGTTAATACTTTATTCTACAAACAGCGGTACTAACTGGACAAAACAACAGACCAATGCTCCTGACGCTTTCAGAGACTTTGATATGCTAAATTCATCAATTGGTTATGCAGTCGGCGGAAATTTCTTCACTCCTTCCGGATACTGTTACATCACAATTAACAGCGGTGCTAACTGGACTTCATTACCAATCCCTAATCCTTTCAGTCAGGTAAATTCAGTGGATTTTGTGAATATTTATACCGGCTGGATAGCAGGGAATGCCGGAATATCCAGGACAACCAACGGAGGTTCGACCTGGACGACTCAGTCAACTAATCCTCCTCCGGGAGCAAGTGCCATAATTGAAATCAATATGGGTGATGCAAATACAGGCTATTGTGTCAATTCCGCTAATGTCTGGAAAACTACGAACGGCGGGACTAACTGGGATAAAATAAATACTTTTCCTTCAGGTTCTTTTTTCAGTACCATCAAGGCTTTTTCAAGTACTACTTTATTTGTCGGCGGAGGTCAGAAAATTTATAAAACATATAACGGCGGGGCAACCTGGGATTCAGCATTTATGCCTTCCGGATCAGCAGGGATTGGCAAAATGGACTGGTCGGATCTTAATAACGGAACTGTTGTGGGTACCTCAGGATACACTGCAAAGACAAAAGACGGAGGATTGACCTGGACTGAGAGAAATACTGCCAGCTCGACTCTCGGAAGTGTCTCAATGCCAAACAAAGATACAGTATATACAGCCTGTGACAGAAATGTACTTGGAGCGCTATTCAGGCTATATGATTCAGCGCCTTCAGCTACAACATTAAATCTTACTATTGGAATTGAAGCTTTCTGGAACGGATCTGTACAGATCGGGGACACTGTAAAATGTCATTTACGAAATTCAGTTTCACCTTATGCTGAAGTTGAAGTTGCATCCGCAGTTATGAACAGTGCAGGGTTAGCTTCATTCTCATTCAGCAATGCTGCATCTGGTTTATATTATCTGGAGATAACACACAGAAATTCATTAGAGACCTGGAGCAGACTCCCTCAGAATATTACTTCAGGCGGTACTTTAAACTATAATTTTACAACTTCCGCTTCTCAGGCATTTGGAAATAATCTGAAACTTGTTTCCGGAAGATACTGTGATTTCAGCGGTGATGTCAATCAGGACGGATTAATTGACCTTTCTGATGTAGTTATTGTTAATAACGGTTCATCAGTATTTTTAACAGGATATGTTGTTCAGGATGTAAACGGAGATAGTATTGTTGATCTGTCAGATCTGATCATAACTTTGAATAATGCTTCTGCTTTTGTTGCGAAGATAATCCCCTAACAGTTAGTAGTTAGTAGGAGTTTTATGTCTTATAAATTTACAGCCCGGAGATTTTATTTCGGGCTGTTTTATTTTAGTAAAATTTCTAAATCTCAATACTTAGTTTATTTTTTCACATTGCAGACGAAAATTCAGCATTCTGAAAACAAGCGGATGCAGATCTGAACTGTCCTGATCTCTTAATAGCTTTAATCTTCGTTTACCAAGTCTTCTGTCCAGCATTGCAAAAGATCTTATGATCGGATTCTCGCTTTCCAAGGCAGCATCAATATTCAAATTCAGATATTCAAAACAGGCATCCGTAAAATCATAACCGGAAAATTCTCCTTTCTCAACTGCCTGACCTTCTGTCCTTTCTTCAGGTTCTATTCTTTTATCAATATCAGGTGTATTCCAGCCGTATTTGCTACTGTTTTCAGGTGTGGAAAAATTTGCTATCTCTTCCTTGTCAATAGTGATCCAGCTTCTTACCATAAAATAACTTCCTGTTGTATATCTTGTAGTATAAATATGAACTCTGTCTTTTAAGCAGTCTGCAAATTTGTCTTCAATTGTTTTCTTTAGTTTACTCCACTTCATAAATAAATCAGAAATTTTTTATTTTAATATGTCTTTTATTATTTTAATATGATGGTTTGTATGAATTTCCAGAAATTTTACTGAAGGTTTCAGATCAAGCATTCCGAAGAAAGGGTGTTCAAAATGACTGTCTGGATTCAATCTTTCAATTATATTAATTTTTTCCAATGTTTCCTGTATATGCTTTTTTAGTTTTTCTTCATCAATATTATCGTCAGGCATTACTATTTCCGGTGCTTTGCCTTTTCCTCTCGGGATATTCTTCATTGTCAGAACCAATGTTCGTATCGGATTAAATTTCCATGAATATTTACCGGGTTCAGAATTTTTTAATGCTGAAATTATATTATTTATAGCCAGAAGTGAATGCTCTATATGCCAGCCAACGGAGGATACAGATATAGCCCGGTTTATTTGTTCATGATCCGGAATATTGCTTTCAAGTTCTTTAATCAGATCAGCCAGTTTTATCATTTTGATTATTTCTATTTGGTTAATATAAATTTTCATCATAAAATAATAAGAAATGTGAGAATTGAAATTAAAAATTTTATCTTAACTTATAAAATCAGAATCAGGGTATTTGATTACTCTATACAGAAATGCACAGCTCAAAGGTTATACTTATAAATTAATTTATCACTTTATTTGAAATTATTAAAATTTATATCTTTTTCATGTGTATCAGGATTCTTATTTTTGCAGTATTAATTTTAAAAAATAAAAACACAATGGAAGATAAAATCGAATCATTATTTAATGATATAGACAGTATGGATGCTGATAAATTTGTGTCCTATCTTGATGACAATGTTACTTTTACTTTTGGTAACGCCCCTACAGTTAATGGGAAAGAAGCAACCCGCCAGATGGTGGATGGGTTTTTTAAATCAATTAAAGGAATAAGCCACAAGAAGATCAGAATGTGGGAACATCCTGACAGCATTATTTATCAGGGAACATCTTCCTATACCAGACATGACGGTTCGGAGCTAACAGTTCCTTTTCTCAATGTATTTATACTCAAAGGTGAAAAGATAATAGATTACAAAATTTATATCGATCTGAGTCAGTTATATTTACCGGAAACTGTGTAATCAGGATTTTAAAAAAATATATATCCATGAATTATATTAGGTTCCGTTCCGAAAATTTATATATTTAATGATAAAACTTAATGTACTTGACCAGTCTCCTGTAATTGAAGGAATAACTCCAAAAGAAGCAATTGAGCAAACGATTGAACTAGCAAAGTTCACTGATAAACTCGGTTATCACAGATACTGGGTAGCCGAGCATCATAATTCAAGATCCTTTGCATCAGCAAGTCCTGAAATACTAATCTCTGCACTGGCATCAAATACAAAAAATATAAGACTCGGTTCGGGTGGTGTGCTTATCAGTCATTACAGCCCTTTCAAAATTGCAGAGCAGTTTAACATGCTTCAGAGTCTTTATCCCGGAAGGATAGATCTCGGAATAGGAAGAGCTCCGGGAGGTGACGGGAACATTATTAAAGCTCTCCGCACATCATCTGAAAATGCATTCGATAAAACTACTGAACTCATAAGTTTTCTGAAAGCTTCATCCGGATCTGATCTGACAAATGCTGCAGGTAAATTAAAAGCCGTTCCGGAAGGTAACTCAATGCCGGAAGTCTGGATACTCGGAACGAGTCCGGACAGCGCGATGTATGCAGGGCAGAATGGTTTGCCTTATACATTCGGAAGTTTTATAAATGATGAACACATGCTTCAGTGCTTTCAGACATATTATCAGAATTTCAAACCTTCTCTGCAACTTAAAGAACCATATCTGAATCTTGCATTATTTTGTGTTTGCGCTGAAACTACGCAAGATGCGAAAATAATTGCAAAATGCTCGGAATACTGGCTTTCACAAACATTCCTTAAAAGTAAAAACATTCCGTTCCCGAATGAAAAAACAGCTACTGAATATAATTTTACATTTGAAGAAAAGATGCTGATTGAGTTCAGAAGAAAGTCTGCTGTGATAGGAGATCCGGAAACTGTATCTGCCAAGTTAAATGAAATGGTCAAAAAATATGCCATACATGAACTTACAATAGTTACTATCACTTCGGATTTTGAAGACAGAAAACAATCGTACAAACTTTTACATGAATCAATGCAAGTCTGATTTGATCTGATTTAAAATTCTGAAAACAAACATATCAAATAATTTCTAATCTGATTAAATGTTAAATTCAGAAATCTACAGTTTTCTTAATTATGATTTTATGAATTTAACTATAAAGTTTTATATTTGATCAATCAAAAATAATCAGAAGACTTTTATATGAAAACCTTCATTGTAATATTTCTGTCAGTATTTATTTCAGCACTTATCCATTCAGAAATTAAGGCACAGAATTTTAAGTGGGTCAGGAGTCAGACTCACAATATCCTTTTCAATCCTGATTTTGCGGGATTTCCTTCTGCTTCCGATAATTCGGGTAATTCAATATTAGCTTCCATAGAAAATTACAAACTCTCATGGTCATTGAATTTCATTGGTGATTTTTCATTAAAGAAATACAACTCTTCGGGTATAATTTTATTCAATAAAATTTTTCGAGGAAAATTGCTTATAGATGATATTCAGACAGATAATGACCGGAACATATATATTAAAGGTATCTTTATGGATACTCTGAAAATAGATTCTGTGAATTCAGTATTTAATACAGGCAGCGGATTAAACACAAATTATTTTATTATAAAGTTAAATGAGAGCGGTGGATTTATCTGGAGTAAAAACATTAACGCTGAGATTCCCGGAAATTATAATCTCGGTACTATTAAAGTAAAAGATAATATTCTGCTGGCGGGTATCACCGGTTTTTCACAGAGTTTTATTAAAAAGTATGATAATGCAGGAAATGAAACTCAGAGTATTTCAATAACAGGGCAAAGTACATTGAGGATCAGCACTATAGATATGGATCATTCAGGTAACATTATTGCGGGCGGTTCCTGTGGCGGCGGCAATATTAGTTTCGGTGGACTTCAGAAAACGGCACCTTTTACTTATAATGTTTTTATTGCAAAAATTAATTCTCCGGGAAACGGTGTCTGGGCTAAATTCATTCAGGATGTTACTTTTCAGAATATAAATCTGGCTGTCGACAGAAATGGAAATACTTTTGCTGCAGGTGATCTCTCCGGAAGTTTTTTATTTGATACAATACAGGCGCAGGGCAATCAATGGGTTTATGATTTTTTTCTGACAAAACTGGATACATCGGGTCATTTTCTGTGGGTAAGGGAAGTTCCTTATACAGCAACTATTACAGGAGATGTCCGCAAAGGAAGATATGACTGCTTTTGTTTTGACATTCATGACAATGTTTTCTTTACAGGAATACTCCGGGGCAGTATGAACTGGGGCGATAACATTGTCACGACTGCTAACGGATATTCTGATATGCTTATTTTAAAATATGATCAGAATGGAAATATTTTATCCGGGAAAGTTGCCGGTGGTCCGGGCAGCGACAGGGGAGATGAGATCTCATCTGATAATATGGGTAATGTATTTGTTTCCGGTAATATAAGTTCAGGTGCAAGTTTTGATACAATTTCCGTCTCGGGATCCGGCAATATTAATTCATTCCTTACAAAATATTTTTACAGCAATAATTATGGGACCATCAGCATTTCAATGATAGTAGAAGGCTTTTATGATAGTGATTCGAATTCCATGCAACTTTCTGATACAATAAAAGCATTTCTTAGACAATCGACTGCTCCATTTGAGATAACAGATTCGGCTTCAAATATAATTGATAAGAATTCATTGCAGGGTGAATTTAAATTTTATAATGCAGTTGACGGAGATTATTATATAGTGTTAAAACACAGAAACTCAATTGAGACATGGAGCTCTGAACTTTTAAGTTTTTCAAAAGGCGGATTATTTAATTACGGATTCATTGATTCAGAAAAGAATGCGTTCGGCAATAATCTGAAACAGGTTGACACTTCACCTGTCAGATATGCAATATACAGCGGTGATACCGATCAGGATGGATTTACAGATCTGTCCGATTTAGTGAATATTCTGAATGACATGAATGATTTTGTAACCGGTTACTTTCCGACAGATATAAATGGAAATAACATTACGGATCTTGCTGATCTGATTCTTACGAATAATAATTCAATCTATTTTATTCAGATAATAAGCCCATAAGGAATTACTTACTCCTGAATTAATGAAAAACTGCAAAGCAGGAAATGATATTAAGTTAAAAGTTGAAAGTTAAAAGTTGAAAGTTAAAAGTTAAAAGTTAAAAGTTAAAAGTAAAAAGTTAATTTGTTACTAATATACTTAATACAAAATACCTAATACTTAATACTTAATACTTCAAATTTATTTTTCCGAGACTATAATCTCAACCATTTTTGTCGGTTCTCCGAATATTCCTTCCTTTGTTTTCATGATCATTCTGAAATATTGCCAGCCCGTATCCATTGGTTTTACTTTGAAATTAAAGGTGACAGTTTTACCCGGATCTACGTTCTCCGGAAGTTGTATATATCCTACTCTCCAGTTGTTAATGGTTACAAGATTTTTATTCGAATCTATCATTACCAGTTGATCATATCCTTTTATCCATGCTCTGGTTCCTGTATTTCTGAAAGTTATAGAAACGGGACTTTCCTGATTTGCATACATATATTGAGGGATATCCTGACTGACAAAAACTGAATTATACTTACTTACGTCTACATTTCCTGTGTTGCTTGCTGTAACATTTACATAGGCTCTGTTTGTGATTTGCCCGAAATATTTATCACCTTTTTTCATTCGCCACTGAAGACTGTAAATTCCGTTTACAGGAGGTGCGGTAACATAAAATTCTATTGTTGAAATCTGTCCTGTGTCAATTGTATTTGATAAAAAATATTCTGTTGTATTCCAGTCAGGATATTTCATTGCAGATGAATCAGCGACAGGCGCTATTTTAAAATCACCGGATGTCGTGTAATACCAGGGGTTAGATCCGGTGTTCTTCATTGTTACCGTGACTTTATATTTTTCACCTGAATTCATGAACTCAGGAATATCGATACTTATGAATCTTGAATTGTTGCCTTCATTATCAGAAGATAATGTACCTGTTTCATTTTTTACGGTTACCATATTGGCAGTATATTCACCAAAGAACTGATCATCCTTTGTCATTACCCACCGGCAGTTGTATGTGCCTGTTTCCTGCGGAGCAGTTATCTTAAAAAGAAACATTACCTTCTCATCAGGATTTACATCGTAAGGAACAGATACTTCTTTTACTCCCCAGACATCTGCCTGAAACATGTTATCCGCCTGATCAAACAATGAGAGTTTGTAGTTGTTGTTTTTTGTCCACTTGTTGTTTCCTGTATTCAGCATATTCACGGTCACAACAAATTCTTCTCCCGGTTTCATTTCTTCCGGAATGTCATAACTTATTATTTTTGAATTATCCCCTGAAGGTGAGACGCCGTTGATTGAATTGTCCTGAGCTTTGAGATCAGTCTTAAAAAATAACAATAAAAGTATTATTGATAAGCTGATCATATTTTGAATTTTATACATATATCCTTTCTTGTTTAATAAATTAAATTGCCTTAATAAAATGCATACTGAAATTCAGAATAATTTATAATAGTTTCTATACAAAAATTTTTTTCACGATCTCTGCCTGGTATTCAGAAACCGATTAAAACACAGACTTTTTGTTTCCTTAACAACTAAAAAAAATATTTTCAAACCGTACTTTTATTCAATCAGAACTCTACGCATCAGCGATTTATGAATTTTGAATTTAATCATATTATGAATATTTTTAATCAATTATTTATTTAACAAATTAAACAAAAAAAGATAATGCAATCTAAAGCACTTACTCCTGAAGAGTATCTTGGGTCTCTCCCGGAAGACAGGAAGAAAGCCATAAGCGAACTCCGGAAAGTATTAAAGAAAAACCTCCCAAAAGGATTTAAAGAGGTAATGGGTTACGGAATGCTTGGATATGTAGTACCGCATTCTAAGTATCCGGATGGCTATCACTGTAATCCGGAATTACCTTTACCCTTTATCAATCTTGCTTCTCAGAAAAATTTCATAGCGCTTTATCACATGGGCATTTATTCTGACCCAAAACTGCTGAACTGGTTCACAAAGGAATATCCCAAACACAGCAAATCAAAACTTGACATGGGCAAGAGCTGTATCAGGTTCAAAAAACCGGAAGACATACCTTATAAACTTATTGGCGAACTCGCATCTAAATTGACTCCTGATGAATGGATAAAGATGTACGAAAAAATTCTAAACAGAAAAAAATAGAAATTATTTTAAATAAAATTATTCAATTAACCTAAAACAAAAAAATGAAAAGAAGAATACTTAGTTGTACCTGTGTGATTTTGAT
>JAGQWH010000043.1 GCA_020437545.1 Ignavibacteriota bacterium
AATAAAGATGCGAGCTTCAAATTCATATTTCATTAATTTAGATGCGGATTTCATTTTAGACTCCTTAAAATTATAAATTTTAAATTATTAATTATTTGTGATAACTCTTAATGCTGAAGGGATCACTTCAGACGAAAAACACTTATTACGAATCAACTCACCGTCGGCTTCTGCTAACATGCCATTGGTATAACTGAATCTTAATTCTCTTGTTCTGAACAATTTGAACCCCGGCAATCCGATATGTCTGCCTGAGTAAATTTTTGAGAAACTGTTTAGTCTGTCTTTCAGCGGCATGTCTTCTATAATTAATACATCGAATAATCCGTCATTCAGCAGGGCATCCGGTGTCAACATCATGCCCCCGCCTGTATAAGCACCATTAGAGATTATGACTCCTAAGACATTTTCCGTTTTGGATATTTCTTCAAGGTCAATCCTGATTTCCGATGCTTTGTAATTGAGCAAGGTCTTAACCGCTTCAAAGCCAAATGCAAATCTGCCTAAGATTTTCTTGGTGAGAGGTGATATGGATTCAGTCAGTTTACCGCCTATCCCGAATTGAAGTTCATTAATGAAGTATTTGGCTGAATGATTACTGCCAAAACCGATCCTGCCAATATCTACTGATCTTGAAACATCATTCTTTATCACTTTTATCTGTGAAGCAAGATCTTCAGGTAATCCGAGACTTTGTGAAAAACCCTGACCTGTTCCAAAGCTTATTATGCCGAGTCTGGTTTTTATACTCCCGTGACCGGAGGATTTAAGCATCCCGTTTACAACCTGATTGACCGTTCCGTCACCTCCGACAGCGATGATAACTTCATATCCTGATTCTACAGCTTCTCCGGCAATTCTTTCTGCATCGTTTTCTGAAAGAGTTTCTGAAAATTCAAAATTGTCTCCATACTGTCTGATGAATTCGGATAGTATTATTTCTTTATTCTCTCCGGCTTTTCCCCCTGCAGCGGCGGGATTAAATATAATATGGATTTTATAATGTGACATGATTGATTTATTTTCTGTACAATATTACTCAAACTTAATCATGCAAATGTCACGGTTTTGTAAAAATTATTAATGCTGAATTTTCAATGCTGCTGATTTTAACCAGCGCAATGCCGGAATAAATTAAAATACTATATAAGTTTATATACATTTTTCACGATAGCCGGAATTTATCAGTCTTTATCTTAGAACTTTCAGGGAACAGGAAATAAATCAGTTTTTCCTCCGAAGAGCACCTGATATTCTTAAGAGGTTTGAAATTCTTAATTTGCTCATCCTTCTCACACAATCATAATTTGCATTTCTCACTGCGTGAATATTAGGTATTTTTGCTTTAAACAAAACAAATTTACTGTGGAGGATCGTTATGAAAAAATTCATTATAGTTTCTTTATTATTTGTTACAATTTTGTCCCGGGATTCCATTGCACAATGGAGTAATGTCTCCACGGGACTTGGCAACAAGGAAGTATATTCATTCTCAAACAACGGCACTAACCTGTTTGCCGGAACATTCAACTACGGACTATATACCTCAACAAACGATGGCATTAACTGGACACAGGCAGGCATTGGATTGAACAACCGTGTGGTATTTTCTCTGACAATGTTCGGAAACTATTTATATGCAGGTACTGATATAGGTGTATGGAGAACTTCGAACAACGGAGCATACTGGAGTCTGATAGGATTGAACAACAATACAATTTATTCGCTGGCATCAAATCAGACGAGGGCATTCGCAGGGCTTCATGTTTCAGGATTGTTCTATTCACCGGGAGGCACAGGCTGGTACATAAGTTCATTGAATGTAATAAACATTAAGTCAATTGCAGTTAACGGAAATTTCATTCTCGCCGGAGCCGGAAGTAATGCCGGAGTGTATCTGTCAAATAACAACGGAAATAACTGGACATCAACTTCCCTTAACAACAAATCAGTATATTCTTTAGCTCTAAACGGCAACTATGCTTTCGCAGGTACCGGCGGCGGTGTGTATTATTCACTGGACAGCGGATATACATGGACTCGGTCGCCGCTGAATAACGATCTGGTGTATTCGCTTGCAGTAAACGGGAGTGTGGTTTATGCAGGAACGGAATTGAACGGAGTGTTTTTATCAACTAACAATGGATTGAACTGGTCACAGCTGAATGACGGATTTCCCGCCGGTATAACCATTTATTCCTTATACTTATACAAAAACTATGTGTATGCAGGAGCCTCGCTGAATGGCGTCTACAGAAGACCGGTCTTACAATTACCCGTTACTTTAAATCAGAAGGTCTTCATTCAGGGATTTTATGATCCTGATACTGATTCAATGGTCAGTGACACAGTATCAGTTTATTTAAGAAATGCTTCAGCACCTTTTGAAGTAATTGATTTTGCAACAGGAGTAATAGATGCAAACGGTGAGGGGACATTTCAGTTTTCAAATGCTGTAAATGGAACAGACTATTATATTCAGCTTGAGCACAGAAATTCAATTGAGACATGGAGCAATACACCGCAGCAGTTCACAGCTTCGGTTTTGTCGTATGATTTCACGACTGCAAACACACAGGCATACGGTGATAACATGGCAGACATAGATGCCTCACCTGTCAGGTACGGGATCTATTCCGGTGACGAGAATCAGAACGGTTTAGTTGATCTTTCCGATGTTGTCAATGTATCCAATGACGCAAGTTCTTTTACAAGCGGGTATGTGCCTTCGGATATGAACGGAGATAATTTTACTGATCTGTCGGATCTGGTGATCACTTCGAATAATGCGAGCGCGTTTGTTTCGAAGATAATTCCGTGAATCAGTTACAAGTTAGAAGTTTCAAGTTACAATTTAAGAGCATATAATTATTATAATGTTCCAGGTCAGCCTTAGTTGACAGATTAGTAACGAGCAATCTGACGCAAGGTATTCAAAATTGAATAAAAAATATAAAATTTTGAAAGTTTCAAATTGTTAGCTATAAAATTGTAATTTCATAATTGATCTTTAAATTGTAAAATAACTAAAAAAATCGACTATGATAAAATCACCGGTTTTAGATTTAATGAAATCATTTAATACGGAAGAATTCAAAAGATTCCTGGAATTTTTACAGTCACCATATTTTAATAAAAACTCTAATCTGGTAAAAGTAGCAAAGTATTTAAAAAAATTAGTTCCGTTAAATAATCATGATAAATTATCAGAAGAAAAAATATGGAATGCTGTGTACGGTAAAAAGGAATTCAATTACGGCATCATGAAGAATCTTGTTTACGAACTAAAAAAAGCAACAGAAAGGTTTCTTGCCGTTGAGCATTTAGAAAAGAATGAATTATATAAAGAATTATTTGTAATTAAAGAATTAAACCAAAGAACTTTGGGAGAGATTCTGGAAAAAAAAATAGTCACCTCAAAGAATAAGATTGAAAATGGTAAAATGAATATCAGCAAACTGTATTTTTTATACAGATTTAATAGTATCGACTCAGTATATAAAGAGAACCTTTTCAGTAAAGAATCTGAAAAGCTAGCGGATGACGAAGAGCTTAGCAATTCTTTTATAAATTATTTCTTTGCATCAATATTTTATCTGAATTATAACAGGCTGATAAATTCTAAAATGTTGAATACAGAGACGGATTTGAAAACAGTAATTAATTTTATTGAATTCTATGAAAAAGCATTTACAGGAAAAAATATACTTTCCGATCTTTATTATTATGCAGTCAAAATTACACTGGATCCTGACAATGAAGAATGTTATGATACACTGAAAAAATTACTGTTCGATAATTATGAAATACTTGATCATTCTTCTGTAAAAGATTTTGCAGCAATACTTTCTGCATATTGCCAGCTGAAAAAATCCGGAAGTAAAAATAATTATGTACAGGAAGAGTTTGATAATACTTGTTTTTTTCTTGATAAGGGTTTATTTAATGCTGAGCATAATTCATTTTTTGACAGCAATCTATTTTCTAGACTTGCCGAATATTCATTAGTTTTAAATAAACCTGAATGGTGCAGGGATTTTATAGATAAATATAAAGATCAGTTAAGTCCGTTAAACAGAGAGGTAAGAATAGGTATTGCTGAAATATATCTGGAGAATCATATTGGAAATTATGAACATGCTCTGGAAATACTTTCAAAAACAAAACCTGAAAAAGTTATTGAAATTTTTAAAATCAGGAGCATAGAATTAATAATTTTTTTTAATCTGAAAGATTATGAAAGAGTTTACACGCTTATAAAAAATTTCAGATCATATATTGATTACGAAGAGAAAGTCTCCGAATTGGTATCCAAGGCTTATATAGATTTTTTAAATTATACCAGAAAGTTAACTGACATTCTTGTAAATTCTAACAATGCCGGAGAATTGAAAAATGATCTGGAAGAATTATACAGTAATATTCAGAATAAGAAAATAGCTAATAAAACATGGCTCAAAACTGCTATCAGCAATTCACTCACAGAAGCAGATAGATAACTTTATAATCCGCTGCGGCGGATTATAAAGTTTTAAATTCGCAATTTTTATTTCGTTAACCGTTAGTCTCGCAAAATTTATCCAAACCTGTAACTAATTTCCCCGGTAATTAAATATTTCTTCAACATAAAATCCAAATCTGCCTTCTCCATCATTTCATGTGTCATAAACAATTTCTAATAAAATATCTGCAAAAATTTTTTGTGAAAAATATTTAACCTGATGAAGGTTGAAAGTTTTAATTTCAGATCAAAAATGAGCAATTTCGAATCCAAATTTGAAAATAACTAATTATCAAAAATTCATTTTGAGTATGAAAAAATGGAATATTTCGGTTTTGAAAAAAATATCAGGGAAATTAATTTTGATCAGTTCAATAAACAGACCTGAGTGACATCAGAAAATAACATAAAATAAATTTTATTTTTTCTTCCCGAAATGTCACTCAGGGAGACGCTGAAACCTGCCTGAAGAAAATTCGGGCGGGAAGAAGCGGATTTAATTAACAACAACATTTTTATCCAAAACTAAAAAGAAAGGAATGATCATGTCAACTCTTAAACTGCCCGAAATAATTAATATTTCCAAAGCTTCAAAAACAAAATCAAAAAATTTTATTTTACACTGAACCAAAGCACAATGGAAGAAAAGTATATCTAAATTAAAAGAATATTCCGGAAAGAAACCATTTGGAAAATTGGCTGGAAGTTTTGCTGAGTTTGTATCTATAAATAGTTCAAATGACGGGATTATAAAAGTCTATTACCAGGATAAGAAAGGTAATAGAAAGGATCTATTCCCAAAGAATACTTTTCAGAATGAAAATGGTAACATAATTTTTTTCCTTCGAAAAGGACATACAATAGGTGAACCTTGCGGTATGATTTACACGGATGGAGAATTTAAATGTGTTGGTGGATGTACAAGAGGTGAAAAGTGTGCCGGTATGCGAAGTATGAAAGTAGATAATGGGGAAAGACTAATTGGATGCAAATGTGCTGCCCTTGCTCGTTATTAAACCTTATTTACGAAAAAGAATTCTTTAAAATAATCAATAACCCAATAAAAATTTACAAAATGAAAAATTTATTTACCTTATTAAGCTTTTTGGTCTGTACCGGATTAATTTTTACCGGATTTACAGTTGAAACTTCAGATGATTATAAATTTAAATTCAGCGCTGACTCTCCGCTGAATCTTTCAAAGTTAAACCATAAATCAGAAGGTAAAGAAGAATCAGAAAATCCTGAATCCTCTGACTGGTATAAGGAAGCATTATCAAATATTCAGAAAGCCGAGTATAATGTTTCATTCAGCGAAGATCTCAATACATACCAGTCTCCAAACCGCGCTAACAACATGAGATTTGTGTATCACAAAAACGGATTCTCAGCAAAGCTTAGAGATAATAAAGTGGCGTTGTTTGATGAGTCTGATAAAATGATAAGTGAGAGTGATAAGAAGTATAAGTATCTCAAAGACTGGAATATTGACTTCCAGCTTGAAGAAGTTTCGAAAGAACTTCATTCGACAGTTGGAAATAGTTATTCTGATCTGAGCAACAGTGAATTCAATACAAGTAACAATTTAATTTCTATTGAAAATGAAAACTTAAGAATTCAATATAAGAATGATGAGAATGGAATGAGACAGGACTTTATTGTAAAAAATAAACCTGAAGGCAATGGTCAATTGAGATTGAACATTATAGCAGATACCAAACTCAAAATGATCACAGGTGCTGATGCATTAATGTTTAAGGATAATGACGGAGACTTAAAACTGAAATATGCGGCGCTGAAAGTGTGGGATGCAAATGGTGTCGAGCTCAGAGCTTTCTTTGTGGAAAGCAAGTTAAAAGTTACGAATTACGAGTTACGGGATTATTCGCAAAATGGAGAGATGGCAATGAAAGAAGAATCACGTAAATTGAAACTTGAAACCCGTAACTCTTTTTCTATAGTAGTAAACGATGCCGAAGCCGTCTATCCTATTACAATCGATCCGCTTTCATCAGTACCAAGCTGGTCAGGTGAGATAAATCAGGCAGGAGCTAAATTCGGATGGAGTGTAGCTACAGCAGGTGATGTGAACGGCGACGGATATTCTGATGTGATAGTAGGCGCTCCTTTCTATGATAACGGGCAATTGAATGAAGGCGGCGTATTTGTTTATCACGGATCCATAAACGGATTGTCTTTATCACCATCATGGACTAAAGAAAGCGATCAGGGATCTGCAAATTTCGGATTTAGTGTAGCAACTGCAGGTGATGTAAATGGTGACGGCTATAGTGATGTGATAATAGGTTCGCCGCTATATGACAGTGGTCAGGCAGACGAAGGCAGAGTTTATATTTATAACGGTTCTGCCGGCGGATTACTAACAGGATATTCCTGGAAATATGAGAGTAACCAGGCAATAGAAAAATTTGGAACAAGTGTAGCGTGTGCCGGAGATGTCAATAATGACGGCTACAGTGATGTGATTATTGGTAGTCCGTTTTATGACGGTGGTCAGACTGATGAAGGAAAGATCTCATTATTCAAAGGAAGTTCAACAGGTCCAAACGCGGTCAGTGCAGATTTCATTTATGAAAGTAATCAATCCAACGCAAACTTTGGGTTGAGTGTAGCAACGGCAGGTGATATAAACGGAGATGGATTTTCTGAGGTGATTGCCGGTGCTTCAAAATGGGATTACGGATTTACAGATGACGGAATTGCGATCTTTTTTAAAGGTAATGCGACATCAATGACTTATTGGTTATTCCGGACCGGGACACAGAACGGGGAATTTTTCGGACACAGTGTTAGCACGGCAGGTGATGTAAACGGAGATGGATTTTCTGACGTGATCATCGGAGCGCCTTTGTATGACGGAAGTCAGACAGATGAAGGAAAATGTTATTTGTATTTAGGCGCTGCAGGCGGACCTGGAGTCACACCTGTATGGACTGAAAGGGGTTATTATATAGGAGGGCAGTTTGGGATCAGCGTGTCAACTGCAGGTGATATGAATGGTGACGGATATGCGGATGTTATATTAGGCGGAAATTATCTTGATAACGGTCAGACAGATGAAGGAAGGGCATTTGTTTATCTTGGATATTCAGGAGGGTTAAGCAATTATCCAATAATTATTTTTGAAAGCAATCAGGCGAATTCACAATTCGGATACAGCGTAGCAACAGCCGGTGATGTAAACGGTGACGGTTTCAGCGATGTGATTGTAGGAGCTTACAATTATGATAATCCGAGCACCGACGAAGGAGCTGCTTATGTTTATTTTGGATCAGCATTGGGAGTCGGGACAACAGCAGCCTGGAACGCTGTAGGAAATCAGGTAAGTGCATATTTTGGCTGGTCAGTTTCGACTGCGGGTGATGTAAACGGTGACGGGTATTCCGATGTAATAATCGGAGCGGTTAATTATGATAATGGACAGAATGATGAAGGAGCTGCATTCGTATATCACGGATCAGCTTCGGGATTATCTGCATTTGCAAACTGGAGCGCTGAAGGAAATCAGGTAAATGCAAATTTTGGATACTCAGTTTCAACAGCCGGCGATGTAAACGGTGATGGATATTCTGATGTGATTGTTGGAGCAAATGGTTTTGACAATGGGCAAACGAATGAAGGCGCTGCTTTTGTCTATCTTGGCTCTGCATCGGGATTGTCCTCTACTTCAAACTGGAGTGCTGAAGGAAATCTAACAGGAGCTGATTTCGGTAATTCAGTTTCAACAGCCGGTGATGTAAACGGTGACGGATATTCCGATGTGATTGTCGGAGCAGAAAGATATAATAATGGACAGATAAACGAAGGGGCTGCATTTGCATTTTACGGTTCGGCATCTGGATTATCATTAATATCTAACTGGAATATAGAGAGAAATCAGACAAGTTCATTATTTGGATGTTCCGTTTCATCAGCCGGTGATATAAACGGAGATGGATATTCTGATGTGATTGTTGGAGCATATAGTTATGATAATGGTAATAATAATGAAGGAGCTGCATTTGTCTATCACGGCTCAGCTTCAGGGTTATCCCTAACATCAAATTGGAGTGGAGAAATAAATCTGGATTTAGCTTTTTTTGGATTTTCTGTTTCCACAGCCGGTGATGTAAATGGTGACGGTTATTCTGATATAATTGTAGGAGCATATGGTTATGGTAATAATAGTGGAGCTGCATTTGTCTATCACGGCTCTGCATTTGGATTATCGGTAAGTTCAAACTGGTTTAAGTTCGGAACTCAAGCAATTTCAAAATTTGGAAATTCTGTTTCCACGGCCGGTGATGTAAACGGAGATGGTTATTCTGATGTAATAATAGGTGCAATAACTTTTGATAATGGCCAAGCTGAGGAAGGGGCGGCATTTATCTATCACGGCTCACCATCGGGATTATCTTCATCATCAAACTGGAGCGCAGAAGGGAATCAGTTTTTTGCATATTTTGGCTCGTCAGTATCTTCAGCAGGTGATTTAAACGGAGACGGATATTCTGATGTGATTGTCGGAGCACCAAATTATTCTGATAAAGGTGCAGCATATGTATTTTACGGCGGGAATAGCGAAGCTGAATTATATTTTAACGGTGGATATAACGGAGGACTTCAGTCAACTGTCCGTCAGTTTAAATACGGATCTTCACAGGTCGTGTCTTCAACCGGTAATACCGGAGAGAATGGAAAAGTAAGACTGCAGCATTTTGCAAAGAGTCCGTTTGGTAAAGGTACAGGAAGGATTGTTTACAACATTAAAGGAAACGGAACTCCATTTAACGGAAGCATAATTTCTAACAGCACATCTTATAACGGAACACCTTCACCATATATAAATCTTGGCTTAACCGGTACAAATATTTCTCAGGACATGACAGGATTTGATCCGGATAAACAGTATAAATGGAGAGCCCGTGCCCAGTATAAGATGACCAGTTTTCCTTTCCAGAAATTTGGTCCATGGAGATATTACTCAAATTATGTGACTTCACCTGCAGGCGGCTTCAGACCAAAAGAGCTTAGTATAAATTTGACTCTGAATCTTACCATGCTCATAGAAGGATTTTATAATGCAGGATCTGATTTGATGGTTGGTGATACAGTCAGAGTTTATCTGAGAAACAATTCTTCGCCTTATGATATAGTGGATTCTGCAACAGCGTTTGTTGATCCATCAGGACTTGGAATATATACATTTTCAAATGCAGTCAACGGAGTAAATTATTTTATTCACCTCAAACACAGAAATTCAATTGAGACATGGAGTAAAACAACTCAGATGTTTACGGCTGATAATCTGAATTATAATTTTACGTCTGCAATTACACAGGCTTATGGAGATAATCAGAAGCTGATTGATAACTCACCAGTGAAATACGGTACCTACAGCGGTGATGAAAATCAGAACGGAATCGCTGATCTTACGGATGTAGTGAATGTATCCAATGCAGCAAATTCATTTACAAACGGATATGTTTCTACTGACATGAATGGGAATAATATTACTGATCTGTCGGATCTGGTGATCACTTCGAATAATGCGAGCGCGTTTGTTTCGAAAATAGTGCCGTAATACAATTACAATTCACCGCGGCTGACAGTTAAGTAACAGGAATTGAACTTTTTGAAAACCGTGAATAATTATTTTTCTTAAAAACTTTTGTTATTCAGAAGCGGATTTCAACCAGCTATTATAAATTGATTCCTGCAGATCATCAGGATCTTCATACTTTTCAATTTTATAATTTGCTTTTTTCAGACTACCGAGGATCACATTGAATTCTCTTAGCTTGTCTTCTCTCATAACAGTAAAAGTGATAACTTCACCTTCCTTCATATCAGATATTCTGCTGTTGAGAGACGAACTTCTGACTCTGTATCCATCAAGAGCAATGATCTCGTCATTTCTGTCAAGACCGGATAAATATGCTGGAGAACCGGGAATAATATATGATATCACAAGTTTGTCACCATTATCCGTTGCTGATATTCCGGCAAAAGTTTTCTCAGGATCATAGCTGATCTTAAGATCCAGTCCTGCATAATTCAGATATTTTTTCCATTCAAGTGTATCTGGTCCGTAAAGATATTTATCAAAAAAATCTGTCATGCTGCTTCCGTTAAACTTTTCACAAACCCTTATGAAATCTGCATTTGTATAACCTCCGTCTGTTAAAGGATAATTCTTATACATTGTTCTTATCACATCGTCCAGTGAATATTTGTTTTCCGTACTATTTCGAATCTGAAGATCAAGTAACAGACTTACATCAGCTCCTTTGGAATAAAAATCTGATTCTGAAATATATTTATTGGGTGTATTGGCGCTGTGTTTGATCCATGCATCAAAACCGGATTCTGCAAGAGTCTGAATATAATTACCGGGTCTCTGAATATCATTTTTAATATTTTCCGTAATCATCTCAATATATTTTTCCGGTGTGAGATAGCCTGATCTTAACATAAAGATATTCTGATAATAAGAAGTCATTCCTTCTGCTATCCAGAATTCCTCACTGTAATTTTCTTTGCTGAAGTCATACGGAGCTATGCCTTTTGGTCTGAGCTGTTTTACATTCCAAGCATGAAAAAATTCATGAGCAACATTTGAGATGAAGGTATTGTACCGGTCTTTATTTGTAAAAGTGACAGAGCTGATACTGAAGACACAGGAGTTAATGTGTTCAGTTGCTCCATAGTCGAATCTGTCCCTAATTAACAGATAATTGTAATGTTCAAAAGGAATATCCCCCCAGAAGTTGCAAATTGTTTTTGACACATTACGCACATCGTTTAAAACTGTATCTGCATCATATTTAACATCTGGCGGGAAACTGACAGTGAATTTTATATCGTTTATAAAAAACTCAAGGTCGGTCTGGTTACCGATCAATAAAGGACAGTCAGCAAGGTAATCATAATTTACTGCAACAAATGAATTCTCGGAATCACCGCTTTTATTCAATCCTGTCGTGACATGCCAGTTCCCGAATGGAATTATATTCACTTTCAAAGATTTATTCCTCAGCTTTTCAGCAAACATTAGGACGGCGCTTGCATCTATGAATCCGCACTCATCATTTAAACCCCGGGTGCGAATCGAAAACTCTCCGGAAAATACTTTATACTTGATTAAATAAAAATTGCTGTTGTTTCTCTTAACTCTCCAGGTATCTTTATCGGTTTTTTTCCATTCAAGACTTTTGCTGTCAGCATCTTCTGCAGAAAACTCCTGCACACCTGATGCAAAATCAAGTATGTCATATCTACCCGAACGCCATGCCGGTAAAGTAAAATCGACATAATCATCTGTATCCGGAGAGTAGTTTTCGATTTTTAAATTCACTTCAAACAAATGATTTGACGGAAAAGGCATACTCACTGTATAAGTGATCAAAGGTTCGGCCGAAGCATTTGAAGGATTTAATATTAGATAAAATGCCGTAAGAGTAAGTAAAAAAAGGTATTGAAATTTTTTCATAAACAGGGTATTAAATTAATTGATGTGCTTTAATCGATACGAATAGACGAAAATCAGGTTTCGAAAACTTAGTATTAAATTTACAAAGTTAATGTTCCTTTGCAGCGGATTGAAAAGTCTGAAAAGTTTATAGATTACATTTGATCAGAATATTGATACAATATCAGACATATAATAAATTATTTGACAAACCGGAAAAGTATAAACTCCTCTTCCGGGCATTGATAAAATAGAGTTTAAATCTAATTTTATTAATATTGAATTTTTATTAACCATTCCAAAACTTATTTTGAGAAATCCAATTCTTGTAAAATTAAATATTCTTATGAAGAGGTTAATTGTATTATCCGGTTTAATTTTATTTTTCACATTTTCATTGAAGGATATATCCTTCGCACAGGATACTATATCTCCTCCTAATCCCGGCGGGATCACAAAAGTTTATATAAGCATGGTCATTAATAATATCATTAAAGTTGATGCTGCCCGGCAGACCATAACTGCTGATGTGGTACTTACTGCCCGCTGGAATGATCCGAGATTAAAACATAATGCCCCGAGTAATATAATTGTAACTGAAGATAAGATATGGGATCCTTTTCTTACTTTCAGCAACAGACTGAATCTGTCTAAATCGTTTCCTGATAATTACACAATAAAGAATGACGGTACAGTTCTCTATCTGCAGCGCATATACGGTGATTTTACACAGCGATTTTTACTTGAAGATTTTCCTTTTGATGAACAGAATTTCAACATAAGGATCATAGATATTACATTGAATCCGAATGAAGTTATACTCGAGCCCGATTCACTCTTACAGTCAGGAATAAGTAACAATCTTGAATTATCAGACTGGACAATTAATAGCTGGAGTTTTGAAAATTCACCATATGTAATAATGAACGGCCAGCCGGAAACTTCATCTCTTCGGTTTTCAATAAATGCAAAAAGAGAAAGCGGTTATTATCTTCTGATCTTTATGATCCCGCTAATACTTATTATCATGATGTCATTGATGGCATTCTGGCTGCCTTCAAATCTGTCGGCAAGTCAGATCACGGTCGGGACAACTTCCATGCTTACACTTATTGCTTACAGGTTTATAGTTACATCTGAACTTCCGAAAATTTCTTATATGACAAGAATGGATGTATTTATTCTTGGCTCATCCATACTGATTTTCCTTACCCTGCTTGAATCAGTCCTGACTTCGACTCTTGCTAATAAAGGACAAATCGAGCTTGCTCAGAAGATAGATACTAAATGCAGATGGATATTCCCTGTTCTTTATGTAATGATAGCGTTGTATGCGCTTATATTTTAAAGTTGAAAGTTGAAAGTTGAAAGTTAAAAGTTGAAAGTTAAAAGTTAAAAGTTAAAAGTTGAAAGTTAAAAGTTAAAAGTATAAAGTTAAAAGTATAAAGTTAGTTTTACATTACGGATTTGATACAGAAATATAAAGCATTGAAAACTAATAGATATAATGAATTGATAAAACGAGTTTAAACAAATTTAAACATACATAGACTTTTTGTAATATTTTCCTGCAAATTTTTATAACGCTTGCTTCGGTCCGGATTCTTTGGAATAATAATTCATAATTGCTGAAATTAATTACACTATCCTTCAGTTTAGATTATTTGATTTATATTCGCTAATTTTACATATAATTTTTACCCAAACAAAATTTAATCACCTCAACAATAAATGAAAATTATCAAATCCCAAACTGCAATAATATTTTTTGCAATTTCTTTTTTTACAATATTCACACTGCTCGGAAGCAATAATTTCAGCTATCAGTATAAGATCAGTAATCAGCTTTTGTCTGAATTCAATGTCAGTCAGGACAACAGTAAATTTCTTGTCTGGATCGAATTTAAAGACAAGGGCAGTAACGTAAATTATTTGCTTTCACATCCGGAGTTGTATCTTTCCGGGCAGGCAATCGAGCGGAGGAAAAAAGTCAAACCGATGAATGCACTGATTGATTATACGGATATTCCATTGAACGGCAATTACATTTCACAGTTAAAAGATGCAGGGATAGACGTTAAGAACAGATCAAAATGGTTTAACAGGGTTTCGTGTTATGCTACCCGGACTCAGATTGAAAATATCGTAAGTGAAGATTATATAAACAGGGTTGATCTGGTTTTGAAATTTAAAAAGAACTATGACAATGCTGAAACACTCACAACTGCCGAATTATTTGATAAAAATTTTAATGAAAACAGTGTAAGCTATCAGTTAAACTATGGAAATTCGCTTGAGCAGATGGAGCTAATCAATGCTCCCATAGCACATGATTCCGGATATCATGGTGAAGGTGTTTTAATAGCATCTTTTGATACCGGTGTTGATAATCTGGGACATCCGGCATTTGATTCCATAAGAGCAAGGGGATTGAGGACTTATGATTTTGTTAATCATGACACTAATGTTGCAAATGAAAATGGTCAGATGGGCGAAGGCTCTCACGGAACGGCTACTCTCTCGCTTGTCGGAGGTTATAAACCCGGTAATCTGATCTCTCCTGCATTCAGATCAAAATTCATAATTGCCAAAACAGAAAATACTGACAGCGAAACACCATTAGAAGAAGATAACTGGATAGCTGCTGCCGAATGGGCAGACAGTCTTGGCGCTGACATTATTACAAGCTCGCTTGGATATCTTGATATGGATCCCGGTTCGACACATTCTTATGACTGGACCTGGATGAACGGCGACAGTTGTGTAATTACAATAGGAGCCGATCTTGCGGTCAATAAAGGAATCATCGTATGCAACTCTGCAGGAAATAATGGCTATAACAGCACACATAACACTCTCCTTGCGCCATCAGACGGTGACAGTGTGATCTGTGTCGGTTCGATCAAAACAAACAAAAGAAGATCTTCATTTTCATCAGTTGGTTTGACAGTAGACGGAAGAATAAAACCCGATGTCTGTGCCTTCGGAGATAACAATTACGCAGCTTCACCCGGTGCAGGAAATACAGGATATTCTACCGGAAGCGGAACTTCTTTCTCATGTCCGATGACAGCTGGCGCATGCGCTATCATTCTTTCGGCAAACAGAAACCTGACTCCAATGCAGGTAAGAGAATTATTAAGAACTACTGCTGACAGCGCTTTTGCTCCTAACAGGGAAAGAGGCTGGGGTCTGATAAATACATGGGAAGCTGTCAAGCTTGCTAAAAATCTGACTTCGATAAATAATACCGGCAATAATTATTCTTCACAAATAGAAGGATATGATCTTTTTCAGAACATACCAAATCCTTTCAATCCTGAGACAGTAATAAGTTACAATATTCCCGAATCAGGAAATGTATTGATGAAAGTTTATAATATGCAGGGCAGGGAAGTAGCCACTCTGATAAATGAAAATCAGGGTAAAGGTAATTATTCAAGAACCTTTAATGCGGGCAATTTATCAAGTGGTGTATATTTTTATACGCTTCTGGCAAATGGAAAATTTATAGGTTCGAAGAGAATGCTGTTGCTGAAGTAAAAATCAAACAGGTTTATATAAAAACAGACACAATGAATTGTTTTTCATTGTGTCTGTTTTGTTTTGCAGTAAAAAAACTGAATATTATAAAGACTTAATCGGAAACCAATACTTCAACAGATTGAGACGGAGTTCCGAAAAGCTTACCATCTTCAGTCATCATATTACATTGAAAATACTGCCAACCGGATTCAGTAGGTTTTATCTGAAATTTAAAAGTAACAAGTTCACCCGGAGCTACATCATTGGGCAGTTGAATGTAACCCACATTCCAGACATTAATTGAAACAGGATTCAGATTAGCATCAACCAATACTAATTGTTCTCTGTCAACCATAAAAGTTTTACTTCCCGTGTTGCTGACTGTAATTGAGATATCCTGTATTTGATTGAATTTCATTACACCCGGAACATTCTGTTCCATAAAAGAAACATTATATGATTTTGTTTCATTTAGCGCACTTGAACCATTTATAACATTAACAGAATATTTATCCGACTTTTCCCCGAAATAGTCATCACCTTTTTTCATCATCCATTGAAGATGATAAACTCCTGATTCTAAAGGCGCAGTTACATAAAATTCAACATCAGATGTCTGACCGGATCCCATTTCCGAAGAAAGTAATACTGGTTCAGAATTCCATCCCGGATAAGTAATATCAGTGGATTCAACAATTGATCCTATCATAAACTCATTGGTCAAAGCGTTATCCCACACATCATCTCCGATATTTTTTAGTGATACAGTTATCTTGTATTTCTCACCCGCTGTCATTGTCTGAGGAACAATTGAGTTTATAAATTCTGAATTGCTTCCTGAATAAACATTGGTCCCGGTAATATTATCTGCTCCAACGCTGATCTTATTATTTATATATTCACCAAAAAAATCATTATCCTGAGACATTGCCCATTTAAAGTCATAAATTCCGCTTGTAGAAGGAGCTTTTATGTTAAAAGAAAACATTACTTTATCTGATGGTGAGACGGTATTCGGAAGTTCGACCAGGCTTAAATTCCAGGCATTGAGCATTCTGCTGTTATCAGAGACATCATATAATCTCAGATGATAATTTTCACTTTTTGTCCATGGTAAAATCCCGTTATTAATTATTGTGATAGATACTGTCTGCTCCTGTCCGGGTGCCATATCATTGGGAATATTGTAATCTATTACATCTGAGCTGTTTCCCGGATTGGATGCATCACTTTTCACTTTATATTCCTGGGCGTTTGCAGAATATCCAAAACCCAGAATTATTACCGATAGAACTAATACATACTTACATTTTATAAAATCCATTTTATTTCCCTTCTTATCTGATTAAAAAATTTTTGTTTAACTTATTTCGATTCCACTAAACTTAATATACGCTAATTAAAATCAATAAACTTTTTTATATATTCCTGACAGGACTTAAAGAAAGTATATTCAGCTTTTTAAGAATGTTTTTTCTTTTACATACTGCAGATATTGATTCGAATTGCACTTAATATCTTTTTCATTAGTGATATTATAAATATTTATTTGGAAAAATTTTTTTTCAGATTTTTTGTTAATCAGCAGCTTTTTATACTAAACAGAATTTGTTGTGACATTTACTGATTTTTCTCAATGGTAATAATGTGCTGATTTTGAATTTCATTTTCACAAAATATGCTTTAACTTGAAACACTTTAAAAAATATTTGAAAAGGAATAATAAAATATGATTTATCCGATGTCCTTATTCTCATCCGGGGCATTTTATAGAAAATGTATATCAGATATAAAATATATAGTTTTATTAATTTGCTTCTTATTACCTGGTAAAAGTACAAACGCTCAGTATTATATCGAACCCGCTTTTCCGCTGATGCAGCCATTTGCGACACCGGTAACAGTTACTCATTCCGATGACAGCACTAACCGGCTTTTTGTGGCTCAGCTCAAAGGCATTATATATGTTTTTGAAAATTCGCCAACTGCAGATACTAAAAAGGTTTTTCTTAATATCAGCAGCAAGCTGATAAATACCGGTGCTCAGGAAGGTCTTCTCGGACTGGCATTCCATCCCGATTTTGTAAACAATCCGTATTTTTTTGTTCATTATGTATTTGACAGCACGGGAAGTCCTGTCCGGAAATGGATAAGGATTTCAAGATTTACCGTAAGTCCTTCAAATCCTGATTCAGCTTTATTTAACTCCGAAAGAATACTGTTTTCGGTCCCGCTTCCTGACCGGAATCACAACGGCGGTCAACTTGCATTCGGTCCCGATGGAAATTTATATATTTCACTTGGTGATGGTTATGGCGGCGGTGATGTCTCACAGGATAAGACTCAGCTTTTAGGTAAAATTCTCAGGGTCAATCCCGATTCTTCATCAAACGGAAAAAATTATTCCATACCTGCAGATAATCCTTTTTATGGAAATCAATCCGGCTGGAGAGAAGAAATATTTGCTTATGGATTAAGGAATCCGTGGAAATTCAGTTTTGATGAGGAAAGCGGCAGAGCCTGGCTTGGAGATGTAGGGCAATTCAGATACGAGGAAATAAATATTCTTGAAAGCGGAAAGAATTACGGATGGAATAAAATGGAAGGGATGCATTGTTATCCGGATACTACTCTTTGCGATACTGCAGGAAGAGGATTCACTCTTCCTATATGGGAATATACACACGAAGATGTTTTACAGCCTTATGCAGTTGTGTGCGGAAGCGTATACAGGGGAAAATTATTTCCTCAGCTCACAGGTAAATTACTGTATGTGGATTTTTCTCAGGGTAAATTTCAGGCTCTAACTTATGACAGTATCAACGGCGCTTCAAATGAAATTCTTCTTGATACAAATTTATATTTTACTTCAATTGATCTTGATCAGAACAGAGAACCTCTTATGGTTGAATATTCTGCGTCAAACGGCAGGCTATTCAGGTTGAAATATTCAGGACCTCTTGAACTTGATCTTAAAATTATAATTGAAGGATATTTCAATGAAAGCGAAAATATACTGAATAAAAAGGATACGGTTACGGCGTATCTTCATAACTCTGTTTATCCTTATCAGAAAATGGATTCATCGAAAGCTGTAATAGATTCAACAGACTTCAGCGGCAGATTTCTGTTTTATAATGTGCCGGGTGGAAATTATTATATAAGGATAAATCATAAGAATATACTGGAAACATGGAGCAGTGAAGGCGGAGTATATCTCGTGAGAGGAATAACAAATTCATATGATTTTACCGATAGCGGGAATAAATCGCTGGGACTCAGGTCAAAACTCATTGGTACAAAATACTGTCTTATAAGCGGTGATGTTAATCAGGATGGGGTAATAAACGCTCTTGACAGGGCTTCAGTCGTATCAGCTATGGGTTTGACAGAGTATTCAAATAATGATCTGGACGGAAACGGTACGGTTGATTCCTTTGACAGAGACCTGCTGATAGAAAATATCGGTAAGACAAGGAAAATACCTGATTAAAAATTTTCAATTTTGCAAAATCAGAAAAAATGAAATTAAAAAATATAATATTAACTTTACTGATCTTCCTTACATTTACTGATCTGTATTCTCAGACAGGGAAGTTCTTTATTCATCAGACCAATAACGGCAGTGTAATAGATATCAGTGTATATTTAAAAAGCAATTCCGGTCCTTCATGGAGTCTTGGTTTTGCAAGTCTTGTATTCTTTTATAATAATAATGCTATGGATAATCCGCGGGAGATCTCGGAAGGTGAATGGGATGACAGCCTGAATGCTGATTACGGTGATCAGTTTTTTGTTTTGTATGGTGATGGAAATTCTGTATCCCTTGAGATAGGACTGGATACGCTTCCTTCGGATGGAACAATAGTTTCATCTGATTCCACACTTGTAGGAACAGTCAGATTTGACATACTTGATTCACTTCAAAAAAATGAACTCAGCTGGGATCTTGAACACTGCGCGGTACTTGATAACACCGGTGCCGACATTACTTCCGGTATGATCTTTACCGATCCTGAAAACGTGCTTCTTCCGGTTGAACTCTCAAACTTTTATTATACTAAAAACAGGAATGAAGTCGATCTGCACTGGTCAACGGTTTCAGAAAAAAACAATGCCGGATTTAAAATAGAAAGAAAATTTTCCGGCAGTGAAAACTGGACGGAAACAGGGTCTGTCACAGGAAAAGGTAACTCCAGTGAGATCACGGAATATTCTTTTAAGAATAAAGATCTGCAGCCGGGATTGTATAACTTCAGACTCAAGCAGACAGACTTCAACGGGAACTATGAATATTTTGAATTGTCTGAGAATGTTAATGTAGAGATTCCTTTGTCTAATATACTGTCTCAGAATTAT
This sequence comes from Ignavibacteriota bacterium, assembly GCA_020437545.1. GTDB lineage: Bacteria > Bacteroidota > Ignavibacteria > Tepidaquicellales > Tepidaquicellaceae > JAGPCH01. The sequence goes on from JAGQWH010000043.1 coordinate 19,857, forward strand.
CCTAATCCTTTTAATCCAAATTCACAGATATCTTATGAGGTAGGTTCAGGAACCAATAGTAAGGTAAGCATAAGATTAACTGTTTATAACTCACTCGGTAAAGAAGTCGCAACTTTATATAAAGGAGAGCAGGATCCGGGATATTATAAGGTAAATTTTAATGGTTCGGGATATCCCAGCGGTGTTTATATATATGTGCTGGAAGCGAATGGGGCTATCGTAGGTTCGAAGAGAATGATCCTGATCAAGTAAAATGTTTTTAAACTATGAATTTGAATGATATTAATGGTTTCAATGAATTTTTTATTTCCTGATATTAATCTTGTTTGACTGAAAGCAGAATTTTAAAAAAGAGGAAATTTTATTCATAGTTGTCATTTTAAATGAATCAATATCATAGTTTTAATATTACCCGCCGTATTATATATCGGATTGTTAATACAATCTCAAATGATTATCTTAAATGCTTAATATTTTATAAAAACTAAACTATATAAAAAATATGGCAATCAATATTGGTGAAAAAGCGCCTGATTTTACATTAACATCATTTACACCGTCAGCTGATACGGTAGATTATACATTAAGCGATTATGCAGGAAAGAAAAACGTCCTGCTTATTTTTTTCCCTCAGGCATTTACGGGAGTTTGCACAGATGAAATGTGCACAATTTCAGAAGATTTCGGAAAACTTGAAGGCGATGATCTGGAAGTATTCGGGATCAGTGTAGACGGTACTTTTGTACAGAAAGCATTTGCAAAAGCCAACAATATTAAAACCAAACTTTTAAGTGACTTCAACAGAGAAGTGATCAATAAATATGGCGTTGTGCAGGAGTTGTTTGCACACGGAATGAAGAATACTTCACAAAGAGCTGTTGTATTGATCGGAAAAGACGGAAATGTGAAATATACAGAAGTAACTGAAAATCCGGGTGTACAGGTTAATTTCGATAAGATTAAAGAAGCAATTAAAAGTCTTTAACCGGAACCTCACAGCAGGAAATTAATTATTTATATATTAATAAATAGCGAAACTTTAAATTCTTTGATAATTAAGTGTAGATGAAAATTGTAAAGGATTTAAATGAAATTGTTCATAATAGAAATAGCGCTGTAACTGTCGGAACATTCGATGGTGTTCATCTCGGTCACAGGGAAATTATAAGGAAGCTGAATGCTGTAAAGGAATCAAATGATCTACGTTCTGTAATTGTAACATTTGATCCTCATCCGCAGATCGTCCTGCGAAACAGGGATCATGACATTAAGATACTTTCCACATTAAAGGAAAAACTTGAAATATTCAGAGAACTTAACATTGATCTGGTATATGTGATCAATTTCACAAAAGAATTTTCACTTACACCTGCGGAAAGATTTTACAAAGATTATCTGATTGACAGGATCGGACTGAAAGATCTGATACTTGGATACGATCATATGTTCGGAAAGAATCGTGAAGGTAATTTTAAAACATTAAAAGAGCTTTCAGAAAATTTTGATTTTACGGTTGATAAAGTGGATGAATACAAGCCAGGTGGAGAGCATATCAGCAGTACTGTCATAAGACATTTGCTTGAGAAAGGGGATGTTGAAAAGGCATCAGATCTGCTCGGCAGATATTACTCACTTGAGGGAAAGGTAGTTAAAGGAAAAAAACTCGGCAGAGAGATAGGGTTTCCGACTGCAAACATTCAGGTAGATGACGAATTTAAACTGATACCAAAGACAGGAATTTATGCAACTGAAGTAATTTTAGGGGCTGATAAATTTTACGGAATGATGAACATAGGAACTAACCCCACAGTGACAGATGATGAATCAATTAAAATTGAAGTCAACATTTTTGATTTTGACAAAGATATTTACGGTGAGGATATTAAGGTTAATCTGACTGATTATATAAGAGAAGAAAAGAAATTTAAATCACTGGAAGAGTTGATGGAAAATATTTCAGGTGATAAGAAAAAGATATTAAAATTAAAAAATAACAGTAAAATAAATCAATAATTAACATTAACAAAAGAAAATGCCTTTAACAAAAGAACAAAAACAAGAAATAGTAACAAAATTCGGCGAAAACGAAAAGGACTCCGGTAAAACTGAAGTTCAGGTCGCCATACTTACAAAGAGAATTAATGATCTCTCAGCTCTTCACTTCAGCAAATTCAAAAAAGACAATCATTCAAGAAGAGGACTTCTTCAGATGGTTGGTAAAAGAAGAAAACTTCTGAGATATCTTGAGAAATCCGATGTTGAAAGATACAGAAAGATCATCAAGGAATTAGAGATCAGAAAGTAATATTAACGGTTTAATGAAATTTAACGAAAACGAAAGAGAGTAAAGAATAAATGTCTCATATAACAAAAAGTGTAGAAGTAGGCGGAAAGACGATAACGCTTGAAACAGGAAAGCTTGCAAAGCAGGCTAACGGTGCTGTGATGATCTCGTCAGGTGACAATTATGTATTATGTACAGTGACAGCTTCTGATGAAGCGAAACCCGGTCAGGATTTTTTTCCGCTGACAGTTGACTACAGAGAAAAGACAGCATCTGTAGGTAAAATTCCCGGCGGATTCTTTAAAAGAGAAGCTCGTCCGACCGAGAAGGAAATTCTTTCTTCAAGACTAATTGACAGACCGATCAGACCAATGTTTCCTGAAGGATATTTTAATGAAGTTCAGCTATTATGTTCTGTCTATTCATCAGATAAAGAAAATGATTCTGATGTACTTGCAGCAATCGGAGGTTCGGCAGCATTATTGATTTCAGATATCCCGTTTGAAGAGCCAATAAGTGAAGTAAGAGTCTCACGTGTGAACGGAGAGTTAATTATAAATCCTTCATACAAACAGATCGAGGAAGGTGATTATGATATTACGGTAGCAGGAACAGTTGATTCCATCATGATGGTGGAAGGCGAATCAAGAGAAATTTCCGAAGCAGAATTACTTGAAGCCATTAAATTCGGTCACAAGTATATTGCTGAGATCTGTGCATTCCAGAAAGAGTTTATGAAAGAAGTCGGAAAAGCGAAACGTGAAATTGCTCCGGCTGAGGATATTTCTGAAATGGAAAAAGATGTGAGAGAGATCTGCGAAGCTGACATAAAAACAGTTACAGGTACAATACTTTCCAAAGAAGAACGAAAACTTAAGAATAAAGAGATTTATGATAAAGTCATAGCGGCTCTTGGTGAGAAGTATCCTGAACAGGAAAAAATGCTTTCCAAGATCATACATGACATTCAATATGTAGTGATGAGAGACATGGTATTAAATGAAGGAAAAAGACTTGACGGAAGAAAGACCACTGAGATCAGAAATATTGATACCGAGGTCGGAGTATTACCGAGAACACACGGTTCGGCTTTGTTTACGAGAGGTCAGACACAGAGTCTTACCACTATTACATTAGGTACGAAGAGAGACGAACAGATGATCGAGGGATTAAAAGAGTTGACTACCAAAAGGTTTATACTTCATTATAATTTCCCTCCGTTCAGTACAGGAGAAGTAGGCGGAAGACCGGGACCGGGAAGAAGAGAGATTGGTCACGGAAATTTAGCCGAAAGAGCTTTAAAGAACTTGTTGCCAACGGAAGAAGAATTTCCTTATACAATAAGAGTTCTTTCTGATATACTTGAATCCAATGGTTCATCTTCCATGGCTACAGTCTGTGCCGGTTCGATGGCATTGATGGAAGCCGGAGTAAAACTGAAAAAGCCTATCGCAGGAATTGCAATGGGTCTTATAATGGAAGGTGATAAAACCGCCATTCTGTCAGACATACTTGGTGATGAAGATCATTTTGGTGATATGGATTTTAAAGTTGCAGGAACTAATGACGGTATCACTGCAATACAGATGGATATTAAAGTCAGAGGAATTTCATTTGATATAATGGAGAAGGCTCTTGCTCAGGCAAAAGACGGCAGGATCCATATACTTGGTGAAATGAAGAAAACTATCGAGACTGCAAGGGATTCGATCTCAAAATACGCACCGCATCTGTACTCTATGAGCATTCCTAAAGATCTGATCGGGGCTGTAATAGGACCGGGCGGAAAAATGATCAGACACATTGTGGCTGAGAGTGGCGCAGAACTTAATATTGATGACGATGGTATCGTAACTATTGCTGCAGTTGATAAGGAGCAGGCAGCCATTGCGAGAAGAATGATCGAAGCGCTTACCGAAGTTCCTGAAATAGGTAAGATATATGAAGGTAAGATAAAAGGAATCAAAGACTTTGGTGCGTTTGTAGAAATACTTCCCGGTAAGGAAGGATTGCTGCATATCTCTGAGATAGATAATAAGAGAGTCAATAAAGTTGAAGATGTCCTGAAAGCCGGTCAGATGGTAAAAGTTAAGTTGTTGGGAATTGATGATGCAGGAAAACTTAAACTTAGCAGAAAAGTTCTTCTTCCGAAAGAAGAAGCAAAACCTGTCAGTAACGAGGCTCCGAAGTAGTCTGAATGCTCCATTATTAAATTAAACAGAATCTTAAATTTATATCAACTGAATTATGAAATTTGAAATTGATAAACAGAAAGATAAAACGATCTTCAAACTTGAATCGGATACACTTGGTCATGAGATAGCACCGGAGCTGAAAGCGGAACTGATATTTCTTCAGAAAGAAATTAATAATCAGTTCATAATAGATCTTGGTGATGTGAAGAAATGTGACAGTTCGGGTTTATCTGTCCTTCTGCTTTCAGAAAGACTTGAAAGAGAAAAGGAAAGAAAACTCATACTTCAGAATGTAAATACCAATGTCAGAGATCTGATGAAAATAGCAAGACTAGACAGGGTGTTTGATATCAGTTAAGATTTAATAATTATATATAATATTAAGAGCCGTGAGATTTTTTCTTGCGGCTTTTTTTTATGTTCTTATTAAATTAAGTTTGATCTTACTACCA
>JAGQWH010000044.1 GCA_020437545.1 Ignavibacteriota bacterium
AATTTTCTTATATTTATAAAAATTTTATACTTGAAAACCCTTTATTTTCTTTCAGTGAGAATTTTAATTTCCCATTAATCAACCCAAACAAAATTGAGGACAAAACCTCTTTTAATAATTACTTTCTTTATTATAAGTTTAGTTCTTTTCAGTAAACCATCCGTTTCTCAACATTCAAACGATACACTAAGCTTAGTAAAAGATCTCAGATCTGTGAACAAGTATGAAGATGCTTCTTCGCTTCTTAAAAAATATTTAAAGAACAATCCTTCAGATGTAAACGCATTATGGCTTTTTGCCCAGACAAATTTCTGGCTCGGTAATTTTAATGAGTCAGATGAGTATTATAAAAAAGCCCTGGCTCTGGATCCGGGAAATGATTTTCTTAATATTGATTATGCAAGAACCCTGACTAATATGGGTGAATGGGAAAAAGCAACTTCTATTCTGAAAAAGCTTAAAGCCGGCGGGAAGGATTATTCAGATGCAGATTTTATAATGGCCAAAATACTTTACTGGGAAAATGATTTTAACAGATCTGAAGATCTCCTTAATAATGTATTATGGAAAGACGGCAGCAATACTGAAGCATATAATTTACTTCAGGAAGTTCTGAAAGCAAAAGCTCCCTGGCTGAAAGTTAAAGCTTCGGCATTGCACGACAATCAGCCGCTTGATAATCAGATACTTAGCATTGAGTATGGCAGGTTTTACAGTCCGCTTGCAAATCTGTATATCGGATTTTATTTTCCGTTTTATGCAATTGACAGGAAAAGTGCAAACGCATTATGGTTTCAGACGGGCATAAAATCTTTTTTCTCTGATATTGATCTGCACACACAGGCGGATGCGGGAGTATTTGAATATCCGGACAATTCCAAAGCAGACTGGACAGCAAACATATATCTGAAAAAAGTTTTTGGAAGATATTTTACAGCTGATCTTAAGGCAGATCATTCACCTTATCTTAATACTCTTATCAGTGTTGATACAACGCTAAGCAATTATAATTTTTCAGCATCTGCAGCCTGGGATGACAATAGTTCTGTAAGCGGAAAAGCCGGATATCTTTACAGTCTGTTTCCAAAAAATAAATATGTTTACGCCGCATACGGATGGATATATTCTCCTCCGATAAAGTTTTCCGGATTTGAAATTAAGCCGGGATATTCAGTTAACTACAGCAATTCAGGTAACAATACATTCAGGGCATTGAACAGTCTCGATGAGATTATATCAAACTATTATTATGACCAATATATCAGCGGGATTTATGATCCGTATTTCACGCCAAAAGATCAGCTGATCAATTCAGGATTACTGTCAGTAAATTACACCCCCTCGAATTTAATTAAGTTTGGTTTAAATCTGAATATCGGAATTTATTCAACTGTTAAGAATCCTTATTTGTATCTTAACACCGATTCGACAGGTCAGATATATGTAGACAAAAGTTATTCAAAAGAAAAATTTTATCCGGCTACGGTAAATTTTTTTACAAATTATCAGATCTCGGATAAAATGCTGCTGAGGATTCAGTATGATTATCAGAAGACTAATTTTTATATAAACAATTATTTCGGGATAAGTTATATCTTAAGTTTCTGGAATGGAAAAGAATAAGTTTAAAGATCTGTGGAGATTTAAAAGATCTGCCGGAGTTGATTTGATACATAAATATATATTACTGATTCTTATCACCGGCGGTACAGTCAGTATTCTTTATTTTGCAGACTGGTGGTTCAGGACAGAGCACATAAAATCTCTCTGGCTATTTGTAATATTAAGCGCGACTTTCTGGTGGAGCATGGCAAGACTTATACTTACCTGGATCAATTATCTCAGGATAAGTAATCCTGATCCCGTGAAAGCTCCGGAAGGATTATCCGTAGCTGTCTTTACTACGAGTTCACCGGGTGAACCTCTCTCAATGTTTGAAAAGACCCTCGCAGCTTGCAGGGACATAACTTATCCGCATACGACTTATCTTCTTGATGACACCAAAGACATCAGATTTAAAGAGGCTGCTGAGAGGAACGGAGCAGTCTGGCTGGAACTCGTCGGTCTTCCGGGTGCAAAAGCCGGTAAAGTCAATGCTGCTCTTAAACTTACAAAAGAAGATTTTATACTTATACTTGATCCTGATCATATACCCTTTCCGAATTTTCTTGATAATACTCTTGGGTTTTTTAATGATGAAAAAGTCGGATTTGTACAGGTGTCACAGGCATATTACAATCAGTACAGATCTTTTACCGCCAAAGGAGCTGCCGAACAGACTTATACTTTTTACGGTCCGACTCAAATGGGTCTGAACGGATTCGGATGCAGCGTGGCTATAGGAGCTAATTGTACTTTCAGAAGAAAAGCGCTCGAAAGTATAGGCGGACATGGTATAGGACTTGCAGAAGATCTAATAACTTCTATCAGAATTCATTCAAAAGGATGGAAGTCAGTTTTTAATCCCGTGATAGTAAGCAGAGGACTTGTTCCGGAAGACTTCGGTTCTTTCTGCAAACAACAGATCAAATGGGCAAGAGGAGTTTTTGAAGTGACTTTTGTGGAGCTTCCAAGACTTTTCAAAGGACTGACGTTCTGGCAGAGAATTTCATATTTTATGATCGGTACATATTATTTTGTCGGAGCAATACAGATGTTTTTTACTCTGATCCCGTTTGTTTTTTTTCTTACAGGAATATTGCCTGCTGATATGTCATTTGCTGAATTTGTAATACGCGGTTCATTCGTGGCATTCTTCGGGATCGTGATCTATCTTTATGTACAAAGATGGATGTGTGATCCTGAAACCGAAAGGGGTATACACTGGAGAGGTATGGTACTTAAATACGCCGCCTGGCCGGTTTACTTAATTGGATTTTTACTTGCGATAGTAAATGCTGATATTCCATATATACCGACAGCCAAGAAAGCCGTCACAGGATATTTTACACCTTTTGCAAGACCTCTGGTTGTTCACGCTTTTTTGTTTTTGGTAACTGTGTTTTCCGTACTTGCTTATCGTAAATACTGGGTTCCCGAAAGCGAACTTATTCTTACATCTGAAAAGACATGGAGTATGATCGGATTTGCTTTCATTGCGTTTATGATGTCTGCCGGAGGAATATATGCAGCTTTGGAAGCCCGTAATTTAACCGTTGAAGAACCCTGGGAAAATGTAAATCTAAATGAGATTAAAATTAATGAAGATGAAAAATAAAATTCACAGAGTATCTGCAACTATCATTGCAATTTCAGTCGGCATTGTGATAGTAATCATACTTTCCTATACCGGAAAGGAATCACGCGGACCGATTGAAAATCTTTTTTCATTTGCAAGCGAGACAGTTGATAAGATAGAAAATAAGTTTATTATATCAGACAGAGAAGATAAAAGATCGGATAAGCTTAAATGGTTCGAGCCGTATTTTACAAATACCCGCCTCCTGTTAAATCCTGACAGGATACTGCTCGGAGCTTTTGATAATAATAATAAGGATAATTTTGAAAGCATAATTGCGCTTGAAGATACACTTCACACTACATTTCCTTTGATACATATTTATACTGCCTGGGGAGACAAGCCTGATCAGGAGTTTCCAACCAAGCAGGTAAAGAGTATAATAGAGCTGGGATCGATTCCGGTGATCACATGGGAACCCTGGCTTTCGGCGTTTGATCAGGAAAAAAACCCCGGATTGAAAAGAGCCGAGGAAAGGGATAAAAACGGATTCAGTGATATAGAAAAAGGAGTTTATGATTTTTATATTATCAAATGGGCTGAAGATCTAAAGGAAATAGAATATCCTGTATTTGTCAGGGTCGGACATGAAATGAATGATCCGTACAGATATCCATGGGGTCCTCAGAATAACTCCGCAACGGATTTTAAAGCAGGGTGGAAACATATTCACGATCTGTTCAGAGAACATGAAGTAAAAAACGTGATCTGGATCTGGAGCCCTCATCCGGCTTATGGATATTTTAATGAATTCTATCCGGGAGATTCTCTGGTTGATTATGTTGGAGTCGGAACGCTGAACTATGGTACCGTTGCTCCATGGAGTGACTGGTGGAGTTTTGCGGAAATTTTCGGAAATTATTATCTGCAACTTGCATCTTTCAATAAACCCATTATGCTGACTGAATTCGGTTCGCTTGAAACAGGCGGTGACAGAAGTGTATGGTTTTCAGATGCTCTTAATAATCTGCCGCAGAATTATCCTGCAGTAAAGTCAGTATTGTTTTTCCATTATTCGGATGATAAAACTATTTCCCCGAAATCACTCAACTGGTATTTTATGTATGATACTGCTTCCGCCAAAAGCATCAGGAATGCAATAGAAAGCTGGAAATAAAAATACAATGCCCTGAACAGATAACTGCTTCAGGGTATAATGTAATGAACTCTTTTATATAATTTATCTTATTTAATGTTGAAAGTTAAATTAAGGTTGAAATAAAGGAGTGATCATTCTTATATAATCTCTCGAATTACCATAAACGATCAGAATGTCATTCAGATCAGTATAATTATCTCCGTTGACATCTGTATTTACATATCCTGAAACCAGTTCAGTGGCGTCATTGGATACGGCCACAAGATCACCAATATCAATGAATCCGTTTTTTATAATATCCCCTGAATACAAAGTCCATACCGATCCTTCCTGTTTCATATTATTTCCGTAAGCTTTAAAAGAGTTGTCGGTAAAATCATAATTCAATTGATCATTGCTGAAACTTAGCTGTGAACCGCTCCATGTTTCGAGACTGTTTCTGTGTTTCAGCTGAATATAAAATCCGGAATTATTTGAAATGCTGTTAAAATAATAAGTTGCATTTCCGTTTGAATCCGGATACGAAACAGATGAATCCAGTACCGGATAAGGAGTTGATGCACCTCTTAAAAAAACTTTGATAGTATCGGGTGTCATCAAATTTGTATTCGGATCATACAATCCTTCTATTTCAGTTTTGAGTTCGAGCTTTTTTTGATTTCCAAAAGAAGTCCGGAGTATAGTTGCTCCTTCACCGACAACCCATGCAACATTTCCATCAAAAGAAAAAACAGAAAATAAATTATTGTTTGATCCGCTGTTTTGATTTATCCAGTTAACTCCTGCGTTTGTTGTTTTGAGTATAACACCTCCATATCCTGAGATCCATCCATTATTATTGTTTGCAAAATAAACGGAGCTCAGATAATTATTAGTCCCGGCAGACTGATCAGTCCAGATCTGTCCTCCGTTTGTAGACTTTATTATTTTCCCGTTTCCACCGACAGCCCAGCCGGTATTGCTGTCAGTAAAATAAGTTGAAAGTAAAGATGTAGTAGTATTGGTTGGAATAAATGTCCAGTCAGCTCCGCTATTGGTTGTTTTTCGCATAATCCCTCCATCACCTGCAAACCAACCTGTATTGCTGTCAATGAAAAAAATTGACATTAAAAAATAATTTGTACCGCTTGTATTAAAATTCCAGTTTGTACCGCCGTTTGTAGTCTTAAGAATTGTACCGGATTGTCCTGCTATCCAGCCTGTATTATTATCAACAAAGAATACTGATTCAAGATTAGCTGATGTTCCGCTTGGATAGGAAATCCAGTTTGCACCGCTGTTAGTTGTACTGATAATTGTACCGGTATGACCGACAGCCCAGCCGGAATTCTGATCTGTAAAGAATACCGAATGCAAAGGTTTATTTGAATTGCTGTATTGTCTGTTCCAGTTTGTGCCGCCGTTTGTAGTTTTAAGAATATAGCTCGTTGAAATATTATCATCATATCCCACCGCCCAGCCTGTGTTTTGATCTGCAAATTTTACTGAATACAAATAATAGTCTGCAAAACTTTCATTAGGTTCAGTCCAGCTTGTGCCACCATCTGATGTCCTTACAAAAGTACCGAAATTCCCGGCAGCAAAACCATTATTACCATCAACAAAACATACTGAATTCAGTCCGCCGGAAGAGCCGCCCGGGTATGAAATCCAGTTATCTCCTCCGTTTGTTGTTTTGAATATAAGATCATAATAAGAAGAAACAATCCAGCCGGTATTATTATTTATGAACTGAGGAGATGCTAAACCGAACGCACCTGAGACAGACTGACTTACCCAGTTTAATCCTCCGTTTGTTGATTTTAAGATCTGACTGCTTCCCGTAACCCAGCCCGTATTATTATCGGAAAAATAAACTCCAAACAGATCAAAGCTAAATCCGCTTGGATATGATATCCATTGTGTTCCGCCATTAGTAGTTTTCAGAACACTTGTGCCGCTTGCTATCCAGCCTGTATTATTATTTGTAAAACAAACTGATCTGAGCCAGTTTGTCGTGCCGCTTATCTGAGGGATCCATGTGACACCGCCATCTGTGGATTTTAGAATTTTACCTGAATATCCGACTGCCCAGCCTGTGTTAATATCCGTAAAATAAACCGCATTCAGCGGATCTGATGTTCCGCTTACCTGTTTGATCCAGTTCGCTCCGCTGTTGGTGGTCCTGAGTATAATACCCGAATCACCAACAGTCCATCCGGTATTATAATTTTTAAACTGAATTGAATTTAAATTTGCTGATGTTCCGCTGATCTGTGTTTCCCATGATGTGCCTTTATCAGTAGTTTTGAGAATTGTCCCGTTAAATCCGGCAGTCCAACCCGTGTTCATATCAGTAAAATGAACAGATCTTAATCTGTTACCCTGAGGATATGGATTCTGCCAGTACCATTCATTTTGTGAATAAACATTTGTCTGATCTAATGTTAAAAATAAAACCAATACGTATAAAATTTTCATTTTAAGATATAGAATAATTTAAAATTTCATAATTGAGATCAATTTTAAAAATAAAGAATAAACATTTTCTCAATTTAATTTTGCTTAGTATAAAATAAAACCCGAAAAAAAAATCTTTTTCCGGGTTTTAAAATAATAAATTAAAAAGAGATTAAACTATTTAGCCGTCTCTTTTTTGATCCATTCAGTTGTAACCGACTTTGGTCTGATGATCGAATTTCCCATCAGTCTTGCAAGAATTATCTGTGCTGAAAATCCAAGTATCCTTGAGACTCCAAAGAATACGGTATAGAATTCATATTCCTTTACTCCATAATGATATAGCAATGAACCACTGATAGCATCAACATTCGGCCAAGGGTCTTTGGCTTTACCCTGCTCTTTCAGTAATTTCGGAACGATGTCAAAAATCTGTTTTACCATTTTGAATATTTCATCATCCGGTGTTGATTTATCGCCGAATCCCATAAAGGCAGTGAATCTAGGATCTGTTATTCTTAATACAGCGTGACCGTAACCTGAGACAAGTCCGCCGTTATCAAGCAGGTTCTGGCAATAATTTTTAATCTCTTCATCTTCAGGTGTGTGGCCGATCTCTTCTCTCATTTTCATAATGAATTTCAGACATTCCTGATTTGCAAGTCCGTGTAAAGGTCCAGCCAGTGCATTTAAAGCTCCGCTGAAAGCATAATAAGCATCAGACAGAGTTGATGAGATCACATTATTTGTAAATGCGCTTGCGTTTCCGCCTTCATGATCACTGTGAAGCACCATATAAAGCTGCATTAACTTTGCAAACGATCCGTCCTCATCTTTGACACCAAGCATCTTTGCAAGATTTGCCGCCCAGTCCAGTTTCGGATCCGGTGCGATCATATCTCCTTTATTGAATTTTTTTCTGTAAATGAATGCGGCTATTTGCGGGACTCTTGCTATTATGTTAAGACAGTCTTCAAGCATTGGTTCCCACATATCCTCTTTGCTGATACCCTCATCATAAGATTTTCTGAATTCAGATTCTTTTTCCATACAGAGTATTGCTGTACTGAACATGACCATTGGATGTGAATCCGCAGGCATTGCATTTAATACATCCCATACATAAGAAGGAACTTCCCCTCTTTTGTACAGATCCGACTGAAATTCTTTTAAAGCTTCTTCGTCCGGAAGACTGCCTGTAAGTAAAAGATAAAATATCTCTTCCGGAAGCTTATCAGTTAATTCTAAAATCGGAATTCCTCTTATTATCAAACCTGTATCAAGACCAACTGAAGATGTATCGCAGATCAACCCTTTTATTCCTCTCATACCACCATAAAGCTGGTCAATTATAACTGTTCCGATGGCTTTATCACCATGGTTTTTTATAATTGATTTGGCTTCTTCTCTGAGTGATTCAGTTTGAGAGCTTAATTTTTCTTTTAGTAATTTCGACATGTTTTTTATAGTTTTATGTTAAGAACTACAATGTAATTTATTTCATTTTAAGTAAAAAGTTAAGAATTTATACATATTCAGTAAATTTTTCTTTTTATGAATATTTGTTCACTAATAATGATAAATTTCAACTGATATGATTATCAGAAGGTATATTGAAGCAGTTTATATAAATTATGAAGGGATCTTTTTTGAAAGTGATCCTAAATTAATATGCCTAAATTATAAAATTGAATTAGTTTCATTATAATGGTAATTTCAACAAATTTATTAATATCATTTTGTAAAAATGTCTAAAGTAATATATCACGGTCATTCATTTCTGGAGATTCACATTGATCAGTACACCATTTACATTGATCCTTTTATAGAAGGCAATCCCGTGTGTGATATCAAAATAGAAGATGCTAAATGTAATTATATAATTTTAACTCACGCACACTCTGATCATTTGGGAAGTACCGGGGAAATTGCGAAAAAGAATGATGCCACTGTAATTGCTACTGTCGAACTCGCGGATCATTTAACTTTAACTAAAGGTATAAAGTCGCACGCAATGAATATTGGAGGTTCTTATCTATTCCCTTTCGGAAAAGTAAAACTTACAATTGCACATCATTCATCTTCAACACCTGATGGTTTGTATGCAGGTGATCCCGCAGGCGTACTTATTACTTATAATGACAAAACAATCTTCCATGCAGGAGATACTGCATTGTTCTATGACATGAAACTTATCGGTGAGATGAACAGTATTGATCATGCTTTTCTCCCTATCGGAGATAATTTCACAATGGGAGTGGATGATGCCGTTAAAGCTGCTGAATTTCTTAATGCAAAGAATATCATTCCTATTCACTACAATACTTTTGATGTAATCAGAGCCGATGCAAATGAATTCATAAAAAAGATAGAGTCCATAGGCAAAAGCTGTATAATTCTTAAGCCGGGCGAAAAATTAAGTTTGTAAACAATTTGTTTTTTAATGGTCTGAAGAGAAGATCAAATTAATAATATTATTGACTAAAATAATTTCCATATCCAATCAAAAAGGCGGGGTCGGAAAAACCACTACTGCAATAAATCTTTCTGCATCCATAGCCGGACAAGGTAAGAAAGTTCTGCTGATAGACACTGATCCCCAGGCTAATGCCACCTCAGGTCTCGGCATGGAATCCGGAACCGGGAATCCGTCAGTATATGAGATACTTATATCTAACAGGACTGTCAGCGAATGCATCAGAAATTCTTCAGTTGAAAATCTTGATGTAATTACTTCTAATATTAATCTTGTTGCTGCAGAGCTCGAACTCGTAGATGTCAATTCACGTGAAAGTGTTTTAAAGAATAAGATATTGAGTTTTATTCATGAAAGTAATCATCCTGTGAAATATGATTTCATCTTTATTGATTGTCCTCCTTCACTTGGATTAATTACAATAAATGCGCTGACAGCGGCAAATTCATTATTGATACCGGTACAATGTGAATATTACGCTCTTGAAGGTTTATCACAGCTTCTGAATACAATTAAAAATGTAAAAAATGTTTTCAATCCTGATCTTAATATTGAAGGATATCTTCTTACTATGTTTGATTCGAGACTCAAATTATCAAATCAGATAGAAAGTGAATTAAGAAAATTTTTTGGTGAAAAAGTTTTTACTACGAAGATCTTCAGAAATGTAAAAATAGGAGAAGCTCCGAGTTACGGTAAACCGATTATCAGTTATGATCCGACATCCACAGGAGCCATGAATTATATTGAATTAGGCAAAGAATTTTTAAAACGAAATGGACACGTCGATGAGCCTGATTTAAAAAATGACTCTGAAGACAACAGTATAAAATTAAATTCTATGAATCCCGATAATTAAAATATGGAAAATAAATCATCCGTTCTCGGCAAAGGTCTTTCCGCAATATTTACCGATAAGAATGTTGACATCAACATTACGGAAAACGAGATCAATGAACCGAAAAGACCATCAAATGAAATTCCTGTCAGCAAAATTGTTGTAAATCCCCTGCAGCCAAGAGAAGACTTTGACGAAGAAAAGCTTCATGAACTTGCTGAATCTATCCGGCTGAAAGGTCTTATCCAGCCAATCACTGTAAAAAGATCAGGCGAGGATTACATGCTTATATCCGGTGAAAGAAGATTACGAGCGGTAAAATATCTCGGCTGGCAAAACATAGCAGCTTACCTGTTTGAAATGACCGAAGATACAAATGATAACCTGCTTGAACTTGCGCTGATCGAGAATATTCAAAGGGAAGATCTCAATCCGATGGAACTTTCTGACTCCTACAACAAACTTGCTACGGAATATAATCTGACTCAGGAGCAGATCGCTGAAAGAGTTTCTAAACAACGAAGTACGGTTGCAAATTTTCTCAGACTGCAGAGATTACCGGTTGAGATCAAAGTATCTTTAAGACGCAACGAGATCACGGAAGCACATGCACGTATGCTCTTAAGAGTTGATAACATAGAAGATCAGATCACATTATGGAAAAGAGTTGTCAATGAAAATATCACCGTCAAAAATCTTGAAGAGATCACTAAAAAGGACGTGAAGAAGGAACCCCGGAAAAAGAAACCGGCTCTGGGAGAGATTTATGATCCGTACATTCAAAAGATCGAAGATAAATTAAGAAATTATTTCGGCACAAAAGTAAAGATAGTTAAAAAAACCAAATTCTCGGGCGAGATCATAATTGAATATTTTTCGAATGACGATCTTGAAAGGATCACGGAGAAAACGGATCTTTAGATCTTTGATCTTTGATCCGCCGTGGCGGATTGATCTTTGATTTTTTAAATAAAGTTTACAATAATGAAAAAAATATTATTCTCAGATAAAGCACCTAAACCGATCGGACCGTATTCACAGGCAGTAGGTTTCGAAAATTTTATTTACACCTGCGGACAGGTGGCATTAGGTAGTGACGGTAAATTAATATCCGATGATGTAAAAGCGCAGACCAGGCAGGTACTAGAAAATCTTAAGAACATTCTTGAAGACAATAATTCGTCACTCGATAATGTAATAAAGGTAATGGTATTCTTAAAGGACATGAAAGATTTTTCTGAAATGAATGAAGTATACGCTGAATATTTCACAAGTTCCTTTCCTGCCCGTAGCACAGTAGCAGTTGCAGCTTTGCCTTTAGATGCTAGAGTTGAAATCGAAGTAATATCACACAAAAACTCATTAGAATGAAAACCTACAAATATAACCCCCTACATGAAAAATCCTGTCCGGGCAAGGTTCATTATACTGTCGGAATTGTGATCAGATCAGATCTGAAAACAGTATGGGAGAATGTATGCAAAGCCGATATGGTTAAACAGTATTTCACGACAGATGCAAGAAGGGATCTGGATAAAGGCGGGGAAGTATTATGGGTCTGGGGTGAAGAAGCAGCTATGCTGAATGTTATTGAAGTTTACCCGAATGAAAAGCTTATCTTTGAATGGAATGGTACGAATGTAGATTACAGGATCAGAACGGAATTCACTTTTGAAAATGTTAACGGAAGAGTAAAAATAAAGATCAGGGAATCAGGCTGGGATGGTGATGAATCTGGCGCAAAAAGCGCGTTTGCAAATTGCAGCGGATGGACGGAGTTTCTTAATGCTCTGAAAGTTTTTACGGAATATAAGATATCTTATCTTAATAAATAAAAGGAAACAAAAAAGTCTGCTCTAAGCAGACTTTTTTATTTAAACTTATTATTAAAATTATTTTCCGAGTTTATTAACGTGGCTGGAAAGTTTGGATTTCTGATTTGCAGCTTTATTCTTATGAATAATTCCTTTAACTGCAGCTCTGTCAAGTAATGCAACTGTTTTTTTAAGTTCAGTTTCCGCAATAGTCTTATCTGTTGAATCCGTAACTCTCTTCACTGATCCTTTAAGAATTGCTTTATACTTTTTGTTTCTCTCAGTCCTTTTTACTGTCTGTCTTGCTCTTTTCTGAGCTGATTTATGTCTTAATGGCATTGATAAAAGATAAAATTGATAATTACTGAATTAAGTCTGTAAAATAGACAAAATCACTTGTAAAATCAAAGCAATAGTAAATATTCAGATAAAATTTTAATTATCAAACTTACTTCCTTTTGCAAATAACTTTTTCATTATAAGTATTTCAGATATTTATTTTTCCAAATCTTCTGAAAAAGAAATAAAAAACCGGATCCAGAATTATTACATAAAACGCAATTTCCACATCAAAGAAAGAGATAATAAATCCTGCAAGAAAAATTCCGATTGTAATTCCGGATATTAATATAAACTTATTACCGTTTATTTTTTCTTCATCTTTTTCCTTTACATTATTTTCCTTCGAAGCTAAAAATGAATTAATAAATAAAATAATACTGATCAGAAGAAGATTTAAAGTATAGATTATGAACGGTGAATGGTAATCAGGATATCGTTTGATCAGGTTTACGGTAAACGGAACAAATCCAATTAGTAAAAGAAAAACAATGTAAATTATGGTTGAATACAAATTCACTTTGTTCAGAAAGTTGAGCTGGATCTGCTGTCTCATCCAGAATATCGCCAGAATAAAAAAACTCAGGATATAAGATTTAATGGATGGAAGAAGCGCAAGCAAAGAAGTATTTAATTCCGAAGGACTAAGATTATGAAATGAGTTTTCCGGGATCTTCAGATCTATTATCATCATTGTCATTGTAATTGCAAAAATACCGTCACTTAAGGCTTCGAGTCTTCCTTTTGATTTATCGGATTCAATAAGATTTTTGTTCATTTGATTTTCATAATATGGTTTTTTGAATAAGACCCTGATCTGAGATAAAATCTTATCAAGAGGAACAAATAATGGATATAAGAAAATTTTTAATTTGAGTAAATTACCTTTTTTTAATTATCTAATAAATGGGAAATATAATTACCGTAACAAATAATGTTTTAAGCGTACCGGATGATCCGATCATTCCTTTTGTCAGCGGAGACGGTATCGGTCCTGAAATATGGAGAACTTCACAATACGTTTTTGATTCCGTTGTAGAGAAAGCTTATAAAGGAAAACGCAAAATTGAATGGCTTGAAGTGCTTGCGGGCGGAAAAGCTCATGAGCAAACCGGGGAATGGCTTCCTGAAGCAACTGTCGATGCTTTCAATAAATATCTCATTGGAATAAAAGGTCCTCTCACTACTCCGATAGGAAAAGGCATAACTTCTATAAACGTAGCTTTAAGACAAAAACTGGATCTGTATGTGTGTCTCAGACCTGTAAAATATTACGGCGGCATCGAAACACCTGTCAGACGCCCGGAGAAAGTTGATATGATAATTTTCAGAGAAAACACTGAAGACATTTATACAGGCATTGAGTTCAAAGCGGACACTGAAGACAATAAGATACTAATGGAATTCATTAAAGAGAAATTTCCTGAACGATTCAATAAGATCAGATTCGGTACTCTTCAAAAGACAAATGATTTCTTAAAAGCGGAAAATCTGCCTGAAACAGATATTGTGGAAGTTGGAATTGGTATAAAAGTTATTTCAAGAGTCGGTGCGCAGAGACTGATGATAGCTGCTTTAAAGTATGCCTTTGAGCATAATAGAAAATCGATTACTATAGTCCATAAAGGAAATATTATGAAATTTACTTCAGGGTCATTCAGGGACTGGAGTTACGAAATCGCAGATGAGTTATATGGTGACAGGATATACACTATGATGCAGTGGGAAAAGACACTGGAAACCGAAGGCAGAGAAGCTGCAGATAAAAATTTACGGGAGGCTGTTGATTCGGGAAAATTACTTATAAAAGATTCTATTGCCGATAATGCTTTACAGAAAGTACTTACTCATCCGGAAGAATTTGACATCATTGCAACTGCTAATCTTGACGGAGATTATCTGTCTGATGCAATTGCTGCTGAGGTTGGAGGAATAGGTATCGCCCCGGGAGGTAACATTAATTACATTACCGGACATGCAATTTTTGAAGCTACTCATGGAACAGCTCCGTCCCTTGCCGGACTTGACAAAGTAAACCCCTGTTCTGTAATACTTTCAGGCATGATGATGCTTAATTATTTGGGCTGGACTGAAGCTGCAGACTTGATAGAGAAGGGTGTAAGGGCTGCAATAGACAGCAGAAAAGTAACATTTGATTTTGCTGAGCAGATGCTTAATGCAACTACGGTTAGCTGCTCTCAGTTCGGTAAAGAGATTGTTGAGAATTTTTGATTTTCAATCAGCCGTGGCGGATCAAAGGTCATTGAATGATTTTACTTCTATATTATATTCTTCTGATTTGAGCTTCAGTTCTGTCAGAAGAATATTTTTATGTGCAAATCCGCACATGACAAGTATTTTGTTTCCTTTAAACTTTTCAGACAAATCAAGTATATTATTTACCATAGCTTTATTCCTTTTGATCCAGAATTCATATTCACCTTTCCAGTAAGTAGCATATTGAGAAAGTTCGGGAGTTACTTCTATAAGAATCTTCAGACCTTCATAAGTATAATAATTTATAGTATCAATATTTTTACTTCCTTCTTCACTGTTAATAAATGTCAAAGTCGAGTTTGACATTTCATAGGCAATTTCTTTCATATCATTTATTTTTGAATAAATATCAATTCCTTTCTCATTATATATTCCGTTATCACTAATCATTTCTATTGCATTGAAAAATCCGAACTGTCCTGTCAGTCTTGCCTTATCATCAAGAAAATCATCCCGGCCGTTTATATCATATGGTCTGATTATAACTGAATGAAGTTTGGAATATTCCGTTATGGCGGCTGTCTCAGGAAACATATATTGAATTTCCTCATCAAGACTGAAATCACTGTTAAAATATGAACTGTCCGATTCAAGAAGTATGACTTCCGGTTTTATTTTATTTATTATTTCCAGTAATGTATCTGAGTTGAAATAAGGAGTATTCTCATGAACAGTTCCAATGACTATAATTTCCGTTTTATCTGAATTATTGTGAAAATTATTATTCTCAATAATTCCGGATGAAAAGGTATACAGCAGGATAAGAAATTTTATAATTAAAATGTTCATTTACAGTTTTGTTGAATCAGAAATTAAGGAAGTTAAATGCAAATTGCACTTACTTTTTAAACTTTAAAAACTTGAAAACTTTAAAAACTCAATACGGGTATTGATTTTTACGATCAAAGGGTTTAGTTTTATAAAAATCAATTTCCTAAAAACCCTAAAACCTCAGGAATATTTATAATTAAAATCCCTAAAATTATGAAACACTCAAAAAGATTTTTCCGCTATTTGAGTTTATTCCTCTTATCAACAGCCTTTTACAGTTTCAGTAACAATAACTCAAAGATAAGTCCAGAACTACTGCTTAAAACATCGCTCCAGAATTCTAACGAAAAAAATCTTGTATGGGTCTTTTTCACTGATAAAGGTCCGGAATCTGATAATCTGTCAGCAAATCCGGAATCATATTTAACAAAAGAATCCCTTCACAGGAGAAATTTAAGAATTAAGAATAATGTAAAAATTCACGAAAGCGATAAACCTGTCAGTAAAGAATATATAAATGATATAAAATCTTCAGGAATCAGCATTAAGCAAAAGACAAAATGGTTCAACGGGGTTTCATGTTATCTGACAAAAAATAAAATTGATCTCTTGAGCAATAAAGATTATGTAAAGAATATAGACATAGTAAGGACATATACAAAAAGCAAAGAAGATTATATCTTATCAGGTTCTGAAACTGAATTCGACACAAATCCAAACAGTACTTTTGATATAAATTATGGTAATTCAATAAATCAGGCAGAGATAATAAATGTACCGCCTGTTCATAATATGGGTTTTGACGGCTCCGGAGTTCTCATCGCTTCTCTCGATGCCGGGTTTGATAATCTTCAGCATCCCTGTTTTGAATTAATGAGATCAAAAGGTTTAAGGACCTATGATTTTGTAAACGGTGATACTATAGTCGCTGACGGTCCGGGAAGGATCGGAACCGGCAGACACGGAACATTAACCTTATCTCTTGTATGCGGTTTTGCTCCGGGATTTCTTGTCTCGCCTGCTTTTAATTCAAAATTCATTCTTGCAAAAACTGAAATTGACGGAATTGAAATACGCCTTGAAGAAGATAACTGGATCGCTGCCGCTGAATGGGCTGATAGTCTGGGCGCAGATATTATAACGAGTTCACTCGGATACGATGTATTTGATCCTCCCTATGCATCTTACACCTGGGAAATGATGGACGGACAGACACCATTAATTACCAGAGCAGCTGATCTTGCTGTAAGTAAAGGAATAGTTGTTGTGATCTCTGCAGGAAATGCCGGTTACAATCAGTTTCACAATACATTAAGCGCTCCTGCCGACGGAGACAGTGTCATTACTGTAGGTTCAGTTAATCATCTGGGTGTTCGTGCAGGTTATTCATCAGTAGGTCCTACCGCAGACGGCAGGATCAAGCCTGACGTTATGGCAATGGGCTCAAATATGTACACTGCGCGTTTTGGCGCCGGCAATACGGGATACACCGGTATCTATTTTGGTACTTCACTTTCCTGCCCGATGGTAGCAGCCGTATGTGCCTTAATGCTTCATGCAAATCCGGAACTTTCACCGGTAGATGTCAGGAACATTCTCAGAAATACATCAGACAATAGATCTGATCCCAATAATCTAGTTGGCTGGGGAATTATTGATGCACTTGCTGCAGTAAAAAATTCCATTACAGTAAATAATGTTATCCCGACTGAATACAATATGTATCAGAATTACCCGAATCCATTTAATCCGTCTACAACTTTTAAATTCAATCTTACAAGAAGTGCAAATGTTAGTATTATTATATATGATATAAAAGGTGTGGAAGTTGACAGGGCAGTAAATAATAAATTCTTCCCGATCGGCATTAACAATTTTTCATACAGTAATTCGAATCTGAGCAGCGGTGTTTATTTTTATACTATGTATGCAAACGGAGTTTTTATAGAATCAAGAAAAATGATTCTTCTGCGATAAAATCTAAGAGATTACATATCATCAACTTCATAAATATAAAAGATTATTTTATTTAAATAATCCGGTGCCATTCTTTCCATTTCAACTTTTAACTTTTAACTTTCAACTTTCAACTTTCAACTTAATTGTTTCACACAGGAATAAATTTGTATTAAGTTTATAGTTTTTTTTAAATAATAAAATTATGATCTTCACTAATTCAAAATCTAAAATTAAATTTTATTCTTTATGCCGAGAATTATTAAATCAGGTCTTATACAGATGAGTCTCCCGAAAACAGAAGGGGAAGGAACTATTCAGGAAATTGTAAATGCAATGGTTGACAAACATATTCCTTACATAGAAGAAGCAGGGAAAAAAGGAGTTCAGATACTATGTCTTCAGGAAATTTTCAATACTCCGTACTTTTGTCCCGGACAGGATAAAAAATGGTATGAGTCGGCAGAGACAATTCCGGGTCCAACAATAGAGACAATGCAGCAGTATGCTAAGAAATATAATATGGTTATGATAGTTCCTATTTTTGAAAAAGAACAGGCAGGAGTATTATACAATACCGCAGCAGTGATAGACGCTGACGGTAAATATCTTGGCAAATACAGAAAGAATCACATTCCTCATACTTCAGGCTTCTGGGAAAAATTCTTTTTCAAACCGGGTAATCTGGGCTATCCTGTTTTTCAGACCAAGTACTGCAAGGTCGGAGTTTACATCTGTTATGACAGACACTTTCCCGAAGGAGCAAGGATCCTCGGACTTAACGGAGCTGAAATAGTTTATAATCCTTCCGCAACTGTCGCAGGACTTTCACAATATTTATGGAAACTCGAACAGCCGGCACACGCAGCAGCCAATGGATATTTCATGGGCTGCATAAACAGGGTCGGAGAAGAAAAACCATGGAACCTTGGAAAATTCTATGGCTCATCCTATTTCGTCGATCCGCGCGGTCAGATATTCGCACAGGCTTCAGAAGATAATGATGAATTATTAATTTCTGAATTCGATCTTGATATGATAGAAGAAGTCAGATCGACATGGCAGTTCTTCAGAGACAGAAGACCGGAGACGTATGGTAAAATTACGGAGCTGTAGTTTTTGGTATTGAGTATTAGGTATTGAGTATTGTGTATTGAGTATTGTGTAGTTATATTTGTGGTGATGTTTTTTAAATTATATTAGGAATATGCATGATTATAAGAAGTTACGATTATGGCAACAATCTATAGAATTAGTTAAAGAAATTTATAAATTAACTAAAAATTTTCCATCAGAGGAAAAATTTGGATTAACAAACCAAATAAGAAGATCTGCTGTATCGGTTCCCTCTAACATTGCAGAAGGTGCAGGGAGAAATACAAAAGGGGAATTTAAAAATTTTCTTGGAGTAGCAAATGGTTCTTTATTTGAACTGGAAACACAACTTATTATTTCAAAAGACATGAATTATTTGAAAGATTACAATTTAAATTTATTATTACCAAAAATTGATATGTTACAAAAAATGATATACAATCTCATCAAATCTGTTAACAATAACTAAAATCAAATTACCCAATACTCAATACCCAATACTCAATACTTACTATGTTTAAGCCCCCAAATTCCGAACCCGAATACTACAAAAACTTCTCACAGATAAAGCCCCTGATGAACGACACTCAGGCTTATTATGAGAGTTCAAGATGCCTGTTTTGCTATGATGCTCCCTGTGTAAATGCCTGCCCTACCGGTATAGACATTCCGCTTTTTATCAGACAGATCAATTCAGGTAATACAATTGGAGCTGCCAGGACAATATACAATTCAAATTATTTTGGAAATGCATGCGGTAAGGTTTGTCCGACTGATGTACTTTGTGAAGGCGCATGTGTTTATAATTTACAGGAAGTAAAGCCTATCGAGATAGGAAGACTTCAGAGCTATGCAGCATCAAAAGCCATGGATGAAAATGTAACTTTATTTGAAACAGGAAAGAGCAACGGTAAATTTGCCGTAGTGATCGGAGCGGGACCTGCCGGTATCTCATGCGCATGTGAATTAAGGTTAAATGGGTTTGAAGTTGATATTTATGAAGCAAAGGAAAAGCCATCAGGACTTACTCTTTACGGAGTTGCTCCTTATAAAATCACCAATGACGATGCATTAAAAGAAATAGTTTATCTTCAGGATCAGTTTGAATTTATTATTAATTTCAATAGCCCCGTAACTGAAAAAAAGGATTTTGAAGAGCTTGAAAAAAAATACGACGTAATTTTCCTGGGAATAGGACTTGGTGAAACTTCACAGTTAAGGATCAGAGGTGAAGAACTTGAGAACTGTCTCGGAGCTGCAGAATTTATCGCTGAACTCAGAATCGAAAAGCATAATGTAAAAGTCGGGAAAAAAGTAATAGTTCTCGGCGGCGGGAATACCGCAATGGACGCTGCTTCAGAATCTTCAAGAATGGGAGCCGAAAAAGTTATTCTTGCTTACAGAAGATCGGCTACTGAGATGGGCGCTTACGGTTTCGAATTTGATCTTGCTAAAGGCGTTGGTGTTGAAGGAATGTTTAATGTTTCACCAATGGAGATTATTGGCAATGGTAAAGTCAGCGGAGTAAAATTCATAAGGACAAAAACCGTTAACGGTAAAGTTGAGAATATTGAAGGAAGTGAATTCATTGAAGAATGTGATATGGTCATTAAAGCGACAGGACAGATGAAACAGAGAGATATACTCAGCAACATTCCGGGATTAAAGCTTGATGAAAAAGGCAGAGTAATTGCAAATCCTGAGACATTTCAAACAGATAATCCAAAATATTTTGCCGCGGGAGATGTATATAACGGCGGTGTGGAAGTTGTGAATGCAGTTGCCGAAGCGAAGAAAGCCGCTAAGGGGATTGTTGATTGGTTAATTGGTTGATTGGTTAATTGGTTAATTGGTTGATTGGTTGATTGGTTAATTGGTTAATTGGTTTCCACCACAGCGGATGGTTAATTAAAAACGGTGATGTAGAGACTCGCTATAGCGAGTCTCTACATCACCGTTTTTTGTTTGCGGTCCCAACGGGATTCGAACCCGTGTTTTCACTGTGAAAGAGTAAAAAGCAAGAACAAAACTGCGATTAAATTTATAATTACTTTTTTTCTAAACCTAGCATTAACCTTTTTAACAGATTTAAACATCATCACTTCCCAAACGATTAGATAAATCTAATTATATACATATTCGGTTATAATTTTTGTAAATTAATTTTAACAAAAAATAAAAAAATGGAATATATATTTGACAGAATAACTATTGATGATAAGATCCTAAATGGAAAACCCGTAATAAGGGGAAAAAGGATTTCAGTTCAAACAATTCTTGAATATCTCGGTGCGGGAGAATCTTATGATGAAATCCTTAAACAATATCCTACACTTGAGCCGGACGACATTAAAGCATGTATACGCTTTGCAAGCGAATTAATGAATAGAAATTATGTTATAAAGACTGTTGCATGAATACCCGAAAATATTTAATTGATGTAAACCTGCCTTATTATTTCTCGATTTGGAACACGCCTGAATATATTCATCAAAATGACATTGGTGACGACTGGAGCGACGAAAAGATATGGGAATATGCAAAGGAAAATAATCTTACAATCATTTCTAAGGATGCTGACTTTTCCAGTAGAATTTTAATCAAATCTCCTCCTCCAAAAGTAATTCATATACGGCTTGGAAATATGAAAATAAAAGAACTCTACCAGTCTCTTAGTGCAATTTGGATAGAAGTCTTACAGTTAAGTGAAATAAACAAATTAGTAAATGTATTTAAGGAAAGAATTGAAGGAATAAACTAAATCAAGTTTTTTCCGGCAGTTAAAAATATTGATCACAAGCCAGTCGCACAATTAAAAGCAAAAACCTTGTAATTATATAAATTACAAGGTTTTTTTATGCGGTCCCAACGGGATTCGAACCCGTGTTTTCACTGTGAAAGAGTGTTCCGAACTTGCAAAACTGCGATTAAAAGCCACAATTGCATTTTTTTCTTACCCCAACTTACCCCTTTTTACCCGAATTGCTCCCAATATTGGTAACAGTTTAGTGTACAACATTATAATATTTTTCTACTTTGGTTCAGTAGTTTTATCTACAATTAGGTTGTCAAAACTGCTAACACTTTGTAATGAGTTTGTTTTGATTATTAAAAGAAATTGTTTTCAAAAAGAAAAACGCTCCTTAAATTAAAGGAGCGTTTATAATTTAAATTATTTAATATTTTGAACTAATATTTACTTTACCAAAACCATCCGCTTAGTCTGCACAAACTTCTTACCCGAATTATCAACCGCTTCCATCCTGTAAAAATATATCCCGCTTGAGAAGTTACTTCCCTCAAATTGATACTCATACCTTCCGGTAGAAAGCTGAGAATTAACCATAGACTTCACTTCTCTGCCGAGCATATCAAAAATAATCAATTTTACTTTTGCATCAACCGGTAAATCAAAACTGATCTTAGTCGTTGGGTTGAATGGATTTGGATAGTTCTGTGATAAATAATAAACCTCAGGAACTATACTTGCGTTTTTGTTTTCAAGACTGCCCTTCCCTGCATCAGTGATCTTATTAATATCACCACTAACATTACTAATGTGCTCTGAAATGTTTACAGGTTTCTTAGGCTTAGCAATTTCTTTCAAAACTTTCTTCGTCTCAAGTTCCTTCTTTTCACTTTCATTGGCATTTCCCTCTGATACTTTCTTTTCTAAAGTTTTTAAAACTTCTATCTCTTTATCTCTGCTTGTTTCAAATGAATTAAATATATTTGATTTTAAAATTTTCCGGTCATCTTTTGTAAAAACATTTTTATCATACTTCTCTCTAGGATCGTCATAAAGAATTTGGGAATTGGAATTTTGGATTTTGGATTGATTATTGTCATCAATTTTTGCTTCATCATCTATTAATTCATCATTTGAAATTTGTAATTTGTAATTTGAAATTCCGCCACCCGAACCACTTTGATTTAATAGTAACAGGTATGAGGCGGAATAGTCCCAGCTCGCAGTCAAAGATTCATAAGTGTATGGATTCTGATCCATGATCTGTTGAAATCCTGTCATTGCAGATTCATAATCTTCAAGTTTTACTTTACATTTTTGAATATAATAGAAAGCTGATTTGATCAGAGATTCATTTTGAGGATTATTCAGAATCAGATTTTCGAGAAGAGTTTTTAGGGCTGTAATCTTGTTACCTGCAACATCCAATCTCGAACTTGCAAGAAACAGCTTTGAAATTATTCCGGAACTCTGATCACCTGTATTACTGCTGTCATTCAAATGATTACTTAAATAATCCTGACAATCTGAGATAACTCTGTTATAATTTCTCTTTCTCGTATTTATGTTTATAGAATCTATTAAACTCTCAGCAGATGATATTTCGGTAGTAGATTGTAAATTTGAAATTGATCCGCCACTTCCACCTGACTTATAATAAATAGTATCTTTGTTATCATTACCCAGATCAACAATTAGCTTTTCGCTTTCATAACCCACTTCACATGAATAATCCAAAAAATCAAAATTTATAAAATTTCCGTTAACCCATTTTACATTCTGTATTTCAGAATTATTAACTCCTGAAATTCTGAAACAATTTTGTACAGCACTAAGAGTTGTGTTAGGAAGATAATAAGGAAACGTACCTGATAAATGATAAGAATCATTTGAATTGTAATTTTTCAGATCAAATATATTTTCACCCTTATGTAGATCGAATGACGATTTATATACATAGACACACTTTCCAGTAGAACCTTCGGATGAAACAGTATTCAATCCTGCTGTATAATAATTTCCTGAAGTACCCAAACTCAAATTACTTTGTGATGCTCCTTTAATTCCAACTGAATTATCACTGCTTCCGTCTATAACATTATTAAAAAAGTCCATGGCGGAGGAAAGCATAAACACACCGGTTTTATAATCCGTAATAGTATTATTTTTTATTGCGCCGCCGCTGACATTACAAAGGAAGATCGCATTTGCACTGTTGCCTTCGTCAGAAGTGAAAGTATTTCCATCAATTATCAACGGAACTGTAATACCTCCGGATGAAATGAAACTCAAAGCAGGGATATTACCATCTTCCATTTGAAATGTACTATTCAAAATATAAGCTTCTACAGGGTATTCATTGTTTGAAGTAAAATTAGCTCTTATTCCACCTGAGTTTAAACTCGAATCTGTTTGAAATGAACAACCGTCAATTTTACTGTAAAGACAGTTCACAAGATCAATTGCGTATGTGCTATCCATTTCATAAGGCGAGATGTTTTTAAAGTAAGTCTTATACATCTCGACACTTGGACAGTCTTGAAAAACTAAACCTTTCCATAAAGTGTCTTCCTTTCCCTGAAGATTCACAGGAGCGGTATTGTCACCGGTATTTATCCCGCTCTTAAAATTTCCGCCGTTCATTACTATTCTAGCATCTGAATTGGCAAAATTAATTGTAGTGCCGGGGATAAGAGTTATATTCTTACCTCCATTATTAACTAATCCTTTGCAATCAAAACTGCCTGATACACTTTCATCAGCAACAAGCGTCCCACCCTCCTGCATGACAGGTGCGAGTTTATAGAGCTTTCCTTCGCCGGGTTTGAACTCTCCCATGTTAATAAATGAAGCAGTATTTTTATTGAAAGTAGTAATTACATTGTTCGTGTCGAGTTCTGTAATTTTCCAGTTTGTGAATCCTGATAGTTGTGTGGAATCAAATTTTATTCTTAAAGATCTGAAGTCTCCCTGACCTGAAGTCGGAGTATCAGGTACACATCTTCTGTTCACCATCAGGAAGTATTTACTTTTGTCTGTTGAGCTTACAGTAGGATAATCAAAATCCGGTTCAAAGAATCCCATTTCCCAGTATCTTTCATTAGGAGCATCACAAAACGTGCAAGGAGAATCCTCAATATATTCGTGATAAGGATCTCTCTTTATGCTTTTTATGTCATATATGAATTCATGAGTTGCTGTTTCACTGTGTACACTGTATCCACTTGTCCATGTTATTTTATCCAAAGTTGGTTTCCAGTTCAAAATAGTCTTGTTCATTTTACTAACATAATCCCATTTATTCTGTCCCGTTACGTTTGAAGACCTTTTCGTACTGTCAACATTGAAAAGTCCAAAATTATAATGAGTATAATCATAAGGCAAAACCGATACATTACTATTCAAAAAATGATGTCCGCCGGCTTGATTTATGGACAGACTATTTCCCTGCCAATCTGTATTCTGATAAACATACCATCCCAACCCTTCAGCTCCGTGAGAG
>JAGQWH010000045.1 GCA_020437545.1 Ignavibacteriota bacterium
AGCATGTCAGATGCATTTCCTTTACTTCATTATATCCGTAAGCATCAAGCTTGTAATAGTATTTGTAATATTTCAATTCTGATGCTCTTATCTGTGATCTGTATATATGCCTTCCTGATTCAAGACTTTTATCCATTAGATTTATAGTTTCTGTTTTGTTTGTATCCATAAGTATAAGTTTTGCATTGGCAGGTTCCGGCAAATAGAATTCTATCTCTATGAATGTTTTTGTTATATCGCAGTAGTTATCAAGCAATTCAAATCTTGTTTTTGGTTCCTGTATGGTCTCACCTGTTGAAAGATGATAGAATGTTTCTTCTGCCTTTTTGTTTCTTCTGTTTGTGCTGGTTTTTGTATTTTGAGTTTTCATTTTAATTTCTCCTTCTCCGCTTTACCGGAGTTAAGTTTTTGTTTGTTAAGTTTTCTAAAGAGCGTTTGTTTTAACTATCTGATACAAACTTACTCTTAAACAGTAAACTTATCAAAGAAACTTTTAGCTGGTTTCCTCACAAAAAATGATCTCAATATCAATAAATGCTTTGATTCTGATTCAATTTGCAAGTATTTAAGAAACTTTCATCCTCACAAACTGAAGCTTTATCAGAGATCATTTGAGCGGGGATTTTTTCTTTTATGTTCAATCATCAGTTATTTTATTACTTTAGGATTCGGAACGGCGCGTGTAGTATTGTCAATAAAAATCATTCCGTCATAATCCTTTTTTATTGTTACGGGTACATAGTAAGATTCAGTGAAATTTCTGTTTGCAATAGCGCCAAAGCTCCTTGTCACCAAATCAGTTTCAGAAAATTCCTTTAATTTATCAGGCAGATTGCTGTAACTGAAATCAATAATGAATTTATTATATCCTGTCCGGCTGAAATACCAGCCAAGAGAATTTTCTTTTGCAGGACTTAAATTAAATTCCTGCAATCCTAAAAAATTGTAATCATTTGTTATTTCCTTTGACTGAAAGCTCCCGCTGCTGAAAGAAAATCCGAATGAATAATATTTATCACCAAAATAATTTTTCAGATAACTTCCCATAGGTTTAACTCCTCCAT
The DNA here is from genome assembly GCA_020437545.1 of Ignavibacteriota bacterium. GTDB lineage: Bacteria > Bacteroidota > Ignavibacteria > Tepidaquicellales > Tepidaquicellaceae > JAGPCH01. The sequence continues at coordinate 1,065 of JAGQWH010000045.1, forward strand.
TTACATAAGCTTCAACATTTTTTGAAATATGTCCGTTATGTGCCCATAAAACAAATTTAGTACCCGGCTTTTCACGCTGAACAAGATATTCAAAATTCGATGCCATATAATAATCTCTCCACTCCCTTTCTTTCATTCTTATATCTGTTGCATCCATAAAATACGTATCAAGCATCTGACCGTTAACGACTGCTATATGAAGCGCATTTTCATATTCCGGAGATGAAGATTTCTGAACGTAATTACCTTCGTTCATTATAAAATAAGACAGAAAAGTATAATACTCTTTTTTGATGCTGTCTGTACTAACTGTAGTATCGGCATTATTTCTGAATCCGTTAAGAATTGTAAAAAAGTCTTCCAACTGATTTGCTCTCAGAGAATCAACTTTCTTTAAATAATTTTGTAATACTTCCAGTCCGCCACCCTGAGAATCAAATCCCAGAAACTTTACTTTCTTAGTTTCCGGAACACTTTTGTTATATGAGCGCATCCATTCTATCATGTCTAATACTTCCTTAGTATCCCATGTCCAGAATCCCTGACTTGCTAGGGCTGTATAGGCATCACCTTTACCGTATAAAACATAATCATTAATATTATTGCATCCGTCATAAGAAGCCTCAATGGTAAATACAGTGAATCCCATTTTCTTAACTAAAAATTCCAGAAGGCGGGCTTTCATCTGAAAAAATTCCTTTGTTCCGTGAGTTGCTTCGCCTAAACCAACATAATCAACATTTTTTAAAACAGTCTCAAGAAAATCCAGATCTTTAAATCCGTTTCCCGGGACTACAGTCTTCAAAGGATGAGAATACTCTTTTAAAGATGATACAATTTCCGCCTGTTTTAATTTAAATAACTCAATTTTATTTTTGTATTCAGTCTCAGATAATATGACAACAGAATTAATTTCATATTTTCCCTGATTATTATTTATGAACTCTGCATTTGCAGAATCTGATAAAGTCGGATCCTCGCCTAAAGGGATTATGGAAACCCTGTATGGTCCTGCTGATTCTGAATAAAGTTCTATATGCTCCGGTCCGAACTGACCGTTGGGAGTATCTATTGTTTTTATAATTTTGTTTTCCGGATCAGATATATCTATAGACACATCAACACCATTCTGCATAACAGTCATTTCCAGGAATTCACCTTTATTCAGCTGTACAGTATAATCATGTTTTTCTCCTTTATTCAGTTGCTTCTGAATTGTGCGTCCATTTGAAATTGATTCTGCGGTATTGTCGGATTGCGCGATCAGAGTGGTTAAGTTCAGAAAAAAATAACTGGAAATTACAATAACTGCTACCAGTGTTTTATTCAGTTTGATTCTGAATGCTTTCTGTTTTTTTGAATGGTTTTTAATTTTCATTTTATTCTTCCTTTTATTTGATTTTAAGAAAACATGGTTTCTTATTTTGGTTTTTTAAAAACTCTAGTTTGTAATTATACATAATTTGATTTTTAAAAAATATTTAATTAATTAAAGTTCAGGATTTAAATTTTTAATAATACTTGTTCCGGCTTGGTGTACATTCATTTCAAAGTTCACCGTACGGCAATTCCATAAATCTTGCTTTGCTTTTTTTTGATTTAATGTTTTCATGATTAATGTTTGTTTTAACTTTCTGTTACAAACATACCTTCAATCACAAATTTTATCAAAGAAACTATTTCCCGGTTTCCTCACAATAAATGACCCTGGTGTCATCAAATACATCTATTTTGATTCAAATTAGAAGTATTCAGAGGTTTTACAATCTCACAAAATACAGTCTGAAATGGACTTTTATTCGATCTAAAACGTAAAACAAAAAACCCGGATGACCATTCAGTCATCCCGGTTATTTCTTTATATGTTTGTTCCTTTAATTTATCAATGTTACTTTATCAGAAACATTCTTTTCACTGCACTGAAATTTCCGGATGTTATTTTATAAAAATAAACTCCGCTTGCAAAATTACTCCCGTCGAATTTCACATTATATCTTCCCGGACTTTTTATTTCATTCACTAAAGTTGCAACTTCTTTCCCGGAAATATCATAGACTTTTAAAGTAACAAATCCCAATTCCGGAATCCCAAATTCCAGATTGGTAGTTGGGTTGAAAGGATTCGGATAATTTTGTGAAAGCTCAAAGTTTTCCGGAACTCCTATAAAGACTTCTTCAGTCAGATTATAATATTCAAAGTTGCCGTTATAATCGATCTGCTTTAATCTGTATTTATATTTCCCTGATGCTAAATTTCTATCGGTGAATGTATATTCTCTTGGTTCATTGATCGTACCACTACCTTTAACATGACCAATCATAATCCAATTATCAATTGTCAATTGTCCATTATCAATTGCTCGTTCTATATCGAATCCGGAGTTATTCGTCTCTGATGAAATTGTCCAGATTAGGGAAACATTATTGCCGTTAACAGAAGAAGTAAATGAAGATAATTCCACAGGCAGAGGGAAATCAATTACTTCATCCGCACCTATATAAGGATGCAATGGACTTCTCGGCTGGCCGTCTATGTCATCGGGGACTAATGCATTCGGAATTCCGGCAAGCAGTTCGTCTCCGATAGATGAACCTGCGAGATGAAGATCAGAAGAGGATTGGAAAGTAACCGGCTGTGACTTTGAATGCTCGTCAAGACCTGTTGCGGTGAAGAAATCAGATACACTATTATAAGCAACCTCTCCCGAGATGATCAGTGAATCATTTCCGCCGTTGTAGTAATTATTATAATCAGAAGCACCCATGTTACTTTTTATCCCGGGACCTCCCGCAGTATTAATTATTATGTTGTTAATAAAAGTCCGGCAATAATAACTTCTTATTACAGGAGAGTTGACTGAGTTTCCGACAAATGTATTATTTATAACATACCTCGCATATATTTCCCCACTGACGTCATTAAAAAAATTATTAGTAATATCACCAATTTGATTATCTATGTATAAATAACCATTTAATTTATTTTTATCAATCGTAACATCATAACAATAAACTGTCTCCAAGCCTTCTCCAATTTGATTTTCACTAATAAGTACACTAACATAATAATCAAGATCTATATGACCATTAAAACTATTTCCGGTAATATTAAGATTGTAATAATTGTACAATTCATCTGCTTCTAAATGAAAATTACCAATATTTCTATTTCCGGTAATATTTATATCATTACCACCTCCAATTATGTTTTCATTACTAAAATCATTATTTATTAAATTTATATTGTCGGCATAGAGACTAATTATATTTGAAGTGGTACTGCCGAAGGTTATACCTTCAAAAAATATATTATCTGAAAATACATGTAAGGCATATGTCAGACCATTAATTCTTACATCTTCCGGATTGCCTGTCGTTGATTTTAACGTCAGAGTATTAATTTCACTGCTTCCCGAAATTGTTCCAATGGTAACCTGCTCATTATAAACTCCGGATAAAATATTAAATACAACAGGACCATTGATGCCCTGAGTAGATGCTTCATTGATAGCAGAATGAATTGTCGGATAATTTCCACCGCTTCCGATAGAGTAAGATCCGTTAAGCGGTGTAGAAAATAAATCTGAACCGGATAAAAATAAAATCGCTGTTATGCAGATAAGTTTTATTGATTCTTTCATATGTTGTCTCCTGTTTTTTTAAGAAATTATATTATTTAAAATTAATAATATATCTAGTATTTATTACAAACTTCTTTAGAGATTAAATCCTTACTGTTCGTTTATTCGAATTATTACAACTGTTCCGTTTCCGGAACAGCTGTAGTTAAATCCTATTGTTCAAAATCTAAGTTCACAGGCTCAGATGTAACTGTTTCTTTATTATTAGAATGATCTGATCGGTTAGAACTTTCAGGCATAGGTGGATTATCAGAATTATCTATGACTTCAAATGTGATGTTATCAAACCAGATCTGACCGGTTCCACCCATCAACGCACCGTATGCAAGTCTCGAAGCATTAGCAGGAACGGGTAGAATAATCTCATATTTTTTCCATTCAGTCGTTCCTGTGATTCCCCTGTTTTGCATATTATCAAACGAAAGAATTTCATCTGTTCCCGCCCCGTCAACTCTAAGCCACAGTCCTGCCCAATCTTCAACATTTTCGGATCTGACATAACCGGTCATCTTAATTTGTTTCCCCAGATATTTCTTCGGACTGCACATCTGCATAAGTGTTCCGAATTCATTATTAGATACTTCTCCTTTTGATTTTATTGTTGCTGCATTCTTACCGTCCATTCCTTCTCCTTTTGCAATTCCCATTTCATAATTTTCCGGATTACTTCCACTCAGATGCCATCCATTCGGTAAATCAAAAGACAATAAAATTGCTGCTATGAATAAAAGTACTGTAGTTTTAAAGATCCTTGTTTTCATTTTTTTTGGTTTAAGTTTATAAATTATTTGTTTTAAAAGTACTAACAAAGACCCGTGCAGCCTTTCAGCCACGACGGGTTCTTCATGAATTTTCAGCATGTCAGATGCATTTCCTTTACTTCATTATATCCGTAAGCATCAAGCTTGTAATAATACTTGTAATATTTCAATTCTGATGCTCTTATCTGAGATCTGTATATATGCCTTCCTGATTCAAGACTCTTATCTATCAGATTTATAGTTTCTGTTTTGTTTGTATCCATAAGTATAAGTTTTGCATTGGCAGGTTCGGGCAAATAGAATTCTATCTCTATGAATGTTTTTGTTACATCGCAGTAATTATCATTCAATTCAAATCTGGTTTTAGGTTCCTGTATGGTCTCACCAGTCGAAAGATGATAAAATGTTGCTTCTTCTTTTTTGTTTCTTTTGTTTGTGCTGGTTTTTGTATTTTGAGTTTTCATTTTAATTTCTCCTTCTCCGCTTTACCGGAGTTTAGTTTTTGTTTGTTAAGTTTTCTAAAGAGCGTTTGTTTTAACTATCTGATACAAACTTACCCTTAAACAACAAACTTATCAAAGAAACTTTTAGCCGGTTTCCTCACAAATATTGATCTCAAAGTCATTAAAAACATCGATTCCGCATCAATTCCTAACTTTTAAATCATTTTACAATCTCACAAAAAGACGCATTATGTATTTGTTAAGGCAAGCCTTTTTATGATTAAAAAAGCCGGAGTGGTTAGAAACCAAAATACACTCCGGTGGCAGAAATCAATTTACTTCCAGTTCATAGATAATGTCGATTTGAAAATCAGTTCATTTGTGTCATTTATTCCCGAGAACTGATAATCATCATAAATATTTTTTTCGAGTCTTGCGTCAATGGTAAAGTATTTGAGAAATGTAGCATTTGAATTAAAATAGATCTGCAGACTCTGATCTTTATCCGGTGATGAAGTGACATTGAATCCAAGCGCATTTTGCCAGACCTCAAGCATGGTAAATCCGCCGCTGACATTTACATTATATGTAGTAAGAGTATCAAATCCTCTTCCATTGAGAAGTCCTAAAGATGCTGATAAGAATAATTTGCTTTTGAAATAGATCATGTCTGACATTGTCAGACTCCAGTTATAACTGTTATTCAGTCCCTGATAATTATCAGAATTATTCCAGCTGAATAATAATGATAAGTTATTTTGCTCTTTCAGGATCTTAACCGGATAACTTGTTACTAATGTTAAATTCTGATTTACCGTACTCAATTTTGCCAATGGATCACTTGCATCATTGCTCAGAAAAACCGGATAGTAATTTATTGATAACGTCGGATAATTTTTAAATCTTGCGTTGATACTGAAATTAAGCAGTGAATTATATGTCGTATTAGTTTTATATCCGGTCAACAGATTATCCCATCCTGTTTTGAAAGAGATCTTTCCCGTAAGTTGATTACTCAACAGCTTCTGATCCACACTGAACTCATACTCCATAAGATCATTTGGTTTTGAAGGACTACCAAGACTTAGATAACCCGGTCCTACCATTTTCATATTTGCCTTAATTTTTGTCTGCGTCTGATCGATATCATAACTGACTCCAACTTTATAAAAACCATCTACTCTGCTGCTGACTTTCGGATCGAACATATTCTTAACCCATGAAGGCAGACTCTCGCTTTCCACATCCGCAGCCTGTGTATCATCAGTTAAGAAAGATACTGCTATCTCACCTTTCAGTACCAGTTTTTCTTTCAGCAAACTAAGCTGACCTTCTGCGCCAAACAATTGATTTGATTTTGGAGTAAGCTGTACATTGTTTGGGTCTACGTAGATCGAACCGTAATCATCTTTAGCATATAATCCCGTCAGATAAAAATGTGAATCATCATACTTCCCTATTCCAAGTCTTCCCGAATACAGGTTTCTTTTAAAGGTTGTATTATCCACAGCCCTGTTATTTAAAGGTCCTGTGAATGCCATATAAAAAATACCCGGATTGAATTCAAGATTCAGGCCTGTAACCGATACTCCCGAGACAGTATAATCAGTATATTGAGGATAATTATTTCCGATACCGAGATTCCGGAATTGGGAAAAGAGTTTTAAAGGAAATGAAAGATTATTCATAGCTGATTCTTTTGCCTGCTCTTCGATTCCCGATCTGAATTGTTCTCCCTTATCCCGGATCTTTTTTTCAATTTCATCCTGCATACTGCTTAGCTTTTCCTCAACTTTAGTTTTAACCATTTCCTTAAGATCATTTGGATCAAAATCAAATGAGAAATTATTCATGTTCTGTCTCGAGCTGCTGTTATCAGTTGCATAAAAAATATTTACACCAAACGGAATTCCGTATAAAGCGAAATTAGGAACAACGTCAATTCTCGAAAATGTCTTCAGCAGTTCTGAATACACACCGGGCTTATTGGCAGCTTCGAAATAGATATTTGTGTTAACTCCGTAGTCAATTGCTTTTTGTTTTGTTGCAAGAAAATTGCCTCCTGATGTGGGGTAATAATCATTTTCTCTGTAGGATCCGGGTTTGTTGAGATTTCTGTTCAGTGTTTTACCATACATTGTGTCGATCAGAGAAGCGGTAAGATTTTTATAAATAAAACTCTTGACATCGCTTTGTGAGATCAGATAATATCCGGTATCAACTTTTATATAAGCATTTACCTGAATGGCATATCTCATATCATTCCTGAAACTCCGTGAGACAGCCGGATATCTCATCACAGTATTTTGTATATATGGTGACTGAAAGAAAGCCGGATTAGACTGTACTGCATCATAATCAGTTTGTCTCGAAAGGATCTCATAGACATTAAGAATATAATTCAGTCTATTCCCCGGGGGAACAGGTGTAGGCGGAAGCCAGCTAAATATAGGATATATATCATTTACTTCGGCTTCATTCATAGGCGAAGAGAGTTCAACCTGCGAGAAATTCTCTACGGCTACATCTTCACACTGCGAACCTAATTCAGCATTATTGTCAACTCTCTTCACGGTCACGCAATACTCATAATTTCCTGCCGGAAAAGATCCGGTCTGCTGTACAATATCCGAAAAGTTTCCGCTGTTGCTGTTATAGCTTATGTCTATAGTTTGAAATTGAGAAGCGTTAATGTTTTTAGTTCCGGGCGGCAACAAAATTCCCGATGTAGTTGCATTCACAATTTCTGTTTTATGACTTGAAGCAGTTCCAAAGAGATATACATTTATACTCTCGTTTGTATTATTTATAAGAGTCATATTCCAGAGTGAAGATACATTAAACTGGAATGGCGGAGGCTGATGAAGAATGACCGTCACCGAATCCTGAGAGAAAGATGAATTTATAAATGTTATTGATACTATTAGTGTTAAAATTATTTTTTTCATGATTTTATTATTAATATGTTTGACATGGACAAGATTTTTTTACAAGTCCAATAGCAGAAATAGTCCCTTCAATATTTATCCCAATTGGTGTTAAAGAATTACTCTTAACTGTTATCTGCAGAACATTATAACCATTGTCAGTAAAGAAAGATGGATCAGAAATACTAATATTACCTATTATATTACCTGTATAATTCAGAGCAAGAAAAACTCCGCTTAAATTATTATTGTTGAGTGTAATTTTCGTAATAGCATTGTCAACCATATATTTAAAATTTATAACCGGATTAGTAAAATTATGTCTTAGGCAAAACTTATATTCAAAAGTATATAATCTTTCCCGATCAAAATTATTATTTTTTGTTCCGATCCATTGACTATTTTGAAATGGCGGGCTCCATGGTCTTGAACTGTTTGGTTGTAAAATAGTAGAATTGTATGGAGTGGGTAATCCCCCTATATTATTGTCATCTACTATCTTCCATGAAGGATCATCCTGATCTATCGGTAAAGCCGATTTAGAATTATCATTATAACCAGTATTTATATTTATAGAATCGGTCATACAGCATTCATTTGAACAATCATAATAAAAGACTTTGTTATATGAATTCCACTGAGTACATGAATTTGCTACGGCTAATCCAACTCTGTAATATTTTCCGCATTGAAATCTCTTTCCTTTGTTTATATACCATGGTAGTAAATCAATAGCCGCCAATTCATCTGCATTAAGTAACCCTATCCATTCGTTGACTTCAGTGCCTAGAATTCTATTACCTAATGCATCAGATTCTTCTATACTTAAAAAATAGTTATCTGCATTTCGACTGGTTGAAGCATCTATTAGGAATGGTCCTTGCTGACAAATAGAATCCTTTAATGTAAACATAGCAATTGCATCCTCGCATGGCTCAGATTTGCAGATTTTAACATTCCTTATATCAATCGCACCTATTTTTCCATTATTAGAATAACCTTTGAATACTATATTAGTCCAATTCTTTCCCGGTCCAGGATTGAAAGATTTACTGAATTTTGACCATACTTTTCCATCACTAACTGTAGTCCATCCTATTGATTGCCAGGTCTGCGTTGAACTGCTATATAAAAAAACTTCTATATTTTGAGGATTGACTAGTGATCCTCTTTTTCCTCCTCCAGCAACTGTTCCTAATTTAAATTCAGTTTCAATTTTATAAGAACTTCCTGAAACAACACCTGATAAGGTTCCGGATAAAGATTGAGTATAATCATTTATGGTAGCGGGTATTATTATTGAGGAATATTTACGTAATGGATTAATATAAGGCGTATTAAGAATGCCTGTAGGTAATTTTGAACCGGGACCTTTTTCCCAACCTACATTTTCAAATTCATAATTCGAATTGATTAAATAATCGCAATTAGATGTATTATTGTTTGAAGAACATGGACAATCTTTTTTCTTTACTAAACCAAATCCATAAATATTACCTGATAAGTTTATGTAAGTTTGTTTAAAATTGATTTGCTTTATCACCAATCTGATTCGATTCTGACCTGGAACTAATTCAGATGGATCAAAAATTAAATCACAAGAAGAGCAAAGATTATCTGAACTAATTACAAATGGACTAGCTGAATTATGGTTATTTTTTATCTTAACAGGATATGTTGCATTGTTTATAATAACTGCAATAATCTCTCCTTTACATCTTAAGTTTAAAGAAAAGTTTATATTTGGACTATCATAGTTATCATTAAATGCGTAATCATCTGAAAGGCAAAATGTATATTCTATAATTCCTGTATATTCAGATCCAGTATATGGAAAAAATAACCAATTTGTATTTGGAAAAGGTTGTTTAAATCCAGATGGAACCTTTGCATTATTAAGTTCTCTTGGTTCCTTTGATCTACTTTCATTATCTGCTATCAGATTCCAGCTTGGATCTGTAGTTGAGACTGGAAAAATTTTATTTTTTGTATAGTCAAAACCTGTTCTGATATTTAGAGTATCCACAAAACAGCTATCTTCGGGCTGACAACCAACGAATTTAAAAGTTAAGTAAGTTTCCCCAGTTAGTGCATTACAATCTACAAATAAGTAAGTCCTGCCAGAAGTTAATTTATTAGGTGCCAATGCTGTTGTATTATTAAAGTTTGCAACCAATTTATCAAATTCCAAAATTGGAGTTTCATTTCCACAAAGATCATTTATGTTAAAACTAGTTAGTGTAGTAATGTCATAAATACATAATCTAGGAGTACCTGGATATTCTGCTGTTTTACAATCCGTATGAAATTTCATTCTACATGAACTTATTTCTCTAATTTTGTCTTCGGTATCATTTATATATAAATAACTTTGCTTTATTGCAGTTTTACCACTAATTAACATTTTAATTCCAAAACTCGAACATTGACTTTCAGAAATCACACCTGTATCCCTTATTAAAGACACATTCCAAGCATACTTTTTTCCCGGCATTAGAGCTGGAGCTGAAGTTGGATACATAAATGAAGATGTTCTTATATTGCTCTGAACATAAACCGGATTGTTTCCCTGTAATGCAGCTTCACAGGATTGGGAAGGATTTCTCATCTCTGCAATAGTAAATCTGTAGTAATCTCCGGGAATCATTGGAGCTGAAGACGCCCATATAAAGCTTAAATTTGTTGCACTAACCGAATCCCCGTCTGCCGGTGATATCAGATTTATATTTACAACCGGATCTCTTATAATATTCGGATATATACAGGTATTTATACTTAGTGGGAGATTGTTATCACTTGAAAAAGCCTGAACACATGTGGCATAGTGTCCTGTAGGGACATTTCCAGTCCTGAGAATGAATTCTTTAAGAGTATTATCCAGCCAGTTTACTGAACCTGTTTCAAAACTTCTGTAATTGTAATTAATAGATCCGGGAGGAAGTATAATATTTGCAGAAGTCCCTTCAACCACCCTATTATTGTCTTTATCGACAGACCCGGAAAGATATATATTAAGAGTAGAATCCGTTAGATTCTCAAGTTTCATTTTCCAGACGTCTCCGACAGAAAATTGATTCGTAGGCGGGTTTATCAGGGTGATTCTTATTTTATTTCCCTGCGAAAAAGCAATATTTAAATTAATTGCCGAAACCAAAAGAATCATTGACAAAAAGTATTTCATTAGTTTTTTCATTTTATTCGGTTAATTAGATTTATTTTTAAATTTTTTTATCAATTCCTTTAATGGAATTAAATATTTTCAATTATCCGTCACATTACAATTAAAACTAAGAGTCGTAACAGGATTAACAGGATCGTTAGTATTTACAATTACTGTTTTTGAATTCATACCCGATCTTCCCTGAGTATTGAAAGTGATCTTAATTTCACCTGATTCACCGGATTCGAATTCTTTCTTTTCATCCATTACAACTCCTGTGCATCCGCAGGATGGCTGAACTGAATTTATTACAAGCGTTCCCTCTCCGTCATTTGTAAATTTAAAAATATGCTCAAGCTCAACACCTTCTTTCACGTCTCCGAAGTTATAGTTAGAATCGTTAAATTTTATTTCAGGTTGTGAAGTTAAAAGTTTGCTGTACGAACCGGTAACTACAATTAGAAGTAATACCGGAATTAAAAGAATTTTTAATGCTGATTTCATTTTATTTCCTCCTTTAGATTTTTTGATTGTTTTCATTTTTATTTTTATTTTAATTATTTAACTATATTTAAACTCATAATTATTCTTCCCTTAATCTTTAAATACTTTCTCTTTTCTTTAATCTGTTACAAACATATGATTACATTTCATTCTTTCCTAAGAAACTATTTCCCGTTTTCCTCATAAAAAATAATGTCATTTATGATAGATCCTTCAATTCGGAATCATAATTAAAAGTTTTCTTTGATTTTTTACTCACAAAAAACTTTATTTTTATTAATCAGAGTTCAAATTACCGATTACAAACAGATTAAAAATAAAAGATACTACTCCGAATCCTTTTTCAATTCTTCCAAATTATCATATTCAATGATCTCATTATCTTCAGTGATTCTTACCGCTTTCACTTTTTTATCTGATGATATCCTGTGTCGTAATTTATCGAGCTCATTTATTAATGCTTTGTTATCTTTTTTATACAGATATAAGATCGCATCATCGATTGATTTGAATATCTTAAGCTTATCGGCAACTGCCAGAGCTATTATTGTTTCTTTATCTTTATCTTTTTCTTTCTTATCACTGCGGAATATTTTAGTCCAGATATTCATTGGTTTAATTTTAGAATAAATTTAATCCGTATGAACCTGCGGCAAAAGATATAATTAGGAAACGGTAGTTTTGAATTAGGGAACGGTTGTTATTTTGAGGATTCGGTCAGGTGATTTGTTATGTGTGATAGAGATTGGTTTTAAACTCAACAGTATTTTAAGTTAAGTAAACCCTTTCCCTTTTTGAGAATCTTTATTAAAACAGCTTTTTTACCATTAATCCGCCGCCGCGGAACGAGGACACTAAGAAAAAAATTTTAAATAAATACCTTTGTGACTTCGTGACTTTGTGGTAAAATAATTTTTTTATTTTGAAACACATTGTTGAAAATGGGTAAGTAGGTTGTCCTAAAAAAAAAATCAAGATTATTTCTTTAGTTTACCTTGAAGATATTCGGAGTTAGATATATTTCAACTATTGTTCCGGATTGAGATTCCGGGAGTTCGCTTCTGTCTGTAATTTTTACAAGCTCTGTATCACCTGTATAATGATGGAGAATGCTGAGACGTTCTTTTATCACGCTTATGCCGCGCGAAACATGACCCGATGATCTGTTTTTCCGGCTATTATTTATTCCTGCACCATTGTCAATTATTTCAATTTTAATGCAATGCGCAGGATTTGGATCTATCGGATCAGTTTTACTTCCTTTCAGAGATGAGTGAACCTGTATCTGATAATTCTTCCTGATGTCTTCGGGTAGCTGTGAATGAAATATGTTTACTTTAACCTCTCCTGCTAATTGAGATTTTAGAATCCCGTGCCAGATAGCATTTTCTACAAACGGCTGGATTATCATATTCGGTATTTTGGTCTTTTCAGGATCTATGTCATCCGATACCCAGATCTCATAATTGAGATTATCATTAAACCTCATCTTTTCGAGCAACAGATAGCTTTCAAGTCTTTCGATCTCATCACTTAATCTAATAAATGTCTTATCGGCGAAATCAAGATTCATTCTGATCAGTCTCGAGAATTTTGCAAGATATTCATTTGCAGATTCATTCTCTTTGTAATTGTAAAAACTCTGAATGGAGTTAAGCGAATTAAATACAAAATGTGGATTCATCATTGAAACAAGTGATCTCTGCTTAAGATCGGATATCTGATTTTTAAAAGTATTCCTTTCTTTTTCTATTAAGTACTTTTTCTTAAAGCTTCGCGAAACAGTGTATCCTGTCAAACTCATAGCTGACAATGAAATTAACGCATAAAAAATAAATGATTTTGTAAAAGGAGTTTCAACTGTAAAATTTAGTAATGATGCCTCGCTTCGTTTTCCGAAAGTATTAGCAGCATAGATCTGAAAATTGTAATTCCCGTAAGCAAGAGACGGAAATGTGATCACATTATCATTCGTTTTATTCCAAATTGTATCCTGATCATTGAGTTTATAAAAGTATTCTAAATTACCTGCTGAATTTATATCAAATGATGTAACTGATATTCTTATGTCCTTTACATATTCAGGAAATGAAATGTTTCTGGTGATATTATAAACAGAATCAGGAGTTCTTATGTTTAGAATCCTCAAAGGCAATGTATGATCAAGCTGATTATTAAAACTATTAAGATCTATTGAAGCTAAACCTTCTGAAGTACCTGCCCATAACTTGTTGAAAGTTTTATCATAATACATACTGGAAATATCATTGGAGATCAGACCTGCATTTTCATTAATTAAATATTCTTCCTTCAAATCAATTTTACCATCTTCATATTTTACAGACATTCCATGAATACCTTTCATAGTTGACAGCCATACAAAACCTTCATTGTTAAATTCAAAAGCTGATACTTTTTCCTGACCGGCTATCGAATATTCATAAACTACTATCGAATCCTTTATTATGAACAATCCCCTTTCACCGCAAGCCCAAACATAACCGTTGTCATCCGCTTTAATTTTGCTGAAAGAGCTGTTAAGTTTATCACCTTTTATTACCTTTGCCTTATTATCCTGCAACACACAAATCCCAAGTTCAGATGCAATCAATATCTTACCATTTTTTCCCTTTGCTATCTCATTTATCTTATTATTTACTAATGTATCACCTATAACATAAATATAATCTGATTTGCTCAATTTATTTTCATTTTTAAAAGCAGTTGACTTTCTTAAATAATTGTTCCAACCACCTATAATCAGAGAATCTTTATTAATAAACATTGAAGCTCTCGCTGGTGAATATACTAAATTTATATTTTTATACTTTACAAAGAAAACATTTTTACTATCATTTATATAATTTAATACAAACAAACTGTCATTCTCTTTTCTAATTCTGCTTATATAATCAGTAAGGGTAATCTGACCTTTAGTTTTTACATTAGTAATGCTGTCATTTTCCAAAATTGCTAATCCGTTGAATGTAGCGCAATATATTCTGTTATCTTTGTCTCCGGATATTGAATTTATCTTAGAGTTATTCATTCCGTCCTTCGTATCGTAGTTATTGATAAAAGTATTATAAAAACAATACACACCTTTCCCGTAAGTGCTTACCCATACATTATCCTTATTATCCATATAAATCGAATTTACATGTAGCTTTTCCGAATCCAGCTTTTTATTCAGATCTGTTAAATGATTAGTGACCGGATTAAAAAGGAACAGTCCTTCATTCAGTACAGAAAACCAGATCAGTCCATTCTGATCAACTAGTATTCTGAAAATTTTTTGTTCTTTACCGAATTTGAATTTATAAGTCTCAATGATTTTATTATCTGCAATTTTATATATTACATTATCCCCGGATACATAAACATTATTTTTTTTATCACTCGTAATACCGTATAGAGTTTGATTCTGAAAATTTTCAACTTTAAGTCTTTCAAAATTATTTTCCTTTATTTCATAGATCCCGTCAGTAGTTACAGCCAGTAACCTTTCATTATTTATGCTGTGCATCCAGTAAACTCTATACATTGTTATATTTAAATATGGAAAAAATTCATTGCTGAAAATTAATGATGATGAGTCATTATCTAACACGCTGATCCTTGTCGAATAACTTTCATATATTTTACCTTTATATAATACCATATTAGTTATCCACTGTCTTGGATCTTCATTAAAATTCAGACTTCTGATTTTATTGTCGTTATAGATATTCACACCGCCACTTTGGGAACCTATGTATATTTGGTTTTCTTTTTCTATCAAACCGGTAATAAAATTAGAATTCAAACCGTCATTAGTTGAAAAATTCTGAAATGAATATGAATCAAATCTGCTGACACCGTAATCTGTAGCAAACCACATGTATCCTTCGCTATCCTGAATGCAGTCATATACATTTGGTGAAGGTAATCCGTCGCTGGTTTTGAATTGTTGAAATGAAGAAGATTGCGAAAATGCTATATTAGTGAAGGTAAATATGAGTAATAATATTTGTGAGAATATTTTCAAGAGATAGAATTCATTTTACTTATTCATTTTGATTTGAATTTAGAGTATAATTCCAACTTTTAAATCCCCTTTATTCCATGAGAAGAGAGATTATTTACCTGATTGTGAATTTATGAATCGCATCCTTTAATTCCTGAATTTTTCTTCTTGATACCGGTATCTTTGTTTCGTCCTTCATTATAACGCAGGACCCGTCAATATTGACAAACTCTTTAAAAAAACTCAGATTAATTACAGATGATTTATGAACTCTGAGGAATACTTCAGGGTCGAGCTGTATCTCAACATCCTTAATGGTCTTACAAACAAAGAACTGATCCCCATTCAACATAAATACTCTAGTATAATTATTCTCAGCTTCGAGCCTTATTATCTCTCTTGAATCAATCAAAGCAAATCCGTGCGGCTGTGGTATTTTAATGTTAAAGTTTTGATCACGGTTAGTATTATTAATTTTATTATTGTTTCGTGAATTTTTTCTTTTGAATTTTTCTACAGCGGCTCTCAGTTCATTTACGCTGACCGGTTTTAAAATATAATCAAGAGCGCCGGCTTTAACTGCTTCAATTCCATATTCGTTGTGCGCTGTTACAAATATAAATTCAAAATTTCTTTCACCGGATAATTCAATAAGATCAAAACCTGTAAGTTCTGGCATCTGTATATCTAGAAATATAAGATCAGGCATTAATGAGGGAATCTCCTTGATGGACTTTTGTACACAGTTGAATTCACCAACAATTGATATTTCCGGAAAGAAATTAGTCAGCATGAATCTGAGGTTCTTCCTGCCAAGGAGTTCATCGTCTATAATAAATGATTTGATTTTCATTTAACTGAAAAATTATTATAAACTATTTTTAATACGCAGTTTACATCTTCCATAATTTAGAATGGTTAAAGAAGGTTCATATTTGCTAATTCTAAAAATTGAGTAAAGCTAAATTTCTGTTTAAGTAAATTCAAGTAGTTTTTCTTTACTTACAATATTTAACGGGAGATCTCTCATTTCTGTTCGTTCTCAAAACTCCTGTTTGAGTGAACATTTGCTCAAGAAACTCTGATATAATATGACTTTATTTTTTTATATCTCCGTAATATGTTTCTACTATATAGATTGTTTTTTAATGAATTTTAAAAATATTTAAAACTAGTAACCTTACTATTTTTTGGTTTTTTCATGAATAAAGTTTGTTTTAACTTTCTGGTACAAACTTACTCTGAAACTACAAACTTATCGAAGAAACTTTTTCCCGGTTTCATAACAACAGTTGATCTCATTGACATCAAATACATCGATTTTGAATCAAACTATAAATTTCAAAATATTTTTTATTCTCACAAACATGGGATTGATTTGTTAATTTTTCAGTTTTTTTTGTGAATAAACAAACCCGGATTATTAAAAAGAAAATCCGGGTTTGACTTATTTGTACATCATACATTACTTAATCAGAAACATCCTTTTCACAGCACTGAAATTACCCGATGTTATCTTATAAAAGTAAACTCCGCTTGCAAAATTACTTCCGTCGAATTTCACATTATATCTTCCAGGACTTTTTATTTCATTTACTAAAGTTGCAACTTCTTTCCCGGAAATATCATAAACCTTAAGTGAAACAAATCCCAATTCCGGAATCCCAAATTCCAAATTGGTGGTTGGGTTGAACGGATTCGGATAATTCTGTGAAAGTGAATATTCAGTCGGGATTGATGTAGTTTCATCAATCGGTGAATTTGCATTATAATCGAGATCGATATAATGACCTCTTATATCTGTTACTTCCGTGAGTTTGTCATTTTCATATGCAACTATCTTCGTTCTGAAGTTATTTTCATCATCCGACCACTTCAGATCAAAGTCATCTTTTGAAAATTTATCCGCTGATGTTTCCAGTTTCATTGTTCCTATCAGTAAACCGGGTTTTACATTTGGGATAACCGGCAATGATTCAAAATCCGGATTGATCTGATTCACTGACATTCTCAGTTGATTCCCCGACACCGCAACTCTCGAAGGTCTCATTGATTCAGGCAGATCTGACTTAACTATAGAATAGGTCAGCGTACCGGAATTAGCGAACTTCGGATTTATATCAATAAAATACTGACCAAGCGCATATCTTAAATGTTCCTTCTCTTCGGTTTTACTTTCATTTGCATTCATAAGATAAATATCAAACTCCACAGTTTTTTCAGATGTGAAGTTTATGTTTGTCAGGTTTAGTTTGTAGTTCAGATCATTTGCAAAGCTTGTGTTTATCAGGAAGAATATTCCTGCGAGTAGATTTAATATTTTTTTCATTTTTGATTTTTGTTTAAAGTTTTTAAAAATGTTTTTTATATTATAACAGGTCAAAAGCAAACCTTTGACCTGTTAATAAATAATTAAGGTTTTTGAACAGCGATAAAATTTACAGCATTGCCGTATGCTATCACTAAATCGCTTAAATCAACTAAATAATCTCCATTTAAATCTGAGACTACATATCCTTGTGCAAAACCTGAAACATCATTATAGATTTCAACAACATCACCAATATCAATAATACTATTCTGATTTACATCTCCGCTGAAAGTACACCATTTTTCAAATTTTAAAACCATATTGTTGCCGTACGCTTTAGAAGAAGATGAGGTAAAGTCATAAGAGGTTAAATTTTCGGAAATAGAAACAGGATTTGAAGACCATGTTTCCATACTGTTTCTATGCTGTACTACCACATAATAACTTCCCGGAGTTGCATTGTTAAAAAAACATACTCCGCTAAGTGTAATGGAATCAATTTCAACTGTATCTATATCAACTATTGAAAACGGTGCAGTAGTAGAACGTAAAAATATTGATGATTTATCTTTTATATTTGATCTGGTTGTGTTTATACTTGCTGCAAATAGATAACCTTCGGGGATGACAGTTATATTTAGTTTTGTTAAGGGTCCGATTAAAACTGCATTAATTGTTGCTTCCCCATATTGATGATTTGAAAAATTAATATCATAATTCCCTTCCATTAAAATTATACTTTCATATCCTAAAGAATTTGAAACCTCAGTGTTTAATGCAGTTATAGTATCTACAGGCAGTAAGCTATCTGGTAAATATGATATTTCCATATCCCTATGAAATACAAAATGAACCTGAGAGTTATTTATGATTTCTATATCCAAGAAACCTTCATCAGCGAGAAGCACATCGCCAATTCTTATACTATTCCAGCAAATACCTCCCTGGAAAAGGCAATATCGACCGCCTCTTTCTCCGTGGCGACCAAAATTTGATTTGTAATATGCTTGAGCTGAATCACAAAACAAAAATAGAATTATTATAAAAGTTAATGAATACATATTGATTAATTTTTTCATTTTAAATTTCTCCTTAAAGTTTAAGTTTTATTAAAAATATTTTGTTAAATTAATTTATTTTTTTATAGAATTAGCCGCCCCGATTATATTCCTAAGTAGAGCTTCACCGGACGGCATCTCCGTAATCTGTGTTTCTCCTTTTTTTTGTCTGTTGTTTTCATTTTAGTTTTTGTTTTAAGTTTAAAATATATTCCTGCTTTTTATTTTTTGGATATCTTATCGCTTTTGATCTTTTCTTTGAAACGGCTGTTGTTGATGATTGCCGGATATTCATCCTCAAAAAACAAGATCTGCGGAGGAAGAAACAGATCGTGATATCGCCAGACTAATTTCCTCTCTTTCTGAATCTTATTTTGAAACTCATCTGTTTTCTTTATCTTTTTCATTTTGTTTGATTTAATGTTTATGGCTTCTTTTGATACAAACTTAATTTGAATTGCTTACCATTACAAAGAAACTTTTTGCCGGTTTCCTCAAAAATAAGTTAGCTCCTGATTGGATTATCTTTAATTCTGAACAGCAACTAAGGGATTTGTGAATTTGATTTACTCATAAAAAGAGGTATTTTTTGCGATGAAAGACACGAGATTTATAAAACTTATCCGTACATTCAGCAAGGAAGAATTAAAGTCTTTTGATAAGTTTCTTCAGTCACCTTATCTCAAACCTGCAAGGGATACTACCGAACTGTTTTATTATATCTCAAAATTCTATCCGGATTATGATAATGCAAAGCTTGAAAAGGAAAAAGTATTTAAGAGTTTGTTTAAGAATGAAAGTTATAATGAAAAGAAACTTCTCAATCTGATCTTTGACCTGACAAATGCCGCTGAGGACTTTCTCGCTCTGAATACAATAATGGATGACGAAACTGAATTTTTGCTGAATCTCAGTAAAGGCTATATGAAGAAGAATCTGATCGAAGAGTCTAACAGGGTGAATAAAATAATAGAGAAAAAACTTGTGCCGGGATTTTCACAAAGCAAGGATTATATCTCAAAATTCAGAGAGCTTTCATATCTCAAAAGTTCATACTTCACGGAGATACATGACTTTGAAAAACATTTGCTTAATGAAAAGGATTATTTCGAAACATCTGCAGTTCAGTTTATTATTGATTATACCAGGATCATCGAATCCGTTGCAATTGCGCAGAATACATACGGCATAAATTTAAACAGTAATTTTATTGATTCGGTAATCTCGAGTTTTGATCTGGAAAGATTACTTACCGCTCTCGAAAAATCCGACAACAAAAACAAACATCTCATTCTTCTTCATTACTATATTTTAAAATCAAAACTGGATGTAGATAATGTACGGTTTTACGAACTGATGAGGGATCTTTTTTATGAATTGCTCCCTGAGCTGGACAGAGAAGAAAGATGTTTTATTTTCAATCATCTTTCTACATATTGTGCGCGAAAGTTCGGTAAAGATAAGATGTTCTTAAAGGAAGGTCTCGAAGTTTATAAAAAAATGCTTGAGAATAATGCATATTCGGAATCCGAGACAGAATACATGCAGGTTCCTACTTACAGGAATATTCTGATGACGTGTAAGTCTTTAAATGAGACTAAATGGTTTGAATATTTTATTGAAGAATATTCAGACTGCCTTCATCCTGAATTCAGGGAAGATCTGAAAAATTATGCGTATGCTCATCTGTTCTTTATGAAAAAAGAATTTGAAAAATCTCTTTCAATAGTTTCCCGGATAAATCAGGATCTGTTCCTTTTCAAACCGGATCTTAAAAATTTAATGCTGCCGCTTTACTACGAGCTTGACCATATTGAGGCTGCTTTTTCAATGGTTGACAGCTATAAACATTTTCTTGCAAACACAAAAGAAGTCTCCGAATCAATTAAAAAATATTCGGTAAATTTTCTAGGTTTTTACTATAACCTTTTAAAAATAAAATCCGGTCAGAGCAAGGAAAAAGCAGGATATTTCAAGGACCTGATAGAAAAAGAGAAAACTGTCATTAACAGGATCTGGCTTCTTGAAAAAGCATCTGAGCTTTCTAAAAAATAAAAAGTCACAGTTAGTTTGATATGTTATCAAACTTCTGTGACTTATAATTAAAATCAAGTATCTCTCTATGGAGTAATCTTTGAAACAAAAATTGATGAGTTATTCATACATAGTACTATATCACTGAGATCTGTAACATTATTACCGGTTATGTCTGTAACTTTATAACCGGTTGTGAACAATACCGCATCATTATTTATATTTATTAAATCACTCGCATCAACAATACCATCCTGATTCACATCTCCTGAATAAGCCGCATATCTTACGGGTGACGCTTTTACCAAAGTTGTATTATTCCCGTATGCTTGAGCAGCTGCAGTAATAAAACTATATGCAGTTTTACCTCCGTTGGTAAAACTTACCGGAAGTTTGCTCCAGGTCTCAATCGTATTTCTGTGTTTCACTGCAATATAATATGACCCGGTAGCAGCCTTATTCATCGGGAATATTTTATCAAAACCCACTGAATCTATTTTACCTTTTGCTGAATCCATAATTGCAAATGGTGAAGATGAATTTCTGAGAAAGACAGTGAGAGTGTCTTTCATGTTTAATTTATCCGCCGCGGAATTATAGAATCCCTGCATTATATAGGTAAGTTTCATTTCACTGTTGCTGATAACCGGAGAAATATCCGGTCTGTAATTTTTAAGTGAATCACTGAAATCAAACCATACAGTTCCGGTATCTGATAAATTAAAGAAGAATGATTTGGTTCTGACAGGCACTTCATTCTGATAAGCCGCTTTAATGTTGCTGTTGGAAATCTGTCTGTATCCGACATAAAACCTGCCTCCTGCTGCTATGGTTACAACAGAATCAACAGGATAAGGAGATAATGTAACAGTTGAGCCGGTTCCTGCGGGAGTTGTAAGGTTCGCTGATTTATAAAGCAGCGCTCCCGGTTTTCCGAATCCGTTATCTCCATAGATTACAATGTTATACGGATAACCTCCGCCGCCGACTGAATCAAAAAATTTACGCCCTACTGAATTTACCAGTACAGGGAGACTGTCATTATTTGTAAACCCTGCTACGAAATTTCCCTTCCTGCCCGTGAATCCGAATCCTGCTGTATCCGGTACACAAGGGTCAGCATAATTATAGGTATCGTAAGTTATATTTTGACAGTATTCATTACTGTCATAAACCGAATCAATCATATCTTGATAATGCGGCTGATCTTTGGATCCGGGAAGAGCTTCCACTACGATCCTGTTATCCTGCACAGTTGTCTTTACCGGAATTGGAACCAGTAATAAAGTATCGATAAAATTGCACGGGAATAAATCTATATTTGTCTCAAATCCTGTATCAAATATCCGGACCCTTATTCTTAAACTAAGATCAGGGGCTGAAGGGCTTCGCACAAGATATATTCCCAGTGTATCCGGCATTCCTTTTTTAATTGGTACATTTCCTTTTGCATACAGAACTTTAATTTCAATATCTGCCGTACCTCTGGAAGTGGAGAATTTTGTTTGATCTTTGTTGATTTGTTCTGATGTGAATCCTGAAAGATTAATTATATAAATTAATCCTGCGAAGATAAATAAAGAGAAT
>JAGQWH010000046.1 GCA_020437545.1 Ignavibacteriota bacterium
AAGTTAAAAGTTAAAAGTTGAAAGTTAAAAGTTAAAAGTTGAAAGTTAAAAGTTGAAAGTTGAAAGTTAAAAGTTGAAAGTTGAAAGTTGAAAGTTAAAAGTTGAAAGTTAAAAGTTGAAAGTTGTTAGTCTGGTAAAAATATTTAAAATAGAAAGGAACTCAGAGTTTTTGAATTTTAGAGTAAATCATTGAATCCGATCCTAAAAAATATTCTCGGAATACTGATCTTACTTATAATAGTACTGGTCACTATCGGTCTGCTTTTTAATAACCTTACCAAAAAATCTTTCTATGAAGAATCCGGTGAGATAAATGTCAGAGGTATTTCAAACAGAGTAAGTCTTTATAAAACCGAACTCGGTGTAAGTCACATCTTTGCTGAAAATGAGGAGGATATGTATTTCTCGCTCGGATACGTTCACGCTCAGGACAGACTCTGGCAGATGGATCTCAGCAGACGCGTTGCTGAAGGAAAATTATCCGAGATCTTCGGAAAAGATATGCTAGATTATGATATATTGTTCAGAACTATCGGAATTAATCAGGTTGTGATTAAACAATATGATAAACTCTCTCAAAAAACAAAATCTGTACTTGATGCATACACAAGAGGCGTCAACAGTTTTATGGAAGAAAACTCTTCTAACCTTCCTCTGGAATTTGATATTCTTGATTATAAACCTGATCCGTGGAAACCTGAACATTCGCTCGAACTCATAAAACTCATGGGCTGGGAACTTAATCTATCATGGTATACTGACCTGATGTTTGCTGATATAGTAAAAAAATTCGGATACGAAAAAGCAAAGGATTTCTTTCCCGATTATCCTGAAGATGCTCCTTTTATAGTTAACAGTGAATCTCAGGGAAAACCAAAATCTGATACACTAAACAAAACTGCTGCTAAAAATAAAACTACCGGATATAATTATTTTAAAGATCCGGATGAAATAGAAAATTATTATTCATCTGTATCTGAAAATGCTCATAATTTTTTCAAGCTCTCAAAAGATTTCCGATCTTTAATGGGTACCGAAGGAACTCATGTGGGGAGTAACTCCTGGGTCATCTCAGGATCAAGATCCGAAAGCGGAAAACCTTTACTCGCCAATGACCCTCATCTGGCTCTGCTTACTCCGTCAAAATGGTATGAAGTAAGTTTATATGATAATCAGAAAAAATACAGCATATGCGGTTTTACCATTCCGGGAGTTCCGGCGGTTGCCATAGGACATAATGATGCCGTCAGCTGGGGTCTTACGAATCTTATGTGTGACGATACAGATTTTTTTATTCTGAAAAAAGATTCAGCAGACAACAATAAATATATTTATAAAAACAGATCTGAATTTCCTGACAGCTCAGTTCAGAATATAAAGATCAAGGATGTCGCTGATGAATATATTTTCACGGTATATACAACTGTTACAGGACCCGTAATATCCAATCTTGAAAAGACAGGTTTTACCGGGAATCAGAAATTCAGAAATGATAATTCCGGCGAACTGCTTACTTTCAGATGGACCGGTTACGAAAACAGTGATGAACTCGATGCTTTTTACAATATTAATAATGCTAAAAACTGGGATGAATTTCAGAATGCTTTAAAGACTTATTCAGTACCTGCACTGAATTTTGTCTATGCAGATACTATGGGTAATATCGGATATCATACTGCCGGTTTTATTCCCATAAGAAGTAATCCCGGCGCAGGCTTTCCGGGCATAAATGATAATGATCAGATAAATTTAAATGAATGGACAGGGTTTGTACCTTTTGATGAACTCCCGAAATCACTGAATCCCACTGAAGGATATATTGTAACTGCAAACAACAAGCCGCTGAAAAATTTCAACCATTATATTTCAAACCTCTACGAACCTCCATACAGAGCCGAGAGGATAAAAGATATAATAAATTCGAATCCCGTGATCACTGAAAATGAAATGAAGATCATACAGCGGGATGTGTACAGTCTCCAGGCAAAGGAATTCTGTGAATATCTGTTTTCATCATTTGGTGATTCTACAAATCTTACGGAAGACATAAAGGCGTATCTTGATCTTCTTAAGAACTGGGATTTTGAATTTAAGGTTAACAGTATTCCTGCTACTCTGTTTGCTCAGTTTGAAATTGAATTATATAAAAATCTGTACAGGGAGCAGCTGGGAGATGAATTATTTGAAAATTATATATTCACAAAAAACATTCCTGTAAGAAATACTTCAAAACTTCTGAAACTTAATTCCTGCTTCCTTTTCGAAAATGATTTTGCAAAAGTTCAGCTTATCCGGAAAAGTTTTTATGATGCAATTTCGGCACTGATACAAAATCACGGTCAGGATGTTAATAACTGGCAATGGGGAAATTTTCATACCGTAATAATGGATCATCCTCTCGGCATCGTTCCTGCTTTGAATGCTATGCTGAATATTGGTCCGTTCAGGATTGGCGGCAGTGGTACGACAGTCAACAATCTGGAATACAGTTATTCCAAAGCTCTCAGCACCGGAGAATTCAAAGCTTATCTCGGACCTTCAATGAGAATGATCACTGATATGTCAGACGTTAAAACATATTTGTCGATCATCCCGACAGGTCAGTCCGGACAACCTCTTCACAGAAACTATAACGATCAGGCAAGACTCTGGCTCAATGGCGATTACAAAGAGGTCTCGACTGATTTCGAAGATCTCTCCAAAGAGAATCTCAAACTGCTGGTAATGATGCCTTCACCATAAAATACTTAATGATCTCAAAAGCAAAAAAATACGAGCTCTATAAACCCAAGAAATTCTTAGGACAGAATTTTCTTGTAGATGAAAACATAGCAAAAAAAATTGTCCGCTCTCTGGATGTATCGGAAGATGATATAGTGGTTGAAATTGGTCCCGGACAACAAGCGCTTACAAAACATCTGGCAGGGCTTACAAAGAATTTTTATGCAGTCGAACTCGACAAATATATCTATGAAAAATTACAGTCGGAGCATGAAGGTAAAATAAAACTTATTCACAAAGACTTTCTGAAAACTGATCTGGAAAAAGATTTCGGGATTCTGCCGGATTCAAAATTAAAGCTGAAAATAATCGGGAACATTCCATATAATATTACCACCGAAATTTTATTTAAACTTTTCTCGCAATCCGAATTAATAGAATCGGCCGTTCTGATGATGCAGCGCGAAGTTGCAAAGAGGCTTGTCTCAGTACCGGACACAAAGGATTATGGCATACTTGCGGTGCAGACACAGTTTTATACCCGGTCTGAATTATTGTTTCATGTCCCGCCAACAGCTTTTTTCCCGAAGCCAAATGTTACTTCTTCGGTTGTAAAATTTCATTTTGATAAAGACACTTCCGGTTTAAAAGATAAGGTCCTGTTTAAAGAAATCGTGAGAGAAAGTTTCGGTCAGAGAAGAAAGACAATGAGAAATTCATTGAAAAAATTCATGGAAAGATATGATATAAATGAAAATGAAATAACAGGATTTGATTTTACAAGAAGACCTGAAAACCTTAAGCCCGCTGAATTCATAACTTTGAGCAATACAGTAAGTCTGTTACTTTCAAAAAGATCTGAAGAGTGATTTATTAATTTTAATTTCCTAGTCTCTTCTAACCTCAAAAAAACTCTTTAAAATGTCCCTGCATTTCTTATCAAGTATGCCGCCTGTAACTACAGGTTTGTGATTAAGATCTTTATTGTTCGTTATATTCAAAATACTCCCGCATGCGCCGCTTTTAATATCGTATGCTCCGAAGTAAAGATTTTCTGCTTTAGACAAGACTATTGCTCCGGCGCACATGGCGCACGGCTCGAGCGTTACATAGACCGAACAGCCGGCAAGCTGCTTTGACTGCAGATATGCCGCTGCTGATGTGATTGCAAGTATCTCCGCATGTGCAGTCGGGTCTTTCAGAGTTTCAACCTGATTGTGAGCTTTTGCAATGATACTGTTCTGAAATACTATTATACACCCGACAGGGATCTCTCCTTTTTCATAAGCCATTTCCGCTTCTTTAAAAGCATACCCCATATATGTTTCATGCTGTGACATCATGTTAGTAAATCCGATTTAATTTCTTTTAAAAGTCTCGCTGAAATTATTAAATTTATATCCGCTCTTTTTCAATTCCTGAATTTTCTTTTCATACTCCCTGAATTCATCAATTGTAAAAAAAATACTGAAATACATTACAGTCTTACCGTTTTTGTTACCGCTTTTTATGTTTTCAATCAGCGAGCTGACCTTATTCTCCCCCGGGTTGAATTCAGTAAAAATAGTATCTTCATATACCTTGATATTATTATTCCTGAATTCTTCTTTCACTTTATTGTAAAACTCAGGATTGCTTCCGGTATTGTATAAAATTATCCCACCTGAATTTGCAAAACTGATCGCTGCTGATTTTACTTTTGACTTCCATTGACTCTCTTTCATGTCATCCCTGAAATCTGCCAGTATATCATCTTCATTACCTGTATAAAATTTTATGAGATGATCTGTTTTCTGTTCTGTCACTAGAGACTGATATTCGGCTTTGTCATTTCTCAGAGGAAGAAAGACGGAAAACTCCCGGTTAGAATTCAGGATCTCATCGGCATCTTCAAGTGTAACTGCATCAATACTGTCAATTACTATACAAATATCCGAAGCATTTCTGCTGAGCGAATCTTTGAAATTGAATTTAATCAAACCTGCAGGTTTATCTGATGTATCATTTATGTTAAATAAAGTCATTGTCAGATTCTTAGTTCTCGGATCCTCTACAACCTGAGATTCAAGTTTTCTGCTGTGAAAGTAATTTGTCATATCAAGATTTAACTCAATGGCAGGCAGATCACGCGGCAGCATGACCTCTTTTGAAATCAACAGGTCTTTATTTTGCTCAGATACTTTTTTCAGATCCTTATCTTTAGGATTAATTTTTTTTATCCAGTCTTTCTGAATTCCGAAAGTGTATAAAACAGAATCAGTCTCCGAATCCAGTTTTTCGGGTGTAAACGGAACTATTGTTTCAGCATCTTTTTCCTGACCATGATGTTCCTTATCCGTTGTAATATAAAAATATATTAAAACCGCCGATACCAGACTGAGACTGATTATCAGAATGAACTTCAGCTTATCACTTCTTTCAAATTGCTGCCGGGATTGTCCGGATCGTCTTCTTTGTTTCTCTTCTTTCAAAAGTTTAAATGGCTTTGGTTAAGTTTCCGCAATCTGAATTTCCATAGATACATTTCTGATAATTTCTTCTGCATTAGTAATATCATGTTTCCCAAGTACCGGTATCATATCATCTACATATTTATCTTTTCTCATTCCCACTAACACACAACTTACTCCTTTGACGGAATTCAGCAGTAAAACTGTTTTCTGAGAAAGTGTAAGCCCGTGAAATTTTTCATCAAGTTTTTTATTTATTACTGAGTTTATAAATCCGCTTCTTTTTGCTGCCCTGAGTTTGTAGTAATTGCTCACAAAATTTAAAAGCTTAAATATTTCCTTTGTATAATTTGAAAAAAGATCTTTCAGATCCTCATCTTTAATGTACTCTTTTACAGTATCGGTTATAATGACGATTCCGGGTGCAAATTTCTGATTTACCAAATCATTGAAATGCTCTATGCTTCCGAAAAACTTCCAGTCCTCTTCAATGGTTTTTCCAAAATTCAGATTTTTTTTGAATCTATCAATTGTTGATTCATCAATTTCTTTATCAGTCAGTTTTCCGTTTATGATCTCTTCTTCAATCTGAGATACGAGTTTCATCTGATTGATAAAATCTTTCTCGAGGAACGGTTCCGTGCTGAACTCTGATAGCCTCACAAGTCCTTTTGATGTTATTGCATTCAATGGTCTGTTAATAAGCACTTTCAAACCTGCTTCAGATGCAAGCTCAAGTACGGTTTTTGTTTTGCTGAATTGATTCTTGATAGCAACAGCGCCTGATTCAATTAGATTGAAAGGCAGTTGTATTACTTTGAAATTATTGTTTTCCGAGATCGACCGGGAAATATTAAGTATTTCCTCAAGCGAAGTAAAACTGTAATCATCTGCATATTCCGGAAATGTATTTGATGAAATGCCGTAACATTTGATCTTTCCTTCTTCAACTTTTTTCTCAAGATGAATAAATGCTTTTTTTATTCTTTCATAATAAATCTTTCGCGCTTCGCTCATTTCCACTCCGTCTTTCTTTGCTCCGTCAAGAAAGTATTCCGGATTGTGAAGAAGATAAATATCTATATGTTCAACACCTAGTCTCTCAAGCTGCCGGCTTATCTGATCATCTAAAAATTCCGGGCTGATGCAGTGCCAGAGCTTGTCCTGCAACTCAACAGTATCACTGTAAAGTTTACCTTCTTTCTTCAGCTCAATTGCTCTGCGGTAATTCTGTCCCTGAATGTAACCGGCTTTTGTGACTAGTGTAATTTGATCTCTGCTGATAACGTTTTCACTTATCATATCTTTTAAAACCCTGCCAATGAGAATTTCACTTTCGCCGTCAGCATAATTTGCCGAAGTGTCGATCAGATCTATTCCCTCTGTAATTGCCTTTCTCAAAGCTGTATAATGCTCCTCTATCTTGTTGCTTACTCTATAACTTCCGAAACCTATGTTTTTAAATGTCATCTGTACTGTTTTTTTTAGCAAATTACTGATATTAATTTCATCTATAAAGTCTAATGTTATTATAAATATGTAGGGAAATATTGTATTAATTATTTGAAATTGTTTTAATCTAATAATTATAGCTTGACAAAAGTTTTCATCTTATTTAACTTTGTAACACAAAGTACTTTTAAAAAATCACTATTTATGGAAACCGAAAAATATTCAGATACACTAAGTGAAATAAAAAATTTGATGGAAAGATCCTCACGTCTGACCTCACTGAGCGGGCTTTCTGCCATAGCAGCAGGAGTCACCGCCATCGCAGGATCTTTTGTTGCTTCAATTTATACCGGTACAGGGTTTTTTGAGCAGGCAAAAGGCATAATGCTGAAGGAGACCGGTCAGGGTAACGGTAATATTCCTTTCCTTATTATTTTGTCTGTGATAATTTTATTGACAGCTACGGTTACATCAGTATATTTTTCTTCCCGGAATGCAAAAAAGCAGGGAAAACCTTTCTGGGATTTTATGTCAAAGAGAGTTTTTGTAAACCATTTTATTTTTCTTCTGACAGGCGGCATATTCTGCGCAATTTTAATATGGTATGGCATATATTTTCTGATCGTACCGGCGATGCTGATTTTCTATGGTCTTGCGCTTATTAATATCAGCAAGTTTACATTCAATGAAACTGCTTTACTTGGTGTAGCCGAAATATGTCTCGGGATATTTTCTTCGGTTGTAACTGTTTATCCGATCCTTTTATGGATGATAGGATTCGGAATTTTCCATCTTATCTTCGGTATTTTTGTTTATTTCAAATATGATAAGGGACCAAAGTGATCAATATTATAGAAAGTCTTGATAAGCTTCTTGAAAGCAGGGTCAGGTTAGGAATAATGTCAGTACTGACCGTAAACGAATCGGTTGATTTCAATTCTTTAAAACAGATGCTTAATGTCACTGACGGGAATCTTGCCAGTCATATCTCAGCTCTTGAAAAGGCAAAATACATTAAGATCAAAAAAAAGATCATAGAAAAAAAAACCAATACAACCTATACAATTTCAGAGCAGGGAAAGAAAGCATTCCTGAAACATCTTGAAGGGCTCGAAAAATTAATTAATAATAAATGAATTTGAAATTTTTATCCAAATAATTTAAAATCAGAAAATGAAAGCTCAATGGTTCAAAAAATCCGGCTGGATCTATATTCCGGCGTCTTTCACAGGTATATTTATTTCTATACTTACATTTGCATTCTGTTTAACGGTATTTATAGCAATAGACAGACACTCACATTCTGTTTCTGATACATTGTATGGAATATTTCCTTACTTTGTATCAGCATTTACTCTTTTGTTCTGGATCGCTTCCAATACTTGCACTGACAGAAGTGAACAGAAAAATAAGATCTCTTCCATTTAAATATCTTAAAAAAAGAATAATTTTTAATTTATATATACCGTCGTTTCATTGAGTATTTACGATGTAAACATACAATATCCGTTATATTTTTAACCGGATCCCGTATTATTTCTATGCCGCGTAAATTCAGTATTAATTTTCCCATAGAGTTCAATTTCAATCTTTTATTTGTAATCCGTATTTTGTAATTTGCAAGTCTTCTATAGAATAAAATATAGATTAAAGACAGAGAGATGGCAGAGTGGTTGAATGCGGCGGTCTTGAAAACCGTTGTGGCCTTTGGTCACCGGGGGTTCGAATCCCTCTCTCTCTGCAACACTAAACCTTCCCATGCAGCGGAAGGTTTTTTTATTTAAATATTATATTAAAATTGGATTTTAAAAAAACAAAAATTGAATTTACCGGCAGAAAAGAGATCTGTGAGAATACATACAGCTTTACTTTTATCCCCGAGAGTTATGATTATGATTTCAAACCCGGACAATATGCGCATTTTACCATAGATGAACCAAAGTATAATGATGACAGCGGAAATTCAAGACCGCTTTCGATTGCAAGTTCGCCTCATCACAAAAATCTTATACTTGTAGCCGCAAGAGACAATGGTTCAGTCTTTATACAAAATCTCCTTTCACTCGAAGCGGGATCTGAAGTTTTTATCAGCGAACCCGAAGGCGATATAACTCTTCATAATGATGAAAAAATTGAAAATGTTTTTATTGCGGGAGGAATCGGGATCACTCCTGTCAGAAGTATAGTGGAGTATGCTACCGAAAGTTCACTCAGAAATAAGATCACTCTTTTCTATTTGAACAGATCCCGCAAACAAACAGCTTTTTTGCAGGATCTTCAGAACTGGTCGGATATGAATGACAATTTCAGATTAATTCAGTTCTTTGATGATGCTGAAAATGAAAAATCCGGATCCAATATTGAAATTGAATCCGGAAGAATTGACGCTGAAAGATTAAAAAAGTATCTGGGTGATTTTAACAATAAAATTTACAATGTTATCGGACCACCGGAAATGGTGAATTCAGTAAAAGAGATACTGATTAAAGAAAACGTTCCTGAAGAATATATCAGAGCCGAAAAATTCAGTTAGCCTCTGTTTTACGTAACTTGAAAATCGTAACCTGTAACTGCTCTTAATCCCGGCTGTACCGGATAAGATCACCTTCTTTTATTCCGTACCTGTCAGTATAACCTCCCGCAACTTCCACTACATAAGTAGCGGGTTTGCCTGAAGGAAGAGAGTTCTCCGAAAATGGCGTAGTGTTTTTATAGATCTTTACAATTTCCCTTTTTGAATTCACATAAATTATATCCAGCGGAATGATAGTGTTCTTCATCCAGAATGACTGCGGCTCTTCCCTCTGAAAAATAAAAAGCATTCCTTTTGTATCGTCCATGGATTTTCTGTACATAAGTCCCTGTGTTCTCTCAGCATCATTCTCTGCAATCTCAATCTCGATCTTCTTTAAAGGTTCTTTTTCATTCTTCATGAACTCAAGCTCGCCTTCTTTTTTGAATGCCGGCTCTTTTATGTTTTTGATCCTCTCTTTGGGATCCACAAACACAGGATTCTTTACATCGTCTTTCTGAAAAAATAATGTGTAAGAAAAATATCCCGCAACAAGAATTACTACCGCAAGTAAGATATACTTTGTTACATCAGGTTTTTTTTCTGCAATTTTCCGGTTGTTGCTGTTACTGTCTTTAGCCAATTTATTTTTCTATTTTTTCAGAAATTCTTTAATTGATTCGATAAGATATTTGTTCTGCTCCTGTGTTCCAAGCGTTATGCGTGTCTCTGTTTTGAATGCTTCCTCATCAAGAAACTTTATCAGAATATTTCTTTCCTTCAGAAATTTATCAAGATCTTTTCTTATTTCTTTCGGCATATCCACCAGCATAAAATTTGAATATGATTTATATGGAGTGAAACCGTCGAGCTTTGAAAACTCTTTGTAAAAATATTCCTTATCATCCTGCATCATCTTTGTAACCTTTTCATAATACGGCATGTCATCGAGAGCAATGATAGCAAGGTTTTCCGAAACGAGATTATAACCGAGATATCTTGTAGTGTAACCTTTAAGCTCTTCAAGATTATTTCCGGCAAAACTGAATCCTATTCTCGAACCCGCAAGCGCAAAATATTTCGAAAAGGTTCTGCATATTATGAGATTCGGAAACTCATCTATGTAAGGTTTTACATAACTGTTGTCGGTTGAACCAAAACCCCAGTATGCTTCATCTATCATCACTATCGCACCTCTGCATACATCAAGAAACTTGTACAACTGGTCGCTGTCCATTTTGTTACCGGTAGGATTATTCGGCGAAGCGATTACAACTACACGCGGTCGTTCTCTTTCATAAATCTGTATCATCTTATCGATATCATACAGATAAGATGCCACACCGTCTATTTCACCCTTGACCATCGGATATTCAACATTGAACCCTCCGACTTCATAAGCAACTTTCTTATAATACCACCATGCCTCTCTCGGAATGAGAATCTTTTCTCCGCGCGATACATATCTGTGAATAAGCTGTTTGAGAATATCTTCACTGCCATATGAATTGATGATCTGACTTTCCTTGAATCCAAAATCCTTAGCGATCCTTTCTGACAATTTTGATTTTACGCCTCTCGAAAAATCCCTCGAATACCAGGCAAGATCTTCAATCCCCACATTTTTCAGGTATTCATAACATTTTGGAGATGGACCGTATTGGGATTCGTTGCGGTCCAGATACTGAAGCGTTGAATATTTTTTATCTGACATAATAATTTATTTTATTAATTTATTGACTTAACTAACATTTGTAAAAATAAAACACATTTAGCGTAATTTAAACTGTAATAATCCGGTCCAAGGTTTATATTTTTATAATAATCTTTCCTGTTTTCAAAATAATAATTTTCTGAAGGGATCTTCCAGGCTATTTCTCCAAGCTTTTCAGACAGAAACCATTTCTCAAGAAGTCTTGCAGATCTGCCGTTTCCATCCATAAAAGGATGTATGTGTACAAATATAAGATGGATCATTGAAGCATAATAAAAAGTTTCCTCTAAATTCAGATCTCTTTTCTTAAGCTCTTTAATATCTTTGAATAATTTGTACATTTCTTCAACAACTTTATCGGGTTCTATTGCAACGTAAACCAATCCACCCGCATCAAAAACCCCAATCTTTTCTTCCCGGTATTTACCAAGTTTACTTTTAATTAAAAATTGTTCGCTCATGATTTTATGAGCTTTCAAAAAATTCTTTTCATTAAGTTCGCTTTCCTTTGCAAGTTTATATGCTTTTATGAGATCAAGGATTTCCAGATATTCCTTGCCTGCTAACTTCTTCTTTGATTGTTTTGAATTCATGAATGTATTCAGATCAATTGAATTTCCCTCAATAGCTGAAGAAAACACAGCAGATGACTCAAGATAAAAATCAAAATTATTTTCAGCAGACTCTACTTTTGAGATTAAGTTAAGTTTCTTAAATTTACCGGAAATTTTCTTATCCGCTAATGTTCTGTATTTAGCTAAATATTTATCCGAAAGTATTTCCATTATAAAAATTTAATGCGACTTTTTATGAACTTTAAAAACTTTCTCATGTGTAAATTATTTTTTTACCTTGGTCAGAAAATTCTGCACGCCGTTTTTACATTCATCCGTCATCCTCGTGATCGCATTGAGATCAACCGCATATTCAAGCGCAGCATCAAAACTCATTGAAGAAACATTCTTAAACATTTCTTTTGTAAGTGAAAGCGAGCTCATCGGGAGTTTGTTCAGATCGCTGCATAATTTTTCAACAGTGGTTTCAAGTTCGCTCTGAGCCGAAACATAATTCGCAAATCCTATCCTGTGAGCTTCATCTCCGGTAATGAATTTCGAAGTAAGAAGAAGATCCTTTGCGTGAGTTTCGCTTACTCTTTTCAGCAGAAATATCATTACAATCGCGGGAATGAATCCTATCTTTACTTCTGTATAACCAAACTGAGCCGTGTCGCTTGTGACAATTATATCGCAAGCGCTGGCTATACCGCATCCGCCTGCAAGCACATAACCGTCTGTCATTGCAATGACGGTCTTTTTGCAGGTGTAAATTGACAACAGCAGATCTTTGAATTTCTTCGAATCGTCTTTGTTCTGAAGTATATCATATTCAGAAATCTTCTGAAGGTAATCAAGAAAAAGTCCCGAACAAAAATTTCCTCCGGCTCCGGACAGTACTATTGTTTTTGTATCTTCATCACCGGACATTTTTCTGAAAACTCCCGTAAGCTCTTCTATCATTTCTTCATCAAGAGAGTTTCTTTTTTCAGGGCGGTTCAGAATAATATTTTTTGTAAGACCTTTGTCTTCGATCAGAATTTTGTTATAGTTCATAATTTAAATTTAATTTCAGTTGTGTAAATAATTTACCAGATAATTTTTTTCAAACTGCAGGATCTCAGATTCAATTTTGAAATATTCCCGGAGTATGTCTTCCGTAATTACATTCTTCGATTCATCGTATTTTATGACCGCGCCGTTGTTCATCAGAATTGTCTTATCAGTAAATCTGAGCGCAAGATTCAGATCGTGAATAACTATCAGCACTGTCAGTCCGTTTTCACGGAGCTTTTTGATAATGTTGAATATCTCAAACTGATATGTAACGTCAAGATAGGTCAGAGGTTCGTCAATGATAAGTATTTTTTCTTTCAGGCTTTCTGAAATATTCAGCTGTACGAGTGACAAAGTAAGAAGCACTTTCTGTCTCTCCCCTCCCGATAGTTCATGAAAATATTTTCCGGCAAGGTCTTTTATGTCAGTAATTTCCATGCTGTTATTTACAACTTTATTGTCTTCAGGATCATATCTGAATTCTGAAAATTTCTTATGCGCATATCTTCCTAGCAGAAGAAAGTCCCTGACGATCATATTTTCATTAAATGTAACTGTTGACTGGGGAAGGTAGGACAACTTTTTTGAGAGATCTTTTCTGACCATTGAATTAATGTCTTCACCGTTGAACAGTATCTGTCCCGAATATCCGCTGATAATTCCGGATATGATCTTTACTAGAGTGGATTTACCCGAACCGTTCTTTCCGATCACGGAAACAAAGTCACCTTCGTTAATATTCAGCGAAACATTTTTTAATACAAAAGATTCTTTGCTTTGTGTATCAGTATTTGATTTAGCTTCGTTATAAGTGAAGTTCAGATCTTTGATCTGTATCAGAATATCTTTATTCTCAGACTTAATCATTTAACCCGCTAATGTTAATTATACAATCAGCAATGATCCTGTTGCGTGCTTTGACATCAGTAATTGTAACATCCTTTATTTCATTTTCAAAATTATTGTTGCACCTGACTCTTATATAATTTGAAGTGTAACCTTCCACCGAACCGTCTTCATTTTTTGATTCAAATAAAACGCTCTGACGAGTTCCTGAATACTTTGTATAAAAATCAAGTTTCTTTCTTTCGGATAATCTTCTTAGCAGCTCGCTTCTCTTTTTTCTTTTACGGACATCAACTTTGCCGCTGAGACGGATTGCCTCTGTGTTTTTTCTTTCGGAATAGTTGAATACATGAAGATAGCTTATGGGAAGAGTGTCAAGAAAATTATATGTGTTTTCAAAATTGATATCTTCCTCTCCCGGAAAACCGGTAATTACATCTACGCCAATTCCGACATCTTTGATCTCATCATTCAGCTTATAGATAAGATCACGGTAAAACTCTTTATTGTAGCGGCGCTTCATCAGTTTTAAAATTTCATTATCGCCGCTTTGCATTGGGATATGAAAATGTTTGCAGTATTTATCCGAGTTTTTTGCAAAGGAAATGATCTCGTCGGTTAGAAGATTTGGTTCGATAGAACTGATCCTTATTCTGTCAATATTCAATTTATCCAGTTCATACAATACATCGATCAGTCTGAAATTATTTTTATCATCAGATCTGTAATCATAATCACCTGTATTCACTCCCGTCAATACAATTTCTCTGTATCCCGAGTCAATTATCTTTTTAGCATTATCAATTACTTTATCAATCGGAAGACTTCTTGAAGTTCCCCTTGCAAGCGGGATAGTACAGAATGTGCATTTATAATTACAGCCATCCTGAATTTTCAGAAATGCTCTTGTTCTCGAATCAGTATCAGCAGAAAACGCTTCATCGAAATCTCTAACTTCACTTATTTCAGTATGATGAATACACGATACTTCCCTTTTCTCAAAATTATCAATGTAATCAAAAAGTTTAAACTTTTCATTAATGCCGAGCACAAGATCAACACCTTCGATATCGGCAATCTGTCCGGGCTGTAGCTGAGCATAACAGCCGGTGACGATCACATATGTTTCCGGATTGTCACGTATCACACTTCGAACTATCTGTCTGCATTCTTTATCAGCATTATCAGTAACTGAGCAGGTATTGAGCACGAATATATCTGAAGGTTCGCCGTAATTATTGAGCTTAAATCCTTTCGAAGAAAAATCTTTTGCAATAGTGGAAGTTTCGCTGTAGTTAAGCTTGCAGCCGAGAGTATGTAACGATACGCTTTTCATGCGGGTAAATTACGAATTTTGACGGGCAATTGAAAAGTAAATAGTATTGAGTATTGTGTATTGAGTATTGTGTATTGTGTTTATCATTTAGCTATTGGGACTTAAACACATTTTTGCATCTTTTTACTTAATACTAAATACTTAATACCTAATACTCAATACCTATTACTTTTCATTCCCAAATATAGTCACGACTATCTTCCTTCTCCCGCCAAAATCCCGATGTTCACACAGATAAATTCCCTGCCATATACCGAGATTAAGTCTGCCGTTAGTGACGGGAATGGAAAGTGAACTTCCGAGAATAGAGGCTTTAATATGAGATGTCATATCATCCGGACCTTCGGCTGTATGAAGGTAGTAAGGTTTATCTTCCGGAACCATTTCATTGAAGTGAGTTTCCATATCAATTCTCACATCCGGATCGGCGTTTTCATTAATTGAGAGAGAAGCGGAAGTATGTTTGATGAATATGTTTGCAATGCCTGTATTTATATCTCTGATCCCGGGAATGTTAGAAAGAACTTCATTTGTGATAATATGAAATCCTCTTGATCTTTCTTTCAATAGAATTTCCTTCTGAATAAACTTCATGTTGAATAAGTGAAATTAAAAAATTAAGTTAATGGTAAACTTAAAAATCATTTCAAATAAATCCATTCATAAATGTTTATAAATGAAGTTATTCTAATTACCGATAAATTAGATGAGCTGAAAGAATTTTACGGATCGATATTAGGTCTTCCAGTAAGGTCTGAAAATGAAAATTCTGTTTCTGTCCGAACTATAAATTCAGTCCTGACTTTTACAGCCAACAACACTGATCTGTATAAAAACCCGTTCTACCATTTTGCTTTTAACATACCAAACAACAAATTTATTGAAGCAAAAGCATGGATATCGGAAAGAGTAAATTTAATAGAGTCCGGTGGTGAAAACGAATTTGAATTTGCAAGCTGGAATGCCCGTGCTTTGTACTTTTACGATCCCGCAGGAAACATACTTGAATTTATTGCGAGATATGATCTGGACAATTCTGCATCCGGTAATTTCACGGGTAAAAATATTCTTAACATAAGTGAGATCGGGTTACCTGTAAGAAATGTTGAAATGTTTTTTAATAAAGTCACAGCCGAATTTGGTCTGCCGCTGTTCAGCGGTGATAAAAAAAACTTCTGTGCAGTTGGAGATGATAATGGTCTGATGATTATCGTTCCTGAAAAAAGGACATGGTATCCGAACTTACCGGAAGCCGGAATATTTCCTGTCACTGTAATTATTGAATCCGGGATAAAAAAGGATATACAGTTTCAGGATCTGCCTTATAAAATAATTTCAGAATCTTAAGAAAATAAATATGGCGGGATATTCCAAAACAAAATTAATTGACAAGCTGGGAATAAAACCGGGATGGAAGTTATATCTGCTGAATACACCCGGTAACTATTTTGATTTACTCGGTACAATGCCTGACGGAATTTCGATCACAAGAAAATTAACCGGTAAGATTAACTTCATTCATTATTTTACCAAAGAGAGGAAAGAGCTTGAGATCAATTTTCCGGTATTGAAAAAAAATTTACTCAAAGACGGAATGATGTGGATATCATGGCCAAAGGGTTCATCAAAAGTGAAAACCGATATTAACGAAAATGTGATAAGAGAGACAGGTCTGAGGGAAGGACTTGTGGATGTTAAAGTATGCTCTGTAGATGAAATATGGTCCGGATTAAAATTTGTTTACAGGATAACTGACCGTAAATAATTAAATATTGCCGGAAAATCCGTACAAAACCTGTTTGGTCTGCATTTAAAACAACCGCAAGATTATCATAATCTGTCTTGAAAAAGCAGTTGCATTATGCTAATTTTGATATCACATTTTTCACAAAAAACATAATTTAATTTCAAAATGGCAGTAGACTATAAAGAACCCGCCCCCTACAGAAGAGGTGAGCCAAATCCCAATGAATCAATGATGGTAAGGTTTGATAAAGCATGTCAGCTTTACGGACTTGATGAAGGTTTATACAATTATTTAAAACATCCTGTAAAAATAATAATAGTATCCATTCCTGTAACTATGGATAACGGAAAGCTTGAAGTTTTTGAAGGATACAGAGTAATTCACGATAACATTTTAGGACCTTCAAAAGGCGGAATAAGATATGCGCCTGATGTCGATCTGGATGAAGTAAAGGCTCTTGCTTCATGGATGACATGGAAATGCGCAATTGCAAATCTTCCCTTCGGAGGAGCAAAAGGAGGAGTAAGATGTGATCCGAAAAAACTTTCCTCAAGAGAACTTGAACTTATCACAAGAAGATATACTGTGAACATGCTTGAGATATTCGGACCTGATTCGGATGTACCTGCTCCTGATATGAATACCGATGAACAGATAATGGCATGGATTATGGATACATACAGTATGCATAAAAAAGAAACAGTAACCGGAGTTGTAACAGGAAAGCCAATAGTTATAGGCGGCTCGAGAGGAAGAAGAGAAGCAACCGGAAGAGGCGTTATGATCGCAACAATGGCAGCCATGAAAACTCTTGAAATGGACACAACTTCATGCACTGCAGTTATTCAGGGATTCGGAAACGTTGGATCGGTCAGCGCGGATCTTCTGAATGAAAAAGGAATAAAAATTATTGCTATCAGTGATGTTTCAGGCGGATATTATGATCCTAAAGGAATAGATGTAAAGAGAGCGATAGAATATGTTTCCACACATAAGACACTTGAAGGCGGAGATTTCGGAAGTCCTGTAACAAATGAAGAACTTCTGGAAATTGAATGCGATATTCTCGTACCGGCTGCTAAAGAAGATCAGATCACTGCTCATAATGCAGACAGAATTAAAGCAAAACTTATTGTCGAAGGCGCAAACGGACCAATATCAGCTGATGCCGATGATATCATAGCTGCAAAAGGTACAAGAGTGATTCCTGATATTCTTGCAAATTCAGGTGGTGTTATCGTTTCATATTTCGAATGGGTTCAGGACAGAATCGGATACTTCTGGGATGAGGATGATGTAAATGCCCGTCTAAACAGAATGATGACAGAAGCTTTTGACGCTGTATATAATACGGCAATTAAGTATGATACGACTTTCAGACTCGGAGCTTATATTTATGCAATCGACAAAGTATCAAAGGTCTTAAAACTCAGAGGGATCTACGGTTAATATGAATTCTAAATACCTCCATTTCAGTATTTTTTTTTTTTACTAAACGGAGGTATTCTTTTTGCCCAAAACAGTTTAAGTGTCATAGATAAATTAATTGATGACAGTTTTATCTCGGTTAATAATAAATTTGTCATAGAGGGTAAGGATAAGATCTATAATCTGAAGTATGACAATACTGATCAGCTCAATGAATATGTAGCAGGAAGATTCAGGAATAATTTCAGGGATTATAAACTGCTGATCAATGAAGATTCAGACAGCATTGATTTTAATATTGTTTTAAGTAACACTATTATAAAAACAAAATACAATAAGATATTTACGGATAAAGTACTTGGTACAAAAAAGCTGGAAAGAGAAATAACGGTAAAGTATGATATTAAGATGACAGGGAAAGACAGTTCGGAAATTATTTACTCTCAGAATTTTAGTAAAAAAGCAAAAGATAATATAGATCTGGACAAACTTGATTATTCAGAAGATAAAAGATTTAGTTTTTCAAGTTCAGAACTTCCGGAAGAAAATTCCGTTAATCAGATACTGTTTCCCGCAATTATAATCACTGTCTCAGCAGCGGCAATAATTTTATTCTTTACAATCAGAAGCGATTAATTTCTTTTAACAGTAAATCATTTAATTACAATTAAATTATAAGTTAAGTTTGAATATAACCAGTTATAGCTCACGTATAAAATCCACGAACATAAGAAACCTGACCTTCTTATTATTAATACTTGTTTCATCAATAAATTTTGCCTGCAGCTCGGGAGGAAGCTCCACTGTAGATAACATAGATGATCCCGAAAAAGCATTCTTTATTGCGAAATCCCTTTATGACAAAGGAGATTATCTTGATGCTATTGACGAGTTCACTACTATTAAATTAAAATTTTCGGGAAGCAGCATAATCGATAAATCTCTTTACTATCTCGGAATGAGTTATTACAAGAGAGAAGAATATATACTTGCCAATTATGAATTTGAATCAATTTTAAGAAATTATCCTTCAAGTGAATATTATGAAAATTCAAGATATATGCTTGGGATGTGCTATTACGGACTGTCACCGGTATATACTCTTGATCAGACGTATACAAGATATGCAATAAATGAATTTCAGAATTATATCGAATTATATCCGAACGGGAAGTATGCAGCAAAAGCCGAAAGAAGGATCGAACAGTTAAAAACAAAACTGGCGCTTAAGGAATACAAGAGCGCTGAACTTTATTACGATATCGGCAAATACAAATCCGCTCTCGTATATTACAGACATATCACCGAAGAATACCCGGACACCAAATATGCGGATGATGCGCTTTACGGTGTTATCAAAACACAGTTTGTAAAAAAGCAGTATGATCAGGCGTTGGAATCAATTAAAAAATTTGAGGACCGATATCCAACAAGTCCGTTTTTAAGAAACGTACTTTCCATTAAAAGCCAGATACCTTATTAAATTATGAAACCAAAAACCGTTACCGCATCTTCAGTAGAAATGATAGAGCTCGTACTTCCAAATGATACAAACATACTGGGCAATCTGCTCGGAGGAAGGCTCATGCACTGGATAGATATAGCTGCAGCTCTTTCCGCAGCAAGACATTGCAATACTGTTGCAGTTACCGCAGCAATGGATAATCTGAATTTTCACCATCCGATAAAGATAGGAAATATAGTAATACTGAAAGCATCGGTTAACAGGGCATTCAATACTTCGATGGATGTCGGTGTAAGAGTCGAAGTCGAAGAGATCGAGACCGGAAACATTATTCATACCAACAGCGCTTATCTGACTTTTGTAAGTATTGATAACGAAACAAAAAAACCTGCTAAGGTTCCGGAGATCATTCCTGAAACTGATGTGGAAAAGAGAAGATATGAACAGGCTTTGAAAAGACGTGAACAGCAGCTTTCAGAAAAACACGGGATAATTCACTAATACATTTTTGTATATTTTAAAACAGTTCTTCATCAGATCGACACCATATCAAAAAGCTTATTTCTTAATTCATGCTCATTACTGAAATAAAATGTGAAAACCTTTCCAAATCCTTTTCAGGGAAAAATATCTTTAAGAATTTCAGCTTTAATTTTACTTCCGGAAGTTCTGCAGTTATAACCGGCAGGAACGGATCCGGTAAATCCACGCTTGTCAAAGTAATTTCCAATCTGATCCAGCCGTCAAAAGGAAAAATCTCTGTAAAGATAAACGATAAACAAATACCGGGTACGGATTATTTCAGATATACCGGTCTTGTTTCCCCTTATCTGAATCTGTATGATGAGCTTACGGGCATTGAGAATCTTACTTTTTTTTATGAACTCAAGTCTGACGGAAAATCAACTGAATCAGAAAAGAATGAGAGAATAGAATTTTATCTTAATAAAGTTAATATGTATGAAAGAAGAAATGATGTGATCAGAACTTATTCTACCGGCATGAAACAAAAATTAAAAATTGCCTTCGCTCTAATGAATCAGCCTGAAATTCTGATATTAGACGAACCCGGATCAAACCTCGACAAAGAAGGCAAAGACCTTATAAAGAATATCTGTGATGAACAAAAAGAAAAAGGTTTACTTATTTTAGCTACAAATAATGACAGAGAAAAAGAATATTGCAGCGAAATTATTAATATAGAGGATTATAAATGATGAGTGATTTTTTCCGGTCAACTATAATCGTATTCAAAAAAGATCTTATATCTGAATTAAGAACAAGATATGCTCTTAATGCTCTTATAATGTTCGTACTGGTTTCAATTTCGATAATAAGATTTGCCATTGGTGAAGAAAAAGTTGAAAATGAAATCCTGTCCGGTCTTCTATGGATAGTAATATTTTTTTCAGCATCCGGCGGCTTATCAAGAACGTTTGTAAAGGAAGAGGAAAAGGAAACATCTGTAGCGCTTAAGATGAGCGTTGATTCTTCAGGAGTCTTTACGGGAAAGCTTTTATTCAATTTTGTCTTAACTCTGATACTGAATTTTCTTATCACTATCCTTTTCATAATGATCACGGATTATGAGATTAAGAACTTATGGGGTTTTATATTGGTTATAGGCATCGGAAATATCGGGCTTGTTTCGGCATCAACCATAATAGCCGCAATTATCTCCAAAGCAAATTCCAAAGGTACGCTTTATCCCGTACTGTCATTTCCGGTACTGATACCGCTGCTTGTAACGGTAATAAATGCTACAAAACTTTCGGCTTCAGGGGTGGAGACAGGGATTCTTTATGAAGAATTTGTAATATTGATTTCCTATTCAATTGTTGTCACGACTGTCTCTCTTATGCTTTTTAAATATGTATGGGAAGATTAATATTTTGAATTATATTAAACGATTTTTAATCGTAAATTTGTAAACTAATTTTTTAAATTATTAAATCAAAAATAAATGAGAATTCCGTCAATATTGTTTTTATCTTTAATTTTAATTTCGGGCTGCTCTAAAATGGAGGAGAAAAAAACGGATGAAGTTTCAAATACTCCGAATCCGCATTCTACATCTTCCACAATGACTGAAAATAATAGCTCTACTGAAAATAAATCATCTTCAGAAACCAAATCATCAACGGAAAAAAAATCTGACGGCGAGACTGATGAAAAAGCGGTTGAGATCT
Organism: Ignavibacteriota bacterium; assembly: GCA_020437545.1. Classification (GTDB taxonomy): domain Bacteria; phylum Bacteroidota; class Ignavibacteria; order Tepidaquicellales; family Tepidaquicellaceae; genus JAGPCH01. The sequence continues at coordinate 21,471 of JAGQWH010000046.1, forward strand.
CTGCAGCAGCTGATAAATCTATTTCAGCATATGAATCCGATAAATCAGAAGCTAACAAAAAAGCTGTAATAGAAAAATGTCTGGAAGCAGGTAATTATCTTATGTTTGATGCAACTCTCCCGGCAAGAGAAAAATACAGACCGGCATTGAAGTATTACAGAATGGTGCTGGAAGCTGATCCGTCAAATGAAGAAGCAATGAAGAATAAAAATGAAATAGAAAGAATTTATGAAAGCATGGGAATGCCAATTCCTAAATAGTTTTATTTTTTTCATCTGATAAAAAAAAGATATATAATATGAATTCAATTTTAAAAATATCAATTTTAGTCATTATATCGGGAGTTATCATAGCCGGTATAATTCTGCCGATCCCTTTCATACCGGCGCTCGGAGATAAAGCAAGAATTTTATATTTTCATGTCCCAATGTCATGGATCGCAGTGCTTGCGTTCTTTATGTCAATGTACTACTCGATCAGATATCTGAAAACACGGGATAATGATTTTGATGTAAGATCTTATTCAGCTGCCAGTCTGGGATTCATGTTCTGTATACTTGCAACAGCAACAGGATCGCTTTGGGCTAAGTTCAGCTGGGGTTCATTCTGGAACTGGGATCCGAGACAGACATCAATTTTTATTTTACTCTTAATTTACGGAGCTTACTTTGCTTTAAGGTCAGCCATCGACTCGGATGAGCAGCGTGCAAAACTTTCATCCGTATATTCAATTATAGCAGCAGTCACTGTGCCTTTCTTCGTATTTATAATGCCGAGACTGGTAGAGAGTCTGCACCCGGATCCGATTGTAAATACGCAGGGAAAAATAAACATGGACAGTACCATGTTATCTATTTTTCTGACTTCATTATTCGGATTTACTCTGCTTTTTTTCTGGTGTCTGAATATTAAAGTAAGAATTGAAAGATTAAATTTAAAACACTTAAGGAGCATAACAGGATAATGGGTTCACTATACGACTTTCTTGAAACAAACTCTATGTATGTGGTAATGCTGATAGTTCTGATCATCTGGATCGGGATCTTCGGATATATGTGGAGACTTGACGGCAAAGTAAAAAAACTTGAAAAGGAAAATTAAATATATATTTTACCGGCAGCTAAATATTTATATACTGTTATAAATTTTTTTTCCTTAATGTGTTTTTTTTATTTACGGCAAGAGATCTTATGATGCAGTGTTACCGGCATAATTGATGTTTCATAACCGGATCTTATTTTTAATTATTTTACACCACACTAAACAATAATACTATGGTAGGAAAGATATTAGTATATATATTTTTTTCGACTGCACTGCTTTCCTGTGTCAGTTATTATCTCACTCATCTCGGTAAGGAAAAATTTTTAAGCTTCGGCAGACTGTTTTATCATCTAACTGCAGTAGGCGTTCTTTCTACAGCAGCATATCTGATGTATCTGATTTTTACTCATCAGTTTCAGTTTGCGTATGTCTGGGAACAAAGCAGCACCGATCTTCAGATACCGCTTCTGATGTCCACTTTCTATTCCGGGCAGGAAGGAAGCTTCATGCTGTGGACTACCATGACGGCTATCATAGGTATCTTTCTTTTGAATTATGTTTCCAAAGGTGACCGGCTCGAACCTCAGGTCATGTCTGTGTTTACTCTTATCATAGCATTCCTCGGATTAATATTAATTCTGAAATCTCCATTCCTATATGTATGGGAAAAATTTGCCGGCGAGGTTGAAGTTGGTTTTATGCCTGCAGAAGGCAGAGGTTTAAATCCCCTGCTTCAGAATTTCTGGATCACTATCCATCCGCCGACTTTGTTTTTAGGTTTCTCATCACTTGCAGCGCCGTTCTGTTTTGCGATCGGTACGCTTATGAAAAACAGATATAATGACTGGATAAAATTTTCCATGCCGTGGCTATTGTTTTCCGGAATGATACTAGGACTCGGAATTATGATGGGCGGCTACTGGGCATACGG
>JAGQWH010000047.1 GCA_020437545.1 Ignavibacteriota bacterium
TGTCTCAGGTATTCCTACAAAATTAGACATTGTTAAATTTTATAATATTATCTATTTTGCAAATGATTCGTAAATAGAGTATGATAAAAACTATAAAACATAACCTGTCTTTAAAGCTGGACCTTTTGGGTTTTTCAGCTTCTACGATATGCGCAATTCATTGTGCACTGATGCCTTTCATAATCGTTTTTCTCCCGATGTTCGGATTGCAGTTTATAGCAAACCCTTTGGTTGAATATATTTTTATAGCTGTAAGTCTGATAATTGGCGCGTTCACATTTAAACACGGTTACTTTAACCATCATAAAAGACTCTACCCTTTTTTATTATTCCTTACGGGATTTCTTATAATAATTGCAGGTCATACTCTTTTTCATAATCATTCGCATGAATTAAATTCTAATCATGAATTTTCTGATACGGATAATATATTTTTTCTTCTGATAGCTCCTCTGGGAGCTTTCATCATAGCTGCTTCGCATTTAATAAACAGAAGGTTATCAAAAAATATTAAAATCTGTTGTAATTCAGAAACTGATTTAAAAAATGATACAGGAATCGAATTAAATTGATCATTGAATGAAAAAATCAGATAAAATAAAAAAGATCCGGAAGTTTACTTCACTTTTATTTGTAATTCTTTTTTTATCATTAAATAGCGGAACAGAAATTCTTCACCATCACTCAGAATCTCATAATCATAATCATAATCATAATAAAGATTTCTGTAAAATATGTCTGAATCTGGAAAAGCTTTCATGTCCTTTTCTTATATCAAGTAGATTTGATCTGAATTTTTATACAGTTTTCACTTTTCAAAAAACCCCATTTACATTACCAACTTCAATTAATTTTTGTAATGTCAATTCTGGAAGATCACCTCCTTCCGAAATATAATTTCTATCTGAAATAAATTTTCCACACTTTACAGACCGGATCTGATAATAAATTCTTATTTAAAAAAATGATCCAACTTTATTTATTGAAATGAAAATAAAGTTGAATCTGATATTATCTTTTTTTTCCGGAATAATAAAATTTGAAAGAGATCGTTATTAATTTCCAAATTCACCATACAATGAAAAGGTATAATCTAAAAATATTCATTCTCCTCATATTGTTCACTCAGCTTGCTCATTCTCAATCTGCTGATTTAAGCGGAACCGTTTTCTCAAATGATGAGAAAATTATAAAATATGCCAATCTGACAATTCAGGAATTAGCGATTAAAACTACCAGTGACATTAATGGTCAATATTTTTTTAATTCAATTCCTTATGGAGAATATCATATTTACTTAACCCGTGACGGTTATTCAGATAAGACCGTAAAAATTCTAATAGATACAAATAATAAAATTTTTGATATAGTTTTAGTAAAAAGTTTATTCGAAACCCCAACCATTGATGTAACAGGTTCCTTTAGTCCGGTGGATATTTCCAATTCTACATTTTCAGTTTCATCAATATCTGCAAGAACTTTAAGTAAAATCAGAGGTGAGAATATTGCAAATACGATTCAGAATATTCCCGGTGTAAATAATTTTTCAACCGGAAACTCTATCGGAAAGCCTGTTATCCGTGGATTAACTTCTCAAAGCGTTCTTGTAGTTCAGGATGGTGTAAAACACGAATCCCAGCAATGGGGAGATGAACATGCACCTGAGATCAGCCTTTTTGATCTTGAAAGGATTGAAATTCTGAGAGGTCCTGCCAGTCTTATGTACGGAGCTGACGGTATTGGAGGTGTCATAAATATTATTTCAAAACCTATTCAGTTTTCGTCAATGAATAAAAATATAACTTATGGTAATTTTGATCTTAATGGTTTTTCAATGAATAGCGAAGGAATATTAAATTTAATGCTGGGATTTGGGACAGAAAACTTTGGTGTCAAGGGTTTTGCAGGTTACAGAAAAGGCGGTAATATTAAAACACCTGACGGAGAGTTAATTGTAAATACTCCTGAAGGCGAAAATTTAATTGAAGGAGGGGTTCTCTCCAATAGCAGCAACAATGAATTTGAAGGTGGATTCAAGATGGGGTATAAAAGTAATATTGGAATAATCAGTGCTGAGTATCAGAATTTTTCCCGGGAAATACAATTGCATGATAATCCGGCTGAAGATCCAAATGCTACTCCAAATCAGAAATTAATAACAAATCATTTTGAAGCAAAAGGAGTTTTGTTCTTCAATGAAAATTTGCAGTTAGAGCCTGTGTTTTCTTATGAAACTCAAAGCAGAAAAGAATATGAATCTGCTGAAGATAAGACTGTTGACAATGCTTCATTAAATCTATTTTTAAAATCTCTTAACGCCGATCTTAAGTTAAATCATAATTTAACAAACAAAATTAACGGAGCCGTTGGCTTATCATTCGGTACACTGAACAATCAAAGCCTGGGTGATGAAAAGCTTATTCCCAATTATAATGCATATGATTTCGGAATATATCTGATGGAAAAAATGGAATTAAGGCACTTTACCTTATCAGCAGGCGGAAGATTTGATTCGAAATATGAAAACATTAAAGAAACTGTTTTCGAAACTGATTCTATTGGTAATCCTTTAAAAGTTGTTTCACCAAACAATCTGAATTTCAGTTCTTTTTCCGGGTCAGCAGGATTGGTGTATAAACCAATGTCAGATCTTGATATTTTTGCAAACATTGGAAGCGGTTGGCGTCCTCCATCTGAATTCGATCTTTATGCTGATGGTGTTCATGAAGGAACAGGAAGATATGACATAGGTCTGATCATACAGGACTCTTCACAAAATCCCGATCCTGAAAGATCATTAAATATTGATTTAGGCGCAAGAATCAGATCGGAATACATAAATGCTGAAATTTCATTTTACAGAAATAAAGTTAATAACTTTATATATCCTGCTCCTTCCGGATTGACGGATCCTGAGAGTGATCTGCCTGTATATTTTATAACACAGGCATCCAGTACATTTTGGGGATATGAATACAACATTCAGATTCAGCCTGTTAATTGGATGATTTTTACACTTGCAGGTGATTATGTGAAAACAAAAAATATTCAGACTTTACAACCATTACCTTATACTCCCCCTGCGAAAAATATTATTACATTAAAGTTTCAGGATAATGGTTTCAGTTCTTTTTATAATCCGTATTTCAATATATCAGCAAAGATCGTTTCTTCTCAGAATAATGTCGATCCCCTTGAAGCAACTTCCGAAGGATATACATTGTTAGATATCGGACTTGGTTTTGATTATATTATGTCCGGCGCAATTGCTTCCGTGGATTTTTCTGTTTCAAATCTTACAAATAAAAAGTATACCGATCATTTAAGCAGATACAGATATTATGCAATGGCACCGGCTAGAAGTTTTAATTTAAAATTCACTGTTCCATTTCAATTCTGATTTAAGTATTTTTCAAACAGAATATTGAATTTTATAAATAAAGATTATTATATAATTAGATATGCTGGATAAGTCATTTTCAAAAAAATATATTAACCTCACCGGATTAATTCAGGATGAGTTTAACAGAAATGCTGATTTACATGGTGATCAGATCAAATGCAAAAAGGGTTGCTCCCAATGCTGTTCCCAGATATTTCGAATCACAATGCTTGATTCAGAAGTAATTATTTCCCATATAAATAATCTGGATATTGCACAACAGGAATTTTTAAAATCAAAAGCTGAAAGGTATATTAATTTGATTGGACATCATAAAAATGAATCAGATGAGTTTTTTGTTAAGCCTGAAATTCCCTGCCCTGCTCTAGATGAGAATGGCAGCTGCATGATCTATGAGGCAAGACCTGTTATATGCAGAAGATTCGGTCCTCCGGTTTTTGATTACAAGAATCCTGAAAAATTATATGCCTGTGAATTAAATTTCAAAGAAGGAGATGAGATCATTGATGATCAATTAATTCCAAAACAAACAGATATCGGGATAAAATGGGATGAACTTAAAACTTTGTATAATTCAGAAAAAAAATATAAAAAAAATGCCTCTACTTCCATAGCAGAGGCAATATTAAACATTAATAATTTATAGAAATTACTTTTTCCTGTAAGAGATCTTCTTTATCGCGGTAAACTGTCTCATGCCATCCACCGAGCCTATATAACCAAATCCACTCTGTTTTACTCCTACCCACGGTGTACCTGATACACCGCCGATGCCCTGATTTACTCCGATCATTCCTGACTCTATCTGTTCTGCTACTTTCTTGCCTTTTGAAAAATTCTTGGACCAAACTGTAGCACCCAGTCCGAATACAGAATTGTTTGCTTTTTCAATTGCCTCTTCAGCATTCTTTACTTTTTGAATACAGATTACCGGTCCGAAAGTCTCAGTTACCATTATATCATGCTTATCGGAAAGATTGGTTATTACAGTTGGTTCAATGAAAAATCCGTCTCTGTCAATTTTCTCTCCGCCTAAAAGAATTTTTGCGCCTTTTCTCTTCGCTTCCTCGATCTGTTCAATTACATGATTTCTCTGAGCCTCGCTTACCATTGGTCCCATATCCACATCATCAAATCCGTCTCCGACTCTGTATTTTTTTACCTCTTCAAGAACAAGTTTTTCGAAAGCCGGTGCTAATTTGTCTTCTATATAAATCCTTTCAACTGATACACATACCTGTCCGGAATTTCTGAGTGATCCGTGTACTGCATAGGGTACAACTTTTTTAAGATCTGCATCTTTCAGTATGATCATAGGATCCTTTCCGCCAAGCTCTAAAACCAGTCTGTTCAGATTCTTGGAACACGCTTCCATTATCTTCTTTCCGACCGCCTGTGAACCGACGAATGCTACCATATCTATATCCGAATTAATAACCTGCTCCCCGACTTCTTCCGCTCCCTGCAATAAATTAATTACACCTTTTGGAAGATATCTGTTATAAATTTCATAAATAGCTTTACCCGTAAGAGGCGTGTTTTCTGATGGTTTGAAAACAACTGTATTTCCCATCAGGATGGCAGGTGACAGCAATGACTCAGGCATTCCTACCGGAAAATTCCATGGAGTAATAACTGCAACCACACCTAACGGAGCTCTGTGAAGCTCGGTTACTAAATTATCCTCTTTGAAGATTTCTGTTTCAGCAGCTTTTTCAGCCAGCTTTATATTTTCCTCAATAGCATATGATGTACCTTCACATTCACCTACAGCAGATCTGTTAACTTTACCCATCTCTTTCGTAATAAGATCACCTATCTCTTTTCTTTCTTTATGAAGATCCCGTGCTATATTTTTAAACAATGCAATTCTTTTTTTCAAAGGTGTTTTACTCCAGACCTTAAATGCCTTTCTTGCAAGTTTAACTCCTGAAGCAACCTCTCCCGGACTTGAACATTTGATCTTCTCGATCAATTCTCCGTTAGATTGATTAATATCTAAAATAAATTTTCTCATTAAATAAAAATTAAATTTATAAAAATTTCTTAAAGAAAGACAATATTCCCTGTTTCCACGCAATCCTGTGCGTGACCCCGGTTCCTTGCTGAATGGTATGTTTGTTATCCAGATACCACTGATATGATCTTATTAAAGCCTGTGAATTTGAATATTTCGGATCCCAGCCAAGCTGATTCTGAGCTTTTTCAATTGATACAAATGAATCAGTATCAGCCGTCCCGTATATCCATTTGTACAAAGGCGAGACATTTAATATTTCAAAAAATCTTAATAAAGGTTTAATTAAACTCGCCGGAGTAGACATGACTCTGGCTCCTGTCCCTGCATATTCACACATTGCTCCTACATCTTCATTTACAGTTTTAAATTCTTTTGCTCCTACATTGAAAGTATCATTGATCTTTTCCAATGGCAAAGTGGAAGCAAGTAAAATAGCATCTACAAGATCCTCTACCTCAAACAACTGATACCTGTTCTTACCGTTTCCAATGATCGGAATCTTAACACCCGACTCTACCCAGTCATATAAAATCTGAAAGACACCAAGTCTGGCAGTTCCGATAAAACTCTTAGGTCTCAATATGCAAATGGGTAATCCTTTTTCCCTGTACTCTTCACATACTTCTTCAGCTTTAACTTTACTTTCACCGTAAGGACCTACGCCGTGTCTGGGATGAGTTTCATAAAGAGGATGGACATCAGGAACTCCATATACCGCAGTTGATGAAATATGAATGACTCTGTTAACTTTATTTCTCAGCGAACTGTCGAGCACATTTCTGGTTCCGTCTATGTTCGTTTCATAAATATCCTCTTTCTTCCATAATGGCAATGCTGCAGCACAATGAATTACTACATCTGCATCTTTTGTGATCTCATCCATTTGTTTTTTATCTCTGACATCACCGTAAATGCATTTAATGTCCTTGTCATAATCTCCCGTTTCAAACTCTGCTATGTCAAAAAACACGCATTCATTAAAATTAGTTATCCGGTTTATTTTTTGAGCAATATGGTATCCCAAAAACCCGGCTCCTCCTGTTACTATTATTTTCATTTATTTTTGATGTGAATTTAATTTAAATATATTTTTTCAATATGAGCCATATAATTTTATCCGGCTCGATCTTAATGCAGAAAATTTATCTGATATAATTTCGTAAATGACTTCTGATATTTCATGTGGCTTGACCCAGTTCTTAATATCTTCTTCACTTCCCCATTCCCTGTTGGCCGGTGTATCTATTATTCCGGGAATCAATGTATTGCATCTGATATTCTTATCCTTCAGTTCCTCACTTATTGTATCCATAAGACTGATCACTCCTGCTTTGGAAAATGAATAAGCAAATCTGCCCGGAGAAATTTCTGTTCCGGCAATTGCTCCGATTGATACAATTCTTCCGTAATTATTAAAACTCATGACCTTTGCTGTTTCACGTGTGAAATAAAATGCTGTCTTAAAATTTAAATTTATCATTTTATCTAGAATCTCAGTTGACAATTCTGTAACATTTTCAGCCGCTGAAATCCCTCCGACAGTATTTATCAGAATATCAATTTTACCTTTTTCAAGTGCCGCAACGTTTTCTACAAATTCTTTGACTGATGTCTCACTCTCCGCATCACATGTTTTACAGTAGATCTTTCTTAATTTAAAATATTCAGATTCCTTATCCTGTGAAGTATCAAAAACATTGTTAAATTCATCGGTACTTCTGGCAGGCACATAAACTTTGATTCCTTCGTCGACAAATTTGTTAACAATAAACCTTCCGAGTGCACCGGTACCGCCTGTTACTATTGCAACTTTATCATTCATCTTTTTATACTTAAGCTATACTAATTTTACCAAGATATGTATTTCTGTCAGAACCTGTTACAGATGGCATATTGGTTTTGATTCCGTTTACAAGTTCATTTGCAAGAACTGCAAACAATACCGCTTCTTTATTATCACAATTGATCCCGTTATCATCAATTCTTCTGACTACACTTTCATTGAAATAATCTTTTATATATTTCATAAGCAATGAATTCCTGGCTCCTCCCCCGCTTATAATTATTTCGTCCTTTTTATATTTTCTTAAATTATAAAAAATTGCGTATGCAGTAAATTTTGTAAATGTATTTAAAATATCCTTATGATCGGTCTTTTTAAAATTTACAAGAATACTTTTAATAAAATTTTCCGAATAATATTCCCGACCGGTAGATTTAGGAGGAGATTTTTTGAAGTATTTATCACTTTTGCAGATAGCATCAAACAGACTATCATTTACTTTTCCCGTTGAGGCTATTGATCCATTATTATCAAATTTTTTATTAAAATATTTATTTGTAAGATAATCAAGTAAAATATTACCCGGACCGCAATCAAACGCTATAACTTCATTCTGTCTGCAGGCTCTTTTAAGAATAGTCAGATTTGATATTCCACCGATATTAATAAGCACCCTGTCTTTTTTCCTGTCGCAAAACAGAATATGATCAAGATAAGGCACCAGTGGAGCTCCGTCTCCATTGACTGCAATATCACCGGTTCGGAAATCTCCAACCGTCGTTATACCTGTTTTATTTGAAATGACAGAGATGTCACCAATTTGAAGTGTTGATTTTGAATTTAAAGAGAAAAGTTTATTATTAAATGGGTAATGGAAAATTGTCTGCCCGTGAGATCCGATCAAGTCTATATCTTTTGTTTGAAGTTTATTTTTTTTTATGATCTTCAAAACTGAATCAGCAAATAAATTTCCTATCATGAAATTCAACCTGCATAAATCTTCAGCATTTCCTGAATTTTCTGAAGAACACTTTAAAATGAATCTTTTTAAATCCGCTTTTAACGGGTAAGTATGGAAATCAACTACCTTTATTTTTGTTTTGGTACTTTTTCCGCTTATCTTTGAAAGTACAACATCCACTCCATCTACTGAAGTGCCGGATAACACACCAATTACTACTCTCCCGGTTTTATTAACCAGATTAACAAATTTATTCATGAATGCAACAAATATACTTTAATTACGAATTATAATCTATGAAAAACAGTGGTATTCATTTTAAATTTTGATTTTTCCGAAATATAAAAAATATTTTTTTTAAAAATTACCATTTATTTTAAAGTTAATTTTTAGGATTTTGCTTCAAAACTTAAATTACATATAATGGAAGAATTTTCGATCAATAAAAAACAACAGGATAATATTACTATTCTTAGTTTAAACGGATTCCTGGATGCCCATACTTCTGTTGAGCTTGAAAAAAGTTTTGAAGAAGTACTTTCTGAAAAGAATTATAAAATTGTCGTAAATTTTGAAAAGCTTACTTATATCAGCAGTGCAGGTCTTGGGGTCTTTATGGCGTTTATTGAAAATGCCCGCGAAAATTCCGGTGACATAAAGCTCTGCGGAATGAGCGAAAAAATTTATAACATATTCGATATGCTGGGTTTCCCCATATTATTCGAAATTTATAAAGAAGAAAAATCTGCTATTGAAAAATTCAGCTAAATCCGGATATGAGCAACCCCAATAAAATATTGTTTGCAAGCTCCACAAAAAATCTTGCGCTGGTCAGAGATTTTATTGAATCTAAAGCTACAAGCTATGGATTTGATGAAAGATCCATAAACCAGATTATTTTATCAGTGGATGAAGCCTGCACAAATATTATAAAACATGCTCACCATTATGATGAAAACAAACACATTGAAATGGAGATAAAGTTTGAAAAAGATCAGATTATTATAATAATGAATTATAAAGGAAAAGGGTTTGATCCAAATGATATTAAAAACCCTGATATGAAAGAATATTTCAGCAAATTTAAAGTTGGGGGACTTGGAGTTCCGATCATGAAAAAATTCATGAACAAAATAGAATATGTTCACAATAATTCAGAAGAAAATTCATTGACTCTCTTTAAATCACTTCAGAGTCAATAAATCAATTATAAATGGATAATCATAATCCCGCTCAGAAACAACTCGAATTAAACTCTCTTATAGAATTCTCACAATTAATAACCAGTAAACTTGATCTTAAATATATTCTTAATAATATTCTTCTCAGCATTATGGGGAAAATGCTTATTGCAAAAGGTATGATCCTGCTTAAAACAGAAAATGAGAATCCGAATATATTTGCAATCGAAGCAGCAAAAGGATTTGATCCTAAATTAATTAATACTTATGCTGAAATTGATTTTCCTAAAATGTCTGTTTTTGAATATGATGATATTGAAGATAAATCGGGTTTTATAAATAATTCAGGTCTTAAATATTTCTTTAAGATCTATTTTCAGAATAAATATCTTGGATTGATTTGTTTTGGTAAAAAGCTTACCAACACCGAACTTTCTAAAAATGAGATCATTTTCATCGAAACCATGCTCAATATCTCGTCCTCTGCTATTGAAAACACAATCAAGTTCAACCAGCTTAATAATCTCAACAATAATCTGAATGTTAAAGTCAGACAGTTAAGTTCTTTATCCGAACTTGGAAAAGAGTTCAATTCTAATTTTACAAACAGAGAAAATATAATTAAACTTTTAAGTTATTCGCTGCTTGGTAATTTTGGGATCAAAGACTTTATAATTATTGCCCGCGATAAATCGGGTGAATTTAATTTACTTAAAGAAAATAAAAAGATCGATATATCTGAGTTCGATCTTAAAAAATTATTCCCGGCCGGTATTATACCTGAACAATTTAAATCTACTCTGATTTTACAAAGCAATTCTTCCGTTCCTTTTCTTGATTTCTTGTATAAACATGGTTTTGAAATTGTGATCCCGACTATAATAAAAAATGAGATCGACTATATCATTTGTATTGGTAAAAAACTTAATAAGACTTCATACTCAGACACCGATATTGAATTCCTCGAATCCATTGTAAATCTTTCTTTGATCTCTATTCAGAATACCGAACTTTTCAGAGAATTCCTTGAAAAGCAAAAGATAGAAAATGAACTCAAGATCGCCCGTGAAATTCAGCTAGCGCTTTTACCTAATATAATACCTGAAATTCCCGGATATGATATAGCCGGTGAAAATATATCTGCCCTGCAGGTCGGAGGAGATTATTATGATATTATAAAACTTACTGATACCAAAACCGCGCTTGTCATAGCGGACGTCTCCGGAAAAGGTACTCCCGCTTCTTTATTGATGGCAAATATTCAGTCTGCTGTTCATTCCTATCTCAAATTATATACAGAAATTGATTTTGATATTGCAAAAGTTACGGAAAAGATAAATGAACTGATCTATGAAAATACATCTTCGGAAAAATTCATTACTTTTTTCTGGGGAATTCTTGATTCAGCTCAAAATACTTTTGAATATATTAATGCAGGTCATAATCCCCCTTACCTTCTTCATGAAAATAAAATTATTCCTCTTACGGAAGGCGGTTTTATGATCGGGATTCTTGATTTTGGTATTAACTATGAAGTAGGAAAAATTAATCTGGAAAAAGATGATGTGCTGGTATTTTACACTGACGGTGTGACTGAAGCTATGAATAAAACAGGTGAAGAATTCGGTGATGACAGATTAACTGACATAATGAAAAATTGCAAAGAATGTTCTTCAAAAAAAATTCTGGAAGAGATCAATCATTCGCTTTTAGAATTTGCCGTTGATACTCCGCAATATGACGATATTACTGCAATAGTATTAAAAAAACTTTGACCTTGTTTTACAATCAACCTAATCTTCCATCCAGATCTGATCTTTATTTTTCAGTACGATCTGATATCCGTCTTTGTATGATTCGAGAATACCTTTGGCGAAAATATAATATTCTTTCTTGTCTTCAATATTAATCTCATTAAGCAATCCGACATTTTCCTCATAAACTACTATATCAAAATTTTCTTTCTTTGAATGCGGAATTCTGAGAAGGTAAGGAAATTTTTTTGTCATAATATTACTTATACCGCCAAACACTGTTATTTCCTGACCAATATATTCACCCAGAGAATTGAAATCCTTATCACTGTTCAGATTCAGATAATTTTCTTTTCCGCTGTAGTTCTTTTCAAAATCTTCTATTTGTTTTGCTCTTTTATTCCACCAGACAATTCGTTCTTCATAATCAGGATAATGTTTTTTTTCAGGATCCCATATTCCAAGACTGTTGGATTTGGCATATTCCTGTGCTTCTGTAAATGCTTCATGAAATCTTGTACTGTTTCCGTACTTGTTAAAATATGGTGAATAACCAAGTCTGACACATTCTATATTATAATTGACCTCAGTTCCGTCTTTCATTATTACGATCATATATACCAGATATCTGCCATACATATCCACACTTCTGTCATCTGCTTCAGTTTCAAGTCTTACATGATCAGCATCTTTCAGAAATTCTTCAGCCCATTTCCAGGCTTCATATCCGAATGGTGAATCTGCCTTAACAGGCATTTTACTGTCACCTCTTTCTGCTTTATAGTATGCTTCCCAGTTTTGGGCAAGTTCATTTGTCTTTTGCTCAGCATCTTCTGTCTTAAACGTTTCTTCCGTATCAATACCGAGTAACCTAACCGAGTTATCAAGATTTTCAAATCTGAATGTATCGCCGTCAGTAACTTTACTGATTTTGAAATTCCCAATTATCAGGGAACTGTCAGTCTGAGCTTTACATGCTATCTGAGTTGCAAATAGCAGAAGTATGATTAAAAAATTTCTAAAATTATTTATTTTCATTATCATAATAAAATTAAAATAAAAAACTCTTATGTTTAATTTAAACATAAGAGCTTTAAAAATTTAAATTTTTGAGATGTTAATATCTTGTACCTTCGCTTACAAAAGGAATAATTGCAAGATGTCTTGCTCTTTTGATGGCAGTTGTCAGTTTTCTTTGCATTTTAGCTGTTGCTCCAGTTATTCTTGCCGGAAGAAGCTTTCCCTGTTCATTAAGAAATCTGGTCAGAAGTCTTGCATCAAAAATATCTATATAATCTTTAACTCCTCTTTCTTTGAAAGGATCTCTTTTCTTTGCCTGATTTTTTTTAGCTGTAATTTGCTGTGTTAATCTGTAATTGGCTTCTTTAAAACTTTTTGTTGTTTTTTTCATTAATACTTTTTGCTTTATAATTCCTGCAATTTATTTAAATTCGTTTAAAATTACAATTCAATTTTTTAATGAATCAATAAAAACGCATTTATTTTTAAGTTAAGTCAATTTTAAAAAATATGAGTTTCAGCCACTAATCATTAAATTTTCAATTGTAAAACTTTTTCCAAATATATATGTTTTGTTAATTTAAATTACCTTATTCTTTTTAAAATTTCAAAAAATTAAGTTAATTATTTCCCGGATATAATTTTTATTTTGAAAAAGACCTTTATTCTAACTGTCCCTGTGGTAATGGCAGCCACACTTTTTTTCTATTCATATAATGAATCAAGTATTTATTCAAAGTCAGCCAATGATTTAAAGGAAATTGCCAGCAGCGAAAAGAATATTGTAACCTCTCCTACCGTCACAGATAAAACTGAATTTAAAGATTTTGATGAAGTAATTAAAAAGAAATCATTTGATAATAATCTCTATGTTGAAAATCTTCTGAAAGACTGGCCTACGCTTTTTGATCTTTTTACTTCAAATGCCAACTTCAAGCAGAAAGCAAAATCAATTAATGTAAAAGATCTTGAAAGAATAAATGATAAGATCCAGATGGTAAGCAAAGAATTCAAACTGGGAAATATTGATAATCTTGTAGCCGAACTTGGGGAAGATATTAAACGTGAATGTAATTATTATGATCTGGACTGGAGGATAGTTTTTGCCATTATAAGACAGGAATCCTATTTTAATGCCAATGCGCGTTCTCACGCAGGTGCATTCGGTTTAATGCAGCTAATGCCGCGTACTGGTCAGGGTCTGCAGAATCAGCTAAGTCTTGAAGAAACACAGACTCCAAAAAACAATGTTATTGCAGGAATATATTATTATGCTACACTGGTATCACAGTTCAGGGATCTGGGTGAGGATAAATATAAATTTGCGCTAGCTGCATATAATGCCGGACTTGGAAGAGTCATTGATGCTATGACAATCACAGCATATTTTGAAAAAGATTACAGATTATGGGAAAATGTAAAGGAAGCTTATCCATATCTATCTTCAAAAGAAGATTCGATCCATGCTCTTGTCTGGCCGGAAACTAAACGTCCACCGTATGGAACTCTTGACAACTGGAAAGAACCCTACAATTATGTCAACAGTATAATGTTTTATTATGATGCTTATAAAAAAATGTTTGAAAGTAATCTGGAAGAACCGGCTGCCGTAACAGTTAAGAAAAAATCAAAAAAGAAAAAGAAGTAAAATACAGAATTTAACTTTTTTCAATATTTCATAATATCAAACTTTAATTTAAAATGACAATTACTGAAACTTCTTCATTATTACCTGAAATAAAAAATATATCTGATAGCAGGGGTTTATTTCCCGTTACCGAAACTTGTGTCTATCTTGATTCTGCACACTATTCTCAATATTCCCTCGAAACCCGAAGAAGACTCATTGATTTTATAGATGAATTTACATTTACAAATAAGAATCTGAGTTTGTTTAATATGAAAATATCGGATACTTTAAAAGAAAAATGTGCCGGACTGATAGGCGGTGAAAAAGATGACATTATTATTACAGGAAGTACTACTCACGGGCTTAATATTTTTGCTAATGGAGTCAGACTCGAAAAAGGTGATCACGTCGCAGTGGCTGATTCAGAATTTCCTGCATTGGTTTATCCATGGCTTAATCAGGAAAAACTAAGAGGAATCAAAACCGTGATGATACCATCGCTTAACGGACAAATAAAATTATCAGATATTGAAACAACTTTAAGAGAAAATAAAGTGAAAGTTCTGACAATCAGCTCAGTTGAGTTTCTTGGATTCAGAAATGATCTGCTCTCAGTCAGTAAGATCTGTAAAGAGAACAATTGCCTTTTAGTAGTAGACGGAATTCAGGGCACCGGCGTGTGCCCTATAAATATGAAAGAACATGGTATAGATTTTTTTTCTGCCGGTTCTCAAAAATGGATGATGGCTCCTGCAGGAGTAGGATTTGCATATATATCGCCATCAATTAAAGAGAAAGTAGATCCGACTTATGTATCAACTTCCAGTATTAATTATAACTTCAAAAACTTCCTTGATTACAAACTCGATCTGAGAAACGACGGTGCTGCGTATGAAAATTCCACACCTAATACTCTCG
The DNA here is from genome assembly GCA_020437545.1 of Ignavibacteriota bacterium. Classification (GTDB taxonomy): domain Bacteria; phylum Bacteroidota; class Ignavibacteria; order Tepidaquicellales; family Tepidaquicellaceae; genus JAGPCH01. The sequence continues at coordinate 14,671 of JAGQWH010000047.1, forward strand.
GCATGATAGGTCTTGAATCATCTATAGATCTATTTCTTCAGCTCGGAGTAGACAATATTTTCAGACATATACTTAATTTACAGGATCTGTTTATTGAAGAAATGAAAGATACGGATTTTGTTATAGAGTCAAATCTTGAACCGGTTCATCGTTCCAATATCTTGATTTTCAGTCATAAAGATCCGGCGAAAAATGAATTTGTTCAAAGTGAGCTTGAAAAGGAAAAAATTTTTATAGCTCTCAGAGAGAACTTCCTCAGACTTGCAGCCCATATTTTTAATAATGAAAATGATATTCTGGCATTGACAGATAAATTAAAAAAAATCTAATATTCAGGTTAAGAAGATTAGTTATTTATCTGAATTTTCTTAAATGTTTTGATATCTTTTGTTATTTTGATTTACGTTTTTAAATTTTAACTTCATCTACACAATACACAATACACAATACACAATACACAATACACAATACACAATACACAATACTCAATACTCAATACTCAATACTCAATACTCAATACTCAATACTCAATACAAACTACCTCGCCATCGCCAGTGTACAGGCTAAAACATAACCGCAATTATTTTCCTTTAATACTTTTATTACTTCGTTCAAAGTAGAGCCAGTTGTGACCACATCATCTACTACAATAATTCGTTTGCCTGAAATAATTTCTTTATAATCTTCATTGATTATAAAAGCATTTTTCATATTTGAGATCCTATCTTCTCTGCTGAGCTTTGTCTGAGTAGAAGTGTGACGAACTCTTACAACCATATTCTGAACTACTTCAGAATTAAGATATTGAACAATACCCCTGCATATATATTCTGATTGGTTAAATCCCCTTTCCCTGAGTTTGGTTTTAAATAACGGCACAGGAATGATATAGTCAAAATCTTTTATGTTATTTGATTCAAATATAATCTGCAGTTCATGTCCTATGATTTCCCCTAAGTAAATTCCGAGATTTTTCATCCCACCGTATTTTAAATGATATATGATCTTGGAAAACTCATCTCCTTCCGAAAAACAAAAGTGGCTGAAAGAAATATCCGCAGATAATTTATCATTTAATTCCTTAAGATCTTCATAAGTAACTTTCGGAATGGAAATCAGATCTTCATCATTTAGATACTGACCGGAATTGCAGGATTCTATTCTTTTATCAGATATCAATGAAATTCTTGGAAATAAAAAATCAATTATTTCACTTAACATATAAACCATTTTGTTTAAAAAATTAAAACATAAGTTTATTTCTTTAAATTGTCGAATGTTATTTTTAAACAAATGTGAAAATGCATTTTTCCAGTATTAGGGAATTTATAGTAAGAATTCAGGTAAGAATAACTTTGGTTATGTAATTAAAATATATTATTTAAAAATATATCTTTATATACTTACAGAGATTTTGGATAAATTGAATTACTTTCTAATCATTACTGTTTTTCTGAATTCTTCAGCAAGCTCATTTATATATAACAATCTATCCTTTTACAACCTTTTTTTAATTTTGCGGAGAAATAATTGTTTATAAAAAGAGTTATCTTTGCTGTAATCTCCGGTATAATTTTAAAAAATTTAACAGGTACACAAGTACGGATGGTTAATAATTGCGGCACTATAAATGATTTTAAGTGCTTGGAAAAAACCGGATTATTCTTGAGTTATTTATAAATTAAAAAAGGAACCGAAAAATAAATTTCCGGTCCCTTTAAATATTTCAGTAAACTAGACTATGGTCTTATGACGTGAACAAAATTTGAAGAATTTGAGAATACAGCGATCAGATCACTGAGATCAACAAGATTATCACAATTAAGATCTGTTACTGCATTTCCTGAAACAAAATTTATTGCATCGTTATATACAAGAAGAACATCATCCAGGTTAATAGATTCATCCTGATTGATATCGCCCTGATAAAATGACCATGATCCGTTGTTGTTAACCATGTTATCTCCAAAAGCCTTTGCAGATTCTGTTGTAAAATTATAATTTAGAAAATTCGATTTGAATACTTGAGGATTACTGCTCCAGGTTTCCAGAGAGTTATTACTTTTTGCAACAATATAATATCCCACTCCGCTAGCAGCATTCGGAAAATTAAAAGTAGATGCTATACCCGAACCGGCAAGGGCTGAAGATGAATCAATAAGACTATAAGGTGATGATGAACTTCTTAGCTCGGCTTTAAAATTATTCTGCAATGGACAACTTTCCAGATTAACCGTTAATCTCAAAGTCGGATTTACCAGTTCGTATTCTGAAATAAATCTGAAACTGAAATTTGTACTGGTAACAAGAGATCTTATGATCGCTCCCGAAGCTGAATCAAGTTCATAAATAGCAGTTCCGCTAGTTGTCAAATAGTGACCGTTTCCCAGCAGATATACACCTCTGTTTCCCGTAACCACATTTAAAGTCCTTTTATAATTTCCTGTGGAATCAAGAATAACAAGTCCGGACGGAAGACTAAAAGCGGCTACTACAATATCCCCGTTACCAAGCTGAATCATCTGTTCAGCAAAATTCAGATTTGTACTTGAATGAAATAAAGAAACAAAATTTCCGTTAAGATCATATTTTGAAACATCGTTTGGAGCCGATGAACATGAAACAAGAATATTATTCTGAAGATACAGAATCCCGAAGGGACTGGTAAGATTAGTCGATATAAAAGGTCCTATAGAATTTCCACCCGCGTCAAATTCCTGAATAGTGTTAGCGCTTGCTCCGCTTCCAACTGTTACGAGAAGATTATTATTAGGTCTGTAAGCCATTCCCCGAATATTATCCAGTATTGCATTATTCAATCCTGTAGAAGGAGCAAAAATTGATTTATAAATTCCGTTCTGATCAAATCGCTGAACCACGTCTTTAATCTGGTCAGAAACTATTATATCAGTTCCGTTAGCTTTCTGCAGAGCGTGAATCGGAGTTGAGAATTCCGTAGAATTGGACGGAATAAAATTTGAATCGATAAGATCACCACTGAATGCATCGAATAGAAATACCCTGTCCCTGGTTGATTCAGGTACCATCAGTACAGTAGTGGATGTAGGGAAATCTTTCAGTACCGGTTGAAAATAATTTCCGGAATTAGAATAATCAAAAACTCTTCCTTTTCCGTAATCAACTCTTGAATCCGAGATGTTTACTTTGTTAATTATCTCATCATAAAAAGCCGTATAGCCACCGTTATATGGATCTGCGAAATCAGTGATCACTATATAAACCGGCTTGCCGTCTTCAATTGACATTACATTGATCATGATCTTATTTGGAGAAACAATACTTACCGGCAGATCTCTGCTTATTGCAAGCTGATGAGCTGCCCTGACAAGATCAGGATTTTCTTCCGTAAGTATCAGGAGTTCATTGAATCCGGTTTTAGGTGAACCGAATAAAATGGAAGGTAGAACAAAAAAAATAAAAAATACAATTAAGGATAAATTTTTCATAATCTTATTGCTCTTTTTAATTTAAAGATGATTTTCTAAAAGTATAAATTAATTTTGATAATAAGAATGACTTAATTTAATTATAAGATTTTAATCAATATATTTTAAAATCGGTAATGTTTCAAAATTCAGAAATGAATCGATAAAAATACAGACTATTTATAAGAAAACTGTGACAGCTATTTGAATTAAAAATAAATTCAATATTAGTTAATTTTGTGCGAAATTAAATTAAAAATCACACAAGTGATATTATTTATAAATCTTAATACTAACTAAATGAAAAAGATTAAAATTATTATTATGGGTGCAGCAGGAAGGGATTTTCATAATTTCAATGTGTACTACAGAAATAATCCTGATTACGAAGTCATAGCGTTTACGGCAACCCAGATTCCATTCATTGATGACAGAAAATATCCCGCAGAATTAAGCGGTAAATTGTATCCTAAAGGAATTCCAATCCTGCCTGAAGAAGAGCTATTTAACTTAATCAAAAAACATAAACCGGATGAAGTTGTATTTTCATATTCAGATGTTACATTCGATTATGTTATGACTAAAGCTGCCCGGATCAATGCTGCAGGACCATCTTTCAAACTTCTCGGATATGATCAGACAGCTGTAAAATCAACTAAACCCGTTATAGCAGTCGTAGCATCACGAACAGGTTCCGGCAAAAGTCAGACTTCAAGAAAAGTAATGGAGATATTAAATAGTTTTGGTAAAAAAGTAATTGCAATCAGACATCCGATGCCTTACGGAAATCTTGCCAAACAGAAAGTACAGAGATTTGCTGCAATATCAGACCTGAAGAAACATAAATGTACTATAGAAGAGATGGAAGAATATGAACCGCATGTTGCAAGAGGTAATGTAATTTACGCCGGAGCAGATTATGAAGCGATCATAAGAGAAGCTGAAAAAGAAGCAGACATTATAATATGGGACGGAGGAAATAATGATATGCCTTTTTACAAAAGCGATCTTGTCATTACGGTTCTTGATCCTCACAGAGCCGGTCATGAATTACGATACTATCCCGGACTGACAAATTTGCTTATCTCTGATATTGTGGTTATAAATAAAATTGACTCTGCTGATCCTGAAGATGTACTTAAAGTCAGAAGAAATGTAGAAAAAATTAATCCAAAGGCAATAATCATCGAAGGTGCTTCACCAATTTCACTGGACAACAGTAATGATGAAGATCATATAAGAAATAAAAGAGTGCTTGTGATTGAAGACGGTCCTACACTTACTCATGGTGAGATGAAATACGGAGCAGGGACAATTGCTGCAGAAAAATTCGGAGCTAAAGAAATTATTGATCCGAGAGAATATGCCGTAGGAACAATCAAAGACACTTTTAAAAAATATCCGGACATTGGTCATCTGCTTCCTGCAATGGGATACGGTGATAAACAAATAAAAGATCTGGAAGCAACTATTAACAAGATCCCTTGCGATTCAGTGATAATAGGTACTCCTATAGATCTGAGGAGACTGATCAAATTCAGAAAACCTGCTTTCAGAGTTAATTATGAATTACAGGAAATCGGAAAACCTGATCTGACGGATATTCTTAAAATGGAGTTTGCATAAAAAACCTTATCTTTAAGAATCTAAATTACTATAAAAAAATCCATAATGATTTTATCACTATGGATTTTTTTTATACTAACTTTATTTATTAAAAACTATTTACTGCTTGAATCAGGGGGAGTCTGTCCTGCTGTTACAGGTGGCTCTGCCTGAGGTACGATATTCTTTATTGGTTTTACGGATTTCAAATATGCAAAAATAGCTTTGATCTCATCATCAGACATATGCTCAAAAAATTCCCAGGGCATTGGCGGTAACAAACTTCTGCCTGCTTTCATACCTTTATATTTTCCTTCCCGCAATGCAATCAGAAAATTACTTTCCTGCCATAATCCGATTCCGGTTTCATCCGGTGTAAGATTTGCTGCATAGGATATTCCCCATGGTCCAACCCATGCTGTCAGATCCTGTGTTACGGAAAGTCCTTTACTTTCCATTTCCTTCCTGTCTACATCAGGAGGAGGCATACCAGCAGGATGACCGGATAATTTCAAAGATTCATCAAGAACTGGTCCTTTTGGAGTCATTTTTTTAGGTGTATGACAATCTTCACAACCACCTATCCGGACAAGATGCTCTCCCCATTTAATCTGACTTTCAAATCCTCCGAAATCGGTCTTTGAATTTATTTCCTTTTCCTTGCCACTATCTGAACAACCAGATAGAATTAAAACAAAACATAAAATTGAAGCGCAGGTAATAAATAATTTAATTTTCATATTCCGTAATATTTAATTTAAAAAAAATTTCACAAAATTAAAAAATTTATTAATAATTTCAAATATTGAATTTTCTGAATTATAAATCAGAAACATTTAAATGCAGAAGATTTTATTTGTAAAACAATATTCACAATAAAGAAAAATACTAAATAAATTCTGAATACCTTTTCTCTTTACGAACTTTTTGATCTGTTCACAATTATTACTCAACAAGCTTTTTATATTTTACTCTCTTTGGCTCAACATAACCATACTTTTTCTTTTTATATTCTTCGAATTCAGAATAACTTCCTTCAAAATATTCCACTATTGAATCTCCTTCAAATGCAAGTATGTGAGTAGCAATTCTGTCAAGGAACCATCTGTCGTGAGAGATCACTACTGCACAGCCGGCAAAGTTTTCAAGCCCTTCTTCAAGTGCTCTAAGAGTATTTACATCGATGTCGTTTGTCGGTTCATCGAGAAGCAAAACATTTGCTTCAGATTTCAGAGTTAATGCAAGATGGAGACGATTTCTCTCCCCACCTGAGAGCATACTGACTTTCTTTCCCTGATCTGCACCGCTGAAATTAAATCTGGCTACATAAGCTCTAGAGTTGAATTGTTTTCCTTCCAGATTAATGAATTCATTGCCTTCTGAAATTACTTCCCATACAGTCTTTTCAGGATCAATATTTGCGTGAGCCTGATCGACATAACCTATTTTAACTGTATCTCCAACTTCAAAATTGCCGCTGACAGGTTTCTCTGTTCCGAGGATCATTCTGAAAAGCGTTGTCTTTCCCGTTCCGTTTGCTCCAATAACCCCGACTATACCTGCGGGAGGTAATGTTATATTCAGATTTTCATAAAGAAGTTTATCTCCAAAAGATTTTGAAACATTTACTGCTTCTATTACTTTATTTCCAAGTCTTGGTCCGTTTGGAATATATATCTCAAGCTGTTCTTCTTTATTTTTTTTGTCTTCATTCATCATCCTATCATAATTCTGAAGTCTGGCTTTAGACTTTGCCTGTCTTGCCTTTGGTGACATACGTACCCATTCAAGTTCTCTTTCAAGAGTTTTTTTTCTTTTGCTCTCCTGCTTTTCCTCTAGTGCAAGTCGGGCTGTTTTCTGATCAAGCCATGATGAATAATTTCCCTCCCATGGAATACCTTCTCCCCTGTCAAGCTCAAGTATCCATCCTGCAACATTATCAAGAAAATATCTGTCGTGTGTAATGGCGATGACAGTTCCTTTATATTGCTTAAGATGCTGTTCGAGCCAGTCAATAGACTCGGCATCAAGATGGTTTGTAGGCTCATCAAGTAAAAGAATATCGGGTTCTTTGAGTAAAAGTCTGCACAAAGCAACTCTTCTTCTCTCACCCCCTGAAAGATTTTTTACGGGTTCATCACCGTCAGGAGTTCTTAAGGCATCCATTGCTCTTTCTAGTTTCGCATCGAGTTCCCATCCGTTAAGATGTTCGATCTTTTCCGTAAGTTCTCCCTGTCTTTCTATAAGCTTCGTCATCTCGTCATCATCCATTGGTTCGGCAAATTTATTGTTAACTTCTTCGTATTCTCTGAGAACATCTACAACTTCCTGTGCACCTTCCTGTATTATTTCTTTTACTGTCTTAGTTTCATCAAGCTCCGGATCCTGTGAAAGATATCCTATCGAATAATCTTTTGTGAAATGTACTTCTCCTTCGTAATTCTTTTCTATGCCTGCTATAATTTTTAAAAGTGTTGATTTACCGGAACCGTTAAGTCCTATAATTCCTATTTTGGCTCCGTAAAAAAATGAAAGGTAAATATTTTTTAATACCTGTTTGTTTGGCGGGAAGGTCTTACTTACGCCTACCATGGAAAAAATTATTTTATTGTCTGACAAATTATTTTTTTTAAATTTTTATTGTGCAATATAATGAATTAAGATTTTTTAATTGAGGGAGATTTAAATATAGTGTGTGGAGTGTATGGAGTGTGTGGAGTGTATGGAGTGTATGGAGTGTGTGGAGTGTGTGGAGTGTGTGGAGTGTGTGGAGTGTGCGGAGTGTGTAGA
>JAGQWH010000048.1 GCA_020437545.1 Ignavibacteriota bacterium
ATAAAAGTGAAGATCCTGAAAATGGATCTGCCTTTGAAAGAAGGGAGCGAGATATTGCTTGATATAACTCAGTTCGGATTTCTGAAAAATAAATGGCTGATAAGACTTACAGAGTTTAAAGAAAACTCACAGATCACAGATACGCAGATCAGCGGACCATTTAAAAGCTGGGTTCATGAGCATATATTTGAAGAAGCCGCCGGAAAGACAAGGATGACAGATAAGATAAGATATGAATTGCCGTTTGGGATATTGGGTAAACTGGCTGATAAAATACTGGTTAATAAAATGATCGGAAAGCAGTTTGAGTTCAGGCATAAGGTTACAAAGAGTTTGCTTGAAAGTTAAAAGTTGAAAGTTAAAAGTTGAAATCCGCCGTGGCGGAAAAAGTTGAATGTTGAAAGAGTTTTCCGCATGAAAAGTAAGCTGTGGTCAATATGTATATAGCGGAATAACTCTGCGTGGACTGTAGTGGACGCATATATGCGTCCACTACTATTCAGTATTTTGTCAGAAATTCCATATATCCGAAGAGTTATCCAACAGAGTTTTCCGCATGAAAAGTAACTGTGGTTAAAATGTATATTGCGGATTAACTCTGCGGGGACTAGAAAAGAGTTTGCTTGAAGAATAAAAGGAGAAAGCGCAAAATTCATGAAAAGTGTAGATCATTACAGCTTGTAAGAAGAAGCGGAGCTTCATATGCAAGTGCGTTCTCAAACAGAGTTTGGGAACGAGCAGTAAAGCATTAGGGAATGACAATTATTTTAATTATTCCGTCTTTGTAAAATATTTTCTTTGAGACTTTGATCCGCCGCGGTGGTTTCGAGGCAAAAAAGCTGAATAATCAGAGAGAAATTAAACTTATTCATTTTAATTTGGTCATATAAAGGAAAATTAATTATGACACTTAATTTTTCAATATAAATAGTTAATTTTTACGAAATCAAATTTATAAATGTACAATACAATTTTATCCGAAAAGACCGGAAGTGTTTTAAAGATCACACTCAACCGGCCTGATGTCTATAATGCTTTTAATACAGAAATGCTTGGCGAACTGCTTGAAGCTTTTAAAAATGCAGCTTCGGATGATGATGTCAGATGTGTAATATTGACCGGAGCCGGAAAGGCATTTTGCTCAGGGCAGGACTTAAAAGACTTCAACGATAAGAAATTAACATTCAAAGAAGCTCTCGAACAAAGATACAATCCGCTGATCAAAAGCATAGCATATCTCAATAAACCCGTAATTTGCGCAATCAATGGTGTAGCAGCCGGCGCAGGTATATCACTCGCTCTTGCATGTGATTACAGGATCGCAGTTGAAAATGCTACACTTATAGAGGTATTCATTAATGTAGGACTTGTCCCTGACAGCGGATCATCTTTCTTTTTGCCCAGAATAATCGGCTATGCAAAAGCTTTTGAAATGTGTGCAACCGGTGATAAGATGACAGCAAAAGAAGCTAAAGAATACGGACTGGTCAATAAAGTTGTATCGAATAATGAACTGCTTAAAAAATCTGCAGAGATCACTGCAAAGAATTTTGCCGAAAGACCAACCAAGGCAATTGGAATGATAAAAGATCTGATGAATAAGTCATTTGAATCCTCATTAGATGATATTCTGCAGCTTGAAGGAGATTATCAGGAGCAGGCGGGAAATACAGAAGATTTTAAAGAGGGGATAGCTTCATTTCTTGAAAAAAGAAAATCTGTGTTTAAGGGAAAATAAACGGAACTTAATGTATGAATGCTGTGTAAGACAATCAGTCATCATAAAAAAATGAAATCAATTATTATTAAAAATAAAAATAAATTTTCACTAACAGTTCTGATACTGTTATCTTCTGCATGGATATCGCTTTCTTTATACAGTTGCGGCGCTAATATCTATTCTGTCGATGATGATGTTCAGTTAGGAAATGAGATCAAACAGCAAATAGCAGATGAATCCAGGGAATTTCCTGTTCTTCAGGGTCATCAGGATGTAAAAGATTATGTAAACGGGCTTGGTAATTACGTCATTAACAATTCAAATTACATTAAATACAAAAATATTTTTCCTTACAAGATCGAGATCATTCACGATGACAGTACGGTAAATGCTTTCTGTATACCGGGCGGTTATATATATGTCTATACCGGATTGATAAAATTTCTGAACAATGAAGCTGCATTGACAGGTGTAATCGGACATGAAATAGCACATGCCGAGAGAAGGCATATGACTCAAAGGCTCACATCTTATTACGGGGTTAGTTTGGTTTTAGGGATTGTACTGGGAAGTAATCCAAACCAGTTGGGACAGATCGCAGCGAATTTGTTTGTGGGACTGGGTTTTCTCGCCAACAGCCGTGCAGACGAAGAAGAAGCCGATAATTATTCCATTAAATATTTAACCGGAACTAAGTATTATCCTGGTGCTATAACATTCTTCTTTGACAAGATCAAAGAGGAACAAAGAATCAACGGAACAACACCGGGGGATCTTGACAGATTGCTTGCAACTCATCCGCTGCCTCAGGACAGGATCGATAATGTTAACCTGAAGTTAAGCAAAATTAAACCAAAACCTGATCCGACCAAAGGGCTGTATACAGACGAGTATCAGAGGATGAAAGCAAGATTACCGTAAAAAAGGTAGCAAACCGCTATAGCGGTTTGTAAAGTTTATAGTTGAAAGTTGAAATCTGCTGCGGCGGAGAAAGTTTTAGAATACGGAAGATATAAATTAAAAAAAAGAAATATTATTTAAAAATTTAATAAAATAAACAAAAGTAAAAAATATTATGAGAAAAATCATATTAACATTTATTTCAATACTGTTTATAAGCTCTATGACTATGGCTCAGAGCGGAGTTGAAATCAATGATGTCAATTACAAATTTAAATTTTCACTTCCTTCCGGGTGGAGTGAAAGAGTTGAGGAATAAACATCAAAGAAAGATGCAATTTCATATGCATTTGATAAAGATGACGGAAAGATCGCCATTATGCTTCTGGCTTTTAAAGTGAATGAAGTGAAAAATCTGGGCGATTTTGTTTATACACTTGAAAAAGATCTTACATTAAACATCCCCAAAATAGACGGTGATTATAAAGACTTCGATCTTGGTAATCTTGACGGAAGAAGCGCAAAGTACAGTGATACTGAATTTACCGAGCTTATTTATTATTACAGATCCAAACTTACTGAAGGACAGAATTATACATATTTGCTGAGATTTATTACGCCTACAAGCAATTTTAATTCTTCAGTAGAAGATGAGATAAAAATCTTGTCAGCTAACTTTAAACCTGACTATTAAATCATAAGCTCAGTCCGGTTTTAAATCCCCAAAGAAAAAAAAATTACTATAAATTTGATCATTAAATCACCCGTTACAGCTTAGTAAAATCCTGACGGGTGATTTTAATATCAGTATGTAAATTGAATTGTATTAACTTATTGATATGATTAATTTACACGAATATTTTAAAAAGGTAAGAATGCCGAAATGGCGGAACTGGTAGACGCACCGGACTCAAAATCCGGCGGGACTTAAATCCCGTAAGGGTTCGACTCCCTTTTTCGGCACAAAGTATTAGGTATTAAGTATTAAGTATTAAGTAATTTTCAATTTGTAATTTTTAAAATTAAGCAAATATTACCTAATACCTAATACCTAATACCTAATACCTAATACTTAATACCATAAAGCGATACACAGTACCAAAAACAAAATAATTAAAAAAAGGAGTTAAAAATGTGCGGTATAGTAGGTTATATAGGAAAAAGGAATTCTATAAATATAATTTTTGACGGTTTAAAACGTCTTGAATACAGAGGTTATGATTCAGCCGGAGTCGCAGTTATAAATGATGAAAATGAATTCAATTATTACAAAAAAGCCGGTAAAGTAAAAGAGCTTGAGAAAGATTTTAATGGTGAGATTCTTGACGGAAATATAGGTATCGGACATACCAGATGGGCTACACACGGCGAACCAAATGATAACAATGCGCATCCGCATTTTGATATGAACAAGCATATCAGTGTCGTTCATAATGGTATTATAGAGAATTTTAAAACGCTTAAGAAAAAGTTAACGCAGGAAGGTTATACTTTTTCCACTGATACTGATACTGAAGTTCTTGCCAATCTCATAGATTTTCACTGTAAGACCACTCATGATTTTGAAAAAGCTGTAAGATACGCTCTTACCGAAGTGGAAGGTACTTATGGTCTTGCTATGTTATGTAATACAGAACCCGACAAAATTATCATTGCCCGTATGGGAAGCCCGCTTATGTTCGGTCTCGGTAAAGACGAGATCATAGTTTCTTCAGATGCTGCAGCTATTATCAAGCATACTAAAAATGTAATTTATCTTGAAGACGGTGAAATGGCAATCCTGAAAAGAGATGGATTTCAGATTAAGACTATCAATGACGTTGATATTCAAAGAGAAGTTCAGAAAATTGAATATGATCTTGAGCAGATAGAAAAAGGCGGTTTTGAACACTTTATGCTTAAAGAGATCTGCGAGCAGCCTGACACAATTCAAAACACATACAGAGGAAGAATTAATTTTGAGACATATGATGTCAAACTTGGGGGTCTAGATAGTGTCCGTGAGAAATTATTTAACGCAAAAAGAATTATAATCACTGCCTGCGGAACAGCCTGGCATGCAGGTCTTGTAGGAGAATATATGCTTGAGCATTACTGCAGAATTCCTACTGAAGTGGAATATGCATCAGAGTTCAGATACAGGAATCCGATAATAAATAAAGATGATATAGTAATAGTTATAAGCCAAAGCGGAGAGACAGCTGATACACGCGCTGCAATGAAAGAAGCGCAGAGACTTGGCGCAACGGTAATTGGAATTGTAAATGCAGTCGGAAGTACAATTGCACGTGAAGTGGATTGCGGAACATATATACATGCCGGACCCGAAATTGGAGTAGCTTCGACAAAAGCATTTACCAGTCAGCTAATGTCTCTTGCTCTTATAACACTTATGATAGGGAAGCATAAAGGTACTATCAAGGAAGAAGAATTTAAAGAGATAGTTGACGAACTTAAAATTCTTCCCGGAAAGATGAAAGAGATAATTGGAAAGATGAATGAATATAAATTTGTAGCTGAAGAATTCAAGGATTCATTGAATTTCTTATATCTCGGAAGGGGAATGAACTTCCCTGTAGCGCTTGAAGGCGCTTTGAAGATGAAAGAAATTTCATATATCCATGCTGAAGGTTATCCGGCTGCAGAAATGAAACACGGTCCGATCGCTCTTATTGATGAAAATATGCCGGTAGTCTTTGTTGCTCCAAAAGATGATACTTATGATAAGATCGTTACTAATATTGAAGAGATCAAAGCAAGGAAAGGTAAGATCATCACCATTTCGACTGATCACGACGAAGAGATCAAAGCTTATTCTGATTATACTTTAAGCGTCCCAAAAACTGTTGATATTTTTGCTCCGATACTGAACAGTATTCCGCTACAGTTTCTTTCTTATTATATTGCTTCAGCAAGAGGTAATAATGTGGATCAGCCGAGGAATCTGGCGAAGAGTGTAACTGTAGAGTAAAGAGTGTGTAGAGTGTGTAGAGTGTGTAGAGTGTGTAGAGTGTATAGAGTGTATAGAGTGTGTAGAGTGTGTAGAGTGTAGAGTGTTTAGTCCGCCGCTACGGAGTTTAGAGTGAGTTATTATTATTGAATACATTTCGTTAATAAAAAGTATCGCAGACCTTATGTTTGAAAATTAATACATTAGGTCTGCGTTTGTTTTATATAACAACAAAATATTTTCTACTAACTATAAACTATTAAATACTAACTATTAACTACTAACTATTAACTACTAACTATTAACTACTAACTATTTAAGCAGCATCATACGTTTCGTCTGAGAAAAACCTTTTGACTCAATTCTGTAATAATAAACTCCGGAAGCGAAATTACTTCCATCAAATCGTACATTGTAATATCCCGGCGCTTTGTTTTCATTTAACAAAGTAGCAACTTCTTTTCCCTGAGCATCATAAACTTTCAAAGAGACAAATCCCAATTCCGAAATCCCAAATCCCAAATTAGAGGTTGGGTTGAATGGATTCGGATAATTCTGTGACAGATAAAATTTATCTGGGACACCGATCGTAACTTCATTAGATAATTCATAGTATTTAAAATTCCCGTTAAAGTCTGTCTGTTTAAGTCTGTATTTATACTTTCCGGATTGTAAGTTTTTATCTGTGAAAGTATAATTGTGAACTGAATTAGAATTTCCATTTCCCTGAACAAATCCTATTTTACTCCATTCGTCTGACATCTGACGTCTGACTACTGACCGCTCTATGTCGTATCCCGCATTATTCTCCTCCGAAGAAGTAGCCCAGCTTAAAGTGACATTGTTTGCTACAGTTTCTGATGTTAATGAGGAAAGTTCAACAGGAAGAGGAATGTCGCCGTTGAGTAAGATGGCGACTTTGGAAGAAGTTAATGATCCTGCAACATCCAGATCTCCGTCATTATCAAAATCTCCAGTTGCATAAGCTCTACCATAAAAATTGTCACTACCAATAAAATAATCCTGGAAGTTTCCAGTGCCATCATTCAAATGTGTAAGTAAAGGTGAAACTCCAAAAATCTGCGCCAATATATCCAGTTTTGAATCTCCATTAAAATCTCCCGGAATAATTGTGCTAAATGTATTTAGATTGCCTGATACTGAAAATAAGTTGTTTCCATTATTTCTAAGTATTAATCCAGGAGAATTAATATCAATTAGCCCATCATTATTATTATCAAACAATTGAGGATCACCAGTATTTATTACCCAATATGGTAAATTGTTTGCATCATGAGTAAATAACAATTCCGATATATAATTAGCATCACCATTATTTTTTAGAAGTGTATAAATTTGACAAAACTGATAGCCAAGAATACTCCCACCTCCGGCATTACCATTTATTAAAACTAAATCTAATTTACCGTTATTATTCATATCATCTATTAATATTTTATGATCAAACCCAGAACTGGGTCCGCAAGGTAAATTAAAATTTACATTATATGAATTGTCAAAAGTAAATATACCGGATAAGTTTTTTGAAACATTTATCTCTAATGCACTGAAAGGTGAAAAATAAGTAATATCAAGAAACCCATTCCCATCAAGATCGCCAAGACTATGAAGTCCACCCGGGAATGAATAAGTTTGTACAAAATCTCCAAGTCCGTTATTGCTGAAAAAATGATTCGTGTTATTTTCAGAAACCAAAATATCAAGATCTCCATCATTATCAAAATCAGCCATTAGAGGATACCCAATAATTGGGATTGAGGAATAATATGAAAAGACAGCAGTACCATTATTTTTATATATCTTGTCTGAAATTAACAGGTCTATGTCACCGTCACTATCCACATCTCCTGATCTGATATAATCACTTTGATGAAATATTTCTGAGTATAATACGAAATTACCTGTACCGTTTATAGTCTTTATTATAAAACTATAAACAAATGGAGTTATACTTTCATTTGAAATAGTTTTTATACCTGAGGTAAGTGTGAGACTGATCTTCTCTCCCGCTTTCAGATCCTGATTCGGATTAATGTTGGCGGTTTTTCCGGCAGCATTATAATCAATAGTGACCGGTAGCAGTCCGGTCTGATATCCGAATACTTTTATGTTAGCATTATTAATAGTAGCAGGATTCATATCCTGAGTGAAAACTATTGTAATGTTTGAGGATTTTATGACGCTTACTGCATTTTGGGAAGGTGAGACTGTGTTTATGTACTGGTTTATAGGAGTTGAATAGATCATAGATGAACTAAATATTGAAACAATGATAATTGCAAATATTAAGTATTGATTTTTCATTTTATACCTCCTTTTGAATAATCAGGCTGGCTGAAATAAATTGAAGGATTGAAAATGCTTAAGCAAGCAAGCAAGCAAGCAAGCAAGCAAGCGGGTGTAAGAATAGATAATTTGTATTTCATAACTTCTCCTTTTATATTTAGTCACATTGTAAATCTAATATTTATAATTTACAATTCTAATCTTTCTGCATTCTGCCTCATTGTTGACTTCATAAAGGTTTTCCCATAACTTTACCACTGGTCAATATGATTTTGCCGAAGAAATTAATTTATAAAACGGAGATTATTCTAAAGAATGGTGACTGAGTGAGAGAAGAGCTTTGGTCTGTGAAAATATATTTTCTGATAATAAAATCCTGATTAAAAAACTTTGAAATAGTTATACTACTAACTACTAACTACTAACTACTAACTACTAACTACTAACTACTAACTACTAACTACTAACTATTAACTACTAACTGCTTTAAGTTTGAATCACCCCAACATTAAACTTCTTCATCTCCGGATTATTGTTTGCAATCTCAATACAGTTGGCAACTATCTTTCTTGTATCTTTCGGATCAATGACATCATCAACCCATAATCTTGAAGCAGCGTAAAGAACATTGGTCTGTTCTTCATAAATCGCCTTTATTTCATCAAGAAATATTTTCTTATCTTCTTCAGAAATTTCTTTTCCGAGTTTTTTCATCTGACCGATCTTAATGTCAAGCAGCACATTACTTGCCTGCGAACCGCCCATGACTGCAATCTGTGCGTTTGGATATGCAAAAATGAATCTCGGGTCATAAGCTTTTCCGCACATTGCGTAATTTCCGGCACCGTAAGAGTTTCCGGTAATAATAGTTATTTTCGGCACTACACTGTTTGCAACTGCATTCACCATCTTAGCGCCGTCTTTAATAATACCGCCATGTTCGGATCTTGAACCAACCATGAACCCTGTTACATCCTGCAGAAATAAAAGAGGAATCTTTCTCTGATTGCAGTTCATGATAAACCTTGCACCTTTATCAGCGCTGTCGGAATAGATAACTCCGCCGAACTGCATTTCACCCGTCTTGCTTTTTACAATGCTTCTCTGATTAGCTACTATACCTACAGCCCAGCCTTCAATCCTTGCATAGCCTGTGATAATTGTTTTTCCGTATGTTGGTTTATATTCATCAAAGTCACCATCATCAATAATTCTGTTTATAATTTCATAAGCATCATATTGTTTTGCGCTGTCTTCGGGAATTATTCCATATATTTCACTCGCGGGATATACTGTATCTTTTGCTTCAGTCCTGTCAAAACCAGCTTTTGCACCGTGACCGAGTTTGCTGACGAGTTCGCGTATCTTTTCAATGCATTCTTTATCGTCAGCCATTTTCTCATCTGTTATGCCTGATATCTCTGTTGTGACAGTTGCACCTCCTAGAGATTCATTATCCGTAACTTCACCGATAGCAGCTTTAACCAAATGTGCGCCTGCAAGGAAAATACTTCCGTGACCCTCTACGATCAATGCTTCATCGCTCATGATAGGAAGATAAGCTCCGCCTGCTACGCAAGGACCCATGATAGCGGCTATCTGCGGTATTCCCATCGAACTCATAACGGCATTGTTTCTGAATATCCTCCCGAAATGCTCTTTATCAGGAAAGATCTCATCCTGCATCGGAAGGAAAACGCCTGCAGAGTCAACGAGATAAATTATGGGAAGATTATTCTCCATCGAAATCTCCTGCGCTCTTAAGTTTTTCTTACATGTGATAGGAAACCATGCTCCGGCTTTCACTGTCGCATCATTTGCAACTATGACACAATCTCTTCCGTGAATTTTACCGATACCAAATATCGTACCTGAAGAAGGCGCGCCTCCGTGTTCTTCATACATGCCATAACCGGCAAATGTACCGATCTCCATGAAATATGAATCTTTGTCAATTAACAGATCAACTCTTTCTCTGCAATGAAGTTTTTTTCTTGCATGAAGTTTTTCTATAGATTTTTTTCCGCCTCCGAGATAGATCTTTTCCTTTTCGGAATTTATTTTTCTTAAATGCTCTTTGTGATAATCTTCTCTGATAAGAAAAGTCTTATCTTTCTTTATTTTTGATTTTAATTTTGACATTCTAATTGTTTATAAATTGCAGGCAGGGGATTCTTTACAGTTCGTAATAACAGTATGCTTATAAGATAACTGATAATATAGCAGATGCTGAAATATTATAATACTTTTGTTGAAAATCTAATTACTTAAACATTGCAGATAAAAAAATCAAGCAATATCTTTTCTGTTTTCACTGAGATATACAGGCTCTTTCTTTTCTGTGATCACTTCTTTGGTAATAATGCAGCTTGAAATATTTTCTTTTGAAGGAATTTTATACATGATATCAAGCATGATGTTTTCAAGTATTGATCTCAATGCTCTTGCACCGGTCTTTCTAGTCATTGCTTTTTCTACGACAGCCTCGAGTGCTTCGGGATCAAACTCCAGATCGACACCTTCCATTCTGAAAAGCTTCTGATACTGTTTAGTAATGGCATTCTTAGGTTCAGTAAGGATCGAAAGCATTGTTTTTTTATCAAGAGAATTCAATGTTGTAATAACAGGAAGTCTTCCTATCAATTCAGGTATGAGTCCGAAATGAATAAGATCATCAGCTTCCACCTGAGCCATGATCTCATCTTTATCGTTATCATCCTTAGAGTAAACATCTGATCCAAATCCGATAGAACTCTTTGCAACTCTTCTTTCAATGACTTTGTCAAGACCGTCAAAAGCGCCGCCGCATATAAACAGAATATTCTTTGTATTAATATTGATAAGCGCCTGCTCCGGATGCTTTCTTCCGCCTTTTGGCGGTACGCCTGCAACAGTTCCTTCCAGCAGCTTCAATAACGCCTGCTGAACACCTTCTCCGGATACATCTCTTGTAATGGAAGCGCTGTCGCTTTTTCTTGAGATCTTATCAATTTCATCGAGATAAATAATTCCGCGCTCGGCTTTGTTTAGATCGAAATTTGCATTCTGCAATAGATGAACTAAAATAGACTCCACATCATCACCGACATATCCTGCTTCAGTAAGCGTAGTAGCGTCAGCTATGGCAAACGGTACATCAAGAAGTCTTGCAAGTGTCTGCGCAAGAAAAGTCTTTCCCGTACCGGTCGGACCGATAAGCATAATATTGCTTTTCTCAATTTCAACGTCATCGATATAGTTGAAATCCATAGAATCAATTCTTTTGTAATGATTGTAAACAGCAACTGCCAGTGACTTTTTGGCTCTGTCCTGACCGATTACAAATTCATCCAGAAATTTTTTGATTGCCTGAGGAGTAAGGTTGGATCTGACTTTATTTATTGATTTAGCAGAACTGTAGATTGTATTTTTCTTGATGATCTGCATTGCATTACCTACGCAGATCTCACATATAAAAACATCTTTACCGTTGTGATCGGACGGACCTTTGATCATATTAGTAACTTTATCAGCATTCCTTCCGCAGAAGGAACATCTTGCATTACTGTTTTTGGTTCCGGTCTTAGTATTCATTTAATTGTTAAACTTTTGAGTGTTATTTAGAGGTTAAATTAAGTTTTCTTATGAAATAAATTAATAATTAAAGAACAATTTTTGCTTAATTTAAATAGATATAAAACAAAGTGCGCGATGAGGGAGTCGAACCCCCACGGGTCGCCCCGCTAGATCCTAAGTCTAGTGCGTCTGCCAGTTCCGCCAATCGCGCGCAGACAAATTTTGATTACAAAAATAAATAAATATATGGCTAATTACAATCACGATTTTAACTATGATCCGGAATGATTTGAAATGATAAATATGAAATTAAAAAATTACCCCCGTCAGAGTTTGTCCGGTTTTATCGGAGAACTCTGACGATATAAAGTATCCGGCGGAGTCCCGGAAGAGCGCCGGAGACTCCGCCGGGGGAGAAAAATAATTTTTATTTAACCAAAAAACCAAATAAAAACTGTCATCCCCGAAATCCGCCGCGGCAGATTATCGGGGATCCAGGAATAATCCGGACAACACACATTAATATTTAAATTATGATCCTCGGCGGATGAATAATTTGGAAAGATTACTATGAAATTTCTTAACCCCGTCAGAGTTTATCCTGCGGAATCCAGGAAGAGCGCCGGAGATTCCGCCGGCGGAGAGAAAATGGTTTAATGAAACAGAGTTTCAATTGCAAGTGCGTTCCCAAACTGGAGTTTGGGAACGAGAATACAGAAAAAATTACCCCCGTCAGAGTTTGTCCGGTTTTATCGGAGAACTCTGACGATAAAAGTTTAGCTGCTGCAGGAGAGAAGTCCTTACATTGCAAAGAAATTATTTTTTCCTCCCGATTCTTAATAAAGCTCTGTCAAAAGGGGAGTAAGAGGGGACAATACAATAATAATTCTCACCTACTTTTTTCATTTCATACATACCGCCCGTCTCTTTAAATTCTTTACTCCATTTGCTGCCGTTCCAGTTAATAGTAAAAGAACTGGATTCATCGTAGTTTTCAGAATAGCCATAAGCTAATATTTCATTTTCATTAGATCCTGACAGAATACCTCCGAGTTTATAAGGAGATGGTGAATTGATTATTTTCATAAAACCACTATTATTAAAGCCAAAAACACCCTCCTCCATAACTCCAAACAGTTCATTGCCTAACTGAGAAGGAAAAACCGGTTGAGCATTATTCGGAATTATCTCAGAATATATTTTGATCCATGTTGAATTTTCAAATTTGTAGACATATGTTTCTGATTCGCTTTTTAAATTTCTTCTTCCTGATGCTAATAAGATACCATCGTTTAAAGTGATTCTTGAAATTACTGAAGCTGAATCTATTTTGTATTCTTTAAATGAAATTCCGTTTGCGAAAAATATCTTTCCCTCTGTTCCAAGCCAGATTTCGTTTGGAGATTGTACTAATATTCCTGTGATTCCATACTTCGTAGCTGTGTCACTTGGCACTGGTAAATCTGTGAATGTTGCTCCGTCCCATTTCATTACTCTGTAATCACCATTTGGATACCATCCTCCGATGTAAATATTAGAGTTATCTATTCCTCCTATAACATTAAATCTCATATCGTCAAAAGCATATGATGAATAATTTGCCCCGTTGTAAATACTAAGTGAATGCGTACCCAAAAAGAAAACATGAGATGTATCAAAACCAAAGAGATTACTGACATAGCTGCTGTACAAAGTATCAGTTCTCCATTCATACCTTGAACTGTCAAATTGATATGGACCATCTTGCGAAGTAACAGGATTGTTATCACTGCAAGAAACAATTAATATTGAACAAAGAACAACAGAAATATAAACCGGAATGAAAATTATCTTTTTCATAACTGAAGGATTTGATATTACTTTTAAAATTGTGTTGATATTTATTAGCCAATTGGAATCTTTCGCTAAAACTGTTCTTACCAAGTTGAATGGATTCCCGCCAAAAGCATGCGGGAATGACAGTTTTTATTTAGGGTTTACTTTTTTATCGAAAATAAAAAATGATAATTTAAGTTTGACAGTTTCAAATTCTAAAGGATCCATAGACATTTTCTCAATACTCAATCCGCCGCGGCAGATCAATACCCAATATTTAATATTTAAAATCTTTCTGCAAAAACGGATTATTCTTTCTTTCATCCCTTACAGTTGTGATTTCCATATGTCCCGGATGCAGTTTGTAATCGTCTTTTACTTCTTTGAAAAGAATGTTCTTTATTGAACTCAATAGTACCTTAATATCACCGCCCTGAAGGTCTGTTCTTCCAATTGAATTTTTAAAAACAACATCTCCCGAGAATACATTCTTATTTTCATCATCAATTATACAAACGCTGCCGGGAGAATGGCCGGGAGTTTTTATGAATTTAAGTTTTGCATTTCCAAGTTCGATGATGGTATCTCCGGTAATATATTCATCAACAGGCGGCGGAGCAGGGAAGTTAAGTCCGAAAAAGCGCGCCTGATCCTGTGAATTCTCGAGAAGAAATTCATCTTCCTTATCCATAAGTATAGGTACATTGAAATAATCCTTTGCAAATTTGTTGCCGAGTATGTGATCGAGATGCCCGTGAGTATTAACGATGTATTTAATTTTAATGTCATTGTCTTCAATAACTTTTTTAATCTGATTTTTTTCATCTTCGGTAAATGCGCCGGGATCTATGATGATCCCTTCTTTAGTAGTTTCATCGAAATAGATGTAACAGTTCATGCTGAACGGATTGAGAGGTAGCTGAAATACTTTCATGTAGTTGAATTTTTAAAAGTTATTAAATTGATTTTACTATGCTAAAAAATTAATTTGCTTACTTTAATACCAAATGGGCGATAATGACAAAATTAAAGTAATTACAACAAACCGTAAAGCTAATTTTGAATACGAGATTTTAAATAAATATGAAGCGGGAATTGTAATTACGGGGACAGAGGTAAAATCTCTGCGTGAGGGAAAGGTGAATCTGCAGGAATCTTACGGCAGAATTATTAATGATGAGGTATGGATCATTAATTCCCATATCAATGAATACAAGTACGGAAACATAAACAATCACGAGCCTACGCGAAACCGTAAACTTCTTTTAAATAAAAGAGAGATAAGAAAGATCAGGCAGCAGCTACAGGAAAAAGGGCTGACACTGGTTCCATTGAAGATATATTTCAAAGGCTCTCTTGTGAAAGTCGAGATCGGAATAGCAAGAGGTAAAAAGCTTTACGACAAAAGAGAATCAATTAAAAAAAGAGATATCGAAAGGAATCTAAGCAGAATATAATGTTTGCATCAGTCAAAGAACAAATGGATATTATCAGGGAAGGAACGGTTGAGATCATTCCCGAAGATGAACTGGTAAAAAAGTTTGAAAAATCCATAAAGAAAAATACACCGCTCAATATTAAACTCGGATGTGATCCGTCAAGACCTGATCTGCATATCGGACATTCAGTCGTGCTGAATAAACTCAGACAGTTTCAGGAGCTCGGTCATAATGCAATTTTAATAGTGGGTGATTATACCGGAATGATCGGTGATCCATCGGGCAAAAAGAAGACACGACCGCAACTTACGTTTGAAGAGACGCGCATCAACGGCGAATCATATTTTGAGCAGGCAGGAAAGATACTCGATGTAAGCAAGGCAAGAGTAGTTTATAATTCGGAATGGCTGAGCAAACTTGATCTTAAAGAACTGATAAATCTTCTGAGTAAATTTACCGTACAGAGAATTCTTGAAAGAGATGATTTTACAAACAGGTTAAAAGATCAGACTGAGATAGCTCTTCACGAACTTTTATATCCGATCATGCAGGGATATGATTCATATGCTATCTATGCAGATGTGGAGCTTGGCGGTACGGATCAGAAATTTAATAATCTTGTCGGAAGGGATGTTCAGAAAAGATTCGGAAAGGAGCAGCAGGTAGTGATCACAATGCCGCTTCTTGAAGGAACGGACGGTTCGGAGAAAATGAGCAAGTCGATGGACAATGCGATCGGAATTACCGAAGATCCGAAAGACATATTCGGCAAGACCATGAGCATACCTGATATTCTCATTTATAAATATTTTCAGTTGACTACAAAAGTCAGTTTAGAGGAGTTAGCTGAAATCAAGAAAACACTTGAAAACAGTGATAATAATCCGAGGGATACTAAGAGGCGTCTGGGATATGAGCTTGTAAAACTTTATTATGATGCCGGGACTGCTGAAAAGACAATCGAGGAATTTGATAAAGTATTTATTAAAAAGGAGATACCGGATGATATTCCGGATTATGAGGTTAATGTTGAAAGCATTAAGCTTGTAGATCTTTTAACCGAAGCAAAACTTTCGGAGTCAAAGACAAATGCCAGGAAACTCATAGAGCAGGGAGCAGTCAGCATAGACGGAGTAAAGCAGACTGACATGAATTCTGTAATTGATCTTGCTGACGGAATGGTATTCAAAGTAGGGAAAAGGAAATTCATGAAAATTAAAAAATAAAAAAATATTTAAAATTGAATTAATGATTTGAAATATTTTAGATATTTTCCATTGAAAATTTTTATATAAATTAAAACGAAGTACTACAGGAGACAGTAAAATTGTTCAAACCAACAAAATTATTTTTCACCAAAGGAGTGGGAAGACATAAGGATTATCTTCAGTCATTTGAATTGGCATTAAGAACAGCAGGAATTGAAAAGTGCAATATAGTAACTGTATCCAGTATATTTCCCGGCGGATGCAGAAGATTAACAGTAGAGCAGGGAACAGCATTACTGGAGCCGGGTCAGATCACATTTTGTGTGATGGCAAGAAACTTCACTAATGAACCTAACAGACTTATTGCATCATCAATTGGAGTAGCGCTTCCTTCTGATGACAGTCATTACGGATACATTTCCGAGCACCATCCGTTTGGAGAGACTGAGAAAGTTTCGGGTGAATATGCGGAAGATCTTGCTGCGACAATGCTTGCGACAACATTAGGAGTCGATTTTAACCCGGAGACAGCCTGGAACGAAAGAGAAAATCTGTATAAACAAAGCGGAAAGATCATTAAAACATTTAATGTAACGCAGTCAGCAGAAGGTGATAAGAATGGTCTCTGGACCACCGTAATTTCATGTGTTGTATTTTTACCTTAAAAATTAAAAATATATTATTATGTCTAAAAAATTATATATAGGAATTATTTCCGGGATATTAATTGGTCTTGCAGTTCCGGTAATTATAAAATTAAAAAATGATGAAGACATTCCCGAAGACGGAAATCTTTCGGGAATTCTGGATAAAGCAAATTCATTTCTTCTGAAAGCTAAAAATAAAGCTGATAACATTATTGCAGAAGCAGAAAAAAAGTCGGATACAATAATTGAAGAAGCAGGGGAAATACTCTCAAAAGTAAAAGAAAAAACCTCATCACTTCATTTTGATCATAAGAATTCAGCTAAAGCTGAAATTGATAAGATCAAAGATGAAATTGAGAAGAGTATATCAGATTTTCAGAAGAAAATAATTAATATGTGATCTGTTTTAAATTATATCGGTTCTAAAATCAGACAGGAGTATTTTTTACTCCTGTCTTTTTTTATATAATGGAAAATGAAATTCTCTGTAAAATTAAAATATTTCTTAATGATTAAGAGGAGACTTTAGTCTTACAAATGCCGATGAATTATTATAGACAATAAGAAGGTCATCAAGATTTACTTCACCATCACCATTTACATCAGTCGGTAATCTGTTCCCTGTAAGAAAAAAAGAAGCGTCGTTCTTAATATCTATCAGATCTGTAATATCCACATATCCGTCATAATTTATATCACCGGAGTAGAAACAGTACTTGCCGTTATTCAGGATCATATTGTTTTCATAAGCCTGCGAAGCTGAAGAAATAAATGAATATGCGGTTGTAACATTGGAATTCATTTGAAACGCTAAAGGTGCATTGCTCCATGTTTCCACACTATTAAAATGTTTTACATCAATATAATAGTTTGAACTTACTGCATTTTTAAAATTCAGATTAGCAGTATAGGTTACAGAATCCAGTTTTGATTTTGCTGAATCAATAATACTGTATGGTGAAAACGCCTCTCTGAGGTAAACAGTAATAGTATCGGTTCTGATCATTGTTCCGCCGGATCTGTTTAATCCCTGAATAGCTGCTGTAAGCTGAAGTTTAACAGTTGCAAGCGGAAGATAATCAACATTTCCCAAAGATGGATCATCCGGTTTATGATAGATATGAGCTTCGACAGAATCCTGAATTGAAGTTCCCCAGTAATTATTTTCAGCTTTAAGAGAATCGGGAGTGTTGTTATAAAGATCATATATCTGACCTGTGTTACCGTTATTATAGATCTGATTCAATCCAACGTCAGTCGTATCAGGACTTGAGAGATCCCCCATGTTTGGTTTTGCTGTTCCCTGAACTGTTATTCCCCAGAGATTTCCACGGATAATATTTCTTGTGACAATTGAATTTTGAGTAGCCGTGCCGTTGAAATTTATACCACTGCCTCCGAGAGCCGGATTTCCCTGAATATTGTTACTGTCAATAATATTATTGTTGATATAAATATTTGAACTGCCGCCAGCTATTGCAATTCCGTATCTGTTGTGTTTGATAATATTGTTTTCAATGATCGCATTCGGAATTGAACCAACGGGAAGGAAAGATATTCCGCCGCAGTTAGTGTAAAGTCCCGTAATTGTATTGCCTCTTATGATCATCGGAGCTGAACCTGTTGCACCAAAGTTTATCTGCGGAACATTGGCATTATCCGTATTATTTTCATAGATAAGATTGTTCAGGATCTGAGGAGAGGATGCAATATTAGCGCCTGAAACTATAGCGGCTCTTCTGTTCCGGAATATTTTACAATTTGATACAATAGAGTTGGAACGGAAGAATGAAATTGCTCCGCTTGAAAAAGAACTGTTTAATGTATTGTATCTGAGTGTACATCTGTCAATTAATATATCGCAGTCTAGCATTCTGATTGCATTTCCGTATTCCATTATCAGATTTTTGAGAATTGATCCGTCACTGAGATCTTCAAATTTCAAACCGAGAAATTTAAGTGTCGTATCCTGAGCGGTTATCTTTGCCGAGTCAGGCGGATCGATTATCAGAATACCGTTAATATCGATGAAAACACCTGTTTTAAACTTCATAACAGCATTGGTTAAAACTTTAATGGTATCGGAAGCTGAGATAGTTAAAGTATCATTGAATAAATAATCCGAACCGGAAACAGTAACACTGCCTGAAGATTTAGCAACAAGGCTGTCAAGATTCCAGGAGACACCCGTTCCCGGGGTAGTATAGTTTGCAAAACTTTCTGTAAATAGTAAAAAAGATAAAATAATCAGTAACTTTTTCATTTATGATTTTTTGATTTTTAAAAAAATGTATGTGTAAGTAAAATTAATAAATTTAAACTTTGCATATTAATGATTAATTTATCTTAAATCATAAAAATACATGTCAATCCCATACAGCTCACTTCCATCATACAGCGAATTATTCTTAAAATATACGGAAAATTTTGAATCACTTTCTAAATTTTATGAATTTGATTTCAAAAAAGATGAAGATTTTCAGAAATGCATAGAATTGAAAAAGGAAACTTATATTAAAGGCAAGAGTTTTTTCAGAAATGAAATCACTGATATTTTAAAAATTCAGAATACAAAATTTAGATCTTCTGAAAAAACATTTGAAAATATATTACTTCTGAATGATCATAATACTTTTGCAGTCGTAACCGGTCAGCAGATCGGAATTCTGAGCGGTCCTTATTATACAATACTTAAAGCTTTGAATACTATTCAACTGTCGGAACAGCTTAAGATAAAGTTTCCTGAATACAATTTTGTACCGGTATTCTGGCTCGAAGCAGATGATCATGATTTTCCTGAAATAAATAACATTAATATAATTTCAAAAGAAAATGAATTAAAGAATATAAAATATTTTGAAAAGGGGACGGAGCAGGAAAAATATCTTCAGCCGGTCGGAGGAATAATCCTTGATGAACATATAGAGTCTTTTAAAAAGGAATTACTTGAATCATATAATAATACTGATTTCACTGATAATTTATTTAACTCAATCAATGAATCCTATAAAGAGGGGAATGATCTGATCACATCATTTGCGCTGTTTATGAATAATGTCATAAAAGATAAAGGACTCATTTATCTGGATCCGACTGATGCAGAAGTTAAGAAATTATTACAGCCGGTTTTTAAAACTGAACTGACTACATATCCTGATATCTGCGAAAAAGTTATAGATACGTCTGTAGAACTGGAAGAAAATTTTGCCGTGCAGGTAAAGCCAAAAGCAGTTAATCTGTTTTATATTCACGAAGGAAACAGATATCTGATAGAACCAAGAGAAGATGAAATATTTGCACTAAAGCATTCCAGACAAAAATTTCCAAAAGAAGAATTGATGGGATTGCTCGAAACAAAACCTGAAAGATTCAGCTGGAATGTTGTGACAAGACCTATCTGTCAGGATTACTTATTGCCAACTGTTGCATATATCGGCGGACCTTCTGAGATCGCTTATTTCGGTCAGTTCAGACAGGTATATAAATATTTTGACATAACTATGCCGGTAATTTATCCAAGGACCTCAGTAACAATACTCGAGAACAGGGTAAAGAATTTCATGGAGAAGTTTAACATCAGGTTTGAAGAATTTTTTGATGAAAAAGAGATCGGTAAAAAACTGCTGAATGAGAATTCTGAGGTAAGTGCGGATCAGATATTTTCAGATCTTAAAGAAGAATTGAGAGCGGTATTTTATACATATGAAAAAGAGTTATTGAAAATAGATGATAAACAGACGGAAGGTTTCTCAAAAAGGAATACTCAGTTTCTTGAATCACTGGAAATTGCAAAGGAAAAATTCATCAGCGCACAATCAAAACAAAACGAGGTAATTTCAAATCAATTGAGAAAGGCACTTCTCTTTATTTATCCGGATAATACATTACAGGAAAGAATACTTAATATTACATATTTCCTGAATAAATACGGTCCGGATATCATTGATCATCTTACAGCAGAGATTATTATTGATGACTTCGGACATCAGGTTATAGAAGTACCTGTGAACAGGAATTAATTTTAACTCTTGTCTAAGATAAATAAAATACTTGTTATAAGATTATCCTCTCTCGGCGATATCATTTTATCTTTTCCGCTTCTGAAAAAACTCAGGGAAATTTTCCCTTCAGCTGAAATTCATTTTTTTACAAAGGAAATATACAGAGAAGCAGTTGAGATGAATCCTTTTGTTGATAAGATCCATATTCTCGGAGATACTCTGTCTGACTCCCGTAAAGTAGTAAAGGAGAATCAATTTGATCTTATAATCGACATTCATAAAAATTTCAGAAGCATTTATCTTACTGCATTTAATGGAAAGAATGTTAAAAGATACAAAAAGGATAATTTTAAAAAATTTCTTCTTGTAAATTTCAAGATCGATCTGTTAAAAAATTCTGTACCGGTTTATAAAAAATATCTGAAAACTATAAGTGATTTTATTAAGGAAGGGGATTATGATTTTTCCACTTCCGAACTTGTATTTGAAAAGGAAAAGGAGATAGAAGGGGATTATATAGTAATTGCCCCTTCATCAAAACATTTTACAAAGAGGTATCCGGAAAATAAATTTGTAAATTTTATAAATGAGTTTCAAAAAAATAATAAAATCAAATTTATACTTGTAGGTGATAATTCTGAAACTGATAGGAAAATATGCAGTTACATTTCCGATAATTGCAGCAATACTTTGAACATGTGCGGTAAGTTAAGTTTAAATAAACTTGCAGGTATTTTATATAACAGTACGAAAATTATAACAAATGACAGTGCTATACTTCATCTCTCAGAAGCATTGGGAAAAAGTGTAAATGCAATATTCGGAAGTACAGTTAAGCAATTTGGATTTTTCCCGCAGTTGAAAGACTCTAAGGTCTTTGAGATCAGCGGACTTAAATGCAGACCATGCACTCATATAGGCAGGGATAAATGTCCGGAAGGGCATTTTAGATGTATGGAGGAGATACAGTTGATAGTTAGTAGTTAATAGTTAATAGTTAATAGTTAATAGTTAATAGTTGATAGTTGTTAGTGAATAATTTAAAAATAAGAAATCTTGAACACACAATACACAATACACAATACACAATACACAATACACAATACACAATACACAATACTTTGTACTTAATACCTAATACTAAAAAAAAACATGCCTCAGCTAAAACTAAAAAAGAACGAAGAAAGACGATTATTATCCGGACATCAGTGGATATTCAGTAATGAAATTGAATTCATGGAAGGTGATCCGAAGAACGGGGAGGTTGTTGAATTATTTTCATATAACAATAATTTTCTTGGGAAAGGTTTTTATAATAAGAACTCACTCATAGCATACAGACAGCTTACGAATAAAGATGAAGAAATAAATAAAGCATTCATTTTTAAGAGAATGAGTCTTGCAAATTCTCTAAGGAAGAGGATCAATCCGGAAAGAGAAACATACAGACTGATTAACAGCGAAAGCGATTATCTGCCGGGACTGATCATCGATAAATTTGATAATAAGTTTTCTTTTCAGATATTTTCATTCGGGATGAATGAATATAGAGATACGATAACGGAACTTCTCAAAGAAAATTTCAGAGCTGAACTTATAGTCGAAAAAAACAATAATGAACTGAGAACACTTGAAGGACTTGATAAGACCGAAGAAATTTTATTCAGTCATAAAGATCCTGCAGATGAATCATTTACATGCGAGATAGATGAAATCAATTATGATCTTGATCTGCTCAAAGGTCAGAAAACCGGATTCTATCTAGATCAGTGTGAAAGCAGGGTTCTTCTCAGAAAGTATATAAAACCAGAATACAAAGTGCTGGATCTTTTTTGTAACGAGGGAGGATTCGCTTTGAATGCAGCTT
>JAGQWH010000049.1 GCA_020437545.1 Ignavibacteriota bacterium
CTCCCCACACTTTCGTGCTTTAGCGTCAGTTTTGAGCCAGGCAACTGCCTTCGCCATTGGTGTTCTATCTGATATCTACGCATTTCACTGCTACACCAGATATTCCATTGCCCTCTCTCAAACTCCAGGCTCGCAGTATCAAAGGCAGCTCCAAAGTTAAGCTTTGGGATTTCACCTCTGACTTACAAACCCACCTGAGCACCCTTTACACCCAGTAAATCCGGACAACTCTAGCACCCTACGTATTACCGCGGCTGCTGGCACGTAGTTAGCCGGTGCTTACTCTGAGGGTACAATCAATACAACATAATTGTATATTTTTCCCCTCTTACAGGAGTTTACATACTAAAGTATTTCATCCTCCACGCGGCGTTGCTGCTTCAGCCTTTCGGCCATTGAGCAATATTCCTTACTGCTGCCTCCCGTAGGAGTCTGGACCGTGTCTCAGTTCCAGTGTGGCTGATCATCCTCTCAGACCAGCTACTGATCGCAGGCTTGGTGGGCCATTACCCCTCCAACTACCTAATCAGACGCAGGCTCATCTTCAGGCCCCGAAGGTTTAACAACTGTCTCGATGTCGAGCCGCTGCATCATCTGATATTAGTCCCGCTTTCGCGGAATTATGTCAGTCCTGAAGGCAGATTACCTACGTGTTACTCACCCGTGCGCCACCTCCCTTTAAATATTGCTACCTAAAGTTCAGTTGACTTGCATGTATTAAGCACGCCGCCAGCGTTCGTCCTGAGCCAGGATCAAACTCTCCATTATAGTTTTTATAATTTTGATTTGATCTTAAGCTACAAGGTTTATGTTTCTAGGTTTTGATTATTGCACACTAAATTTCTTCTATATAAAATCTAAGTGCAACTATTTTTTTAGGTTATCTTGTGAAAGAACGTTTTCTAAATGAACTACAAATATAATAAGTTTAATTTGAAATGTCAATGACAAACAATAAAAATAAAAAGAATTTTCAATTATTTTTCAAACTGAAAACCTTCCTTTTTCTTATTTATTTATTGCTCAGTTAGAGTGTGTAAATTACTAAATATAATATTAAGTTCCAATGTCTAAAGAAATATTTTTCGCAAAGTTAAACCCCCATAAATAAAGGCTTTGCTATAATGTTTTCCCCGCAAGCCAATTTAAATTTTAATATCCTGATCTGCATATTTTCGGAATAGAGTTTACACCAAAATCAAGTATTATTTTTATACATTATAATATCTCCATACATATTACTGAAATATTAATTCTTAAATTAATTTTCCTTTTTCCGGCATTTTTTCTGCTGATATAATTTCATGATTTTCAGAGTTGATATTTCTCAGTTAACTTCATGTATTAAATTTTAAATCAATCCCGTTTAAAAAATTGAAAATAAAGGTTTCATTAGAAAGGACATCAGTTTATTTAATCGATTGCCTGAACTTTTATTAAGTTTTTTTGTATCTATATATATAGATATATCGGAAATTAAAATACCGGATAATAAATTATAATTATTTAAATAATTTTATATTCTGAATTGTAAATTGGAATGTTAGAAACTATTTTTGTAAACAAATGAATTTCAAATCGAAAATAAACATATTACTCCTTATATTATCATTGGCATTTATTGCTTTAATATCAGGACCCGGATCGTCATATTCCCAGAATTCACAGAAAAATGTTACCGATAAAGAAAGATCTCTCGGATATTTTATAGACGGGAAGACCATGGAGCTTCAGAACAATTATATAGGTGCCATAGAGAATTTCAGAGAAGCATTGAAGTATGATAAATCTCCGGGTATTTATTACGCGCTTGCAGAGGTTTATTACAAACTCGGAAAGCCCGATAAAGCGCAGGTTGAGATCAATAAGGCTCTTAAAATTAATCCTGAAGATCAGAATTATCTTGAAGCTCTGGCTAACATTTATATAGCTAAAAAAGAATTCTTATCTGCAATAGATGTCTATGAAAAGATAATACGTCTTGATACAAATTATACTTACGGTTTATATTCCCTGGCTCGTTTGTATCAGGAAATGAAAATGCCTGCAAAAGCAATAATTATCTATGAAAAAATCACTAATAAGATAGGTTATGATTTTGACGTGCTCAACAAGATGTATGATATCTATATTGGCTACAAAGATTATCCGAAAGCAATTGAGACTCTGGAATCACTTCAGAAACTTGATCCCTTCAACATAATGATAAAATCAATTCTTGCTTCTCTTTATTTAAAAAATAATGAACAGGATAAAGCAAGAAAAGTGTATGAAGAAATATTTGTCCTTAATCCTGATAACAAGGAAGTTCAGACTGAACTTGTCAAGATCTATTTTCAGCAGAATGAAAATGAAATGGCTTTTGAGAATTTCAGAAAAATGCTTGGAAAAGATTCACTGGGATTCTGGGAAAAAGTTCAGGTCGGTGAAGTTTATTTTAATATCTCATCTCAGGATGAATCAGCTAAAGACATAGCAAAAAATATATTTACCAATCTCAATGAAGATTATCCCGAACAATGGATACCTTATTACTATCTCGGAGTTATTGATATTATCAATAATAATTCGGCCGGCTATCCGTCAAAATTCGAAAAAGCTTTGCAGCTTGCGGATACTTCCAGTGAAGCATTTGTAAATATAGGATTGGCATATATTCAGCAAAATGATCCGGAAAATTCCCTGAAGACAGCTGAAATGGGTATAGAAAAATTTCCTGATGACTACAGACTCTATTATATAAAAGGTCTTGCGCTTCAGAATAAAGGTAACAACAAAGATGCAATATCAGCGTTTGAAAAAGCCATTGAAATAAATCCCGAGGATCTTAATTCATTATCAACTCTTGCACTTGCATACAACACCGAGGGAAATTATAAAAGATCCAATGAAATATATGAAGCTGCTTTAAAACTTGATCCCCAGAATCCATTATTGCTGAATAATTATGCATATAATTTATCCGAAAGGAATGAAAAGCTTGATGAAGCACTTGAAATGGCAAAAATAGCAGTTGACAGAGATCCCGGAAATGCTTCATATCTCGATACGATAGGATGGATCTATTTCAAACTTGGGAAATATAAAGCAGCAAAATCAAATATTGAAAAATCTCTTGAAATAAATCCCAACAGCGCTGTAGTGTTGGAGCATCTTGGTGATGTATACAACGGAATGAAGGACTATTCCAATGCCGTTAAATACTGGAAACTTTCACTCGAAAAGAATCCTGAAAATTCATCATTAAAAGAAAAGATAAATCAATTAAAAATCAGTTAATAATTAAATAACAAAAAAATTAATTATGGGTACATCAATAAACGGAGCAGCAAGTGAACATTGTAAAGTAATAATTATCGGATCAGGACCTGCGGGACTGACTGCTGCATTATATTCAGGAAGAGCTAATCTAAATCCTTTGATCTTTGAAGGACATCAGCCGGGCGGCCAGCTTACAATTACAACAGAAGTAGAAAACTATCCGGGATTTGAACACGGAATTCAGGGTCCCGAACTTATGGATGTAATGAGAAAACAGGCATACCGGTTTGGCGCAAAATCCATATTCAGGAATATCACTGAGGTTGATTTTAGTTCTAGACCTTTCAAATTAACGGATGAGGAAAATAAAAAATATACTGCTGACACTGTCATTGTTTCTACAGGTGCATCAGCAAAATGGCTTGGACTTGAATCGGAAAAAATTTACATGGGTTATGGCGTTTCATCCTGCGCAACCTGTGACGGGTTCTTCTTCAGAGGAATGAAGGTGGTTGTAGTAGGTGGAGGAGATACTGCAATGGAAGAAGCTAATTACCTAACCCGGCATGCAAGCGAAGTAATACTTATTCACAGACGTGATGAATTCAGAGCTTCCAAGATCATGCAGGACAGGGTCAAAAGTAATCCAAAAGTTACTTTGATGATGAATTGTGTTGTAGAGGAAATCTTAGGTAAAGACGAAGACAACAAAAAATCAGTTGTCGGAGTGCGTGTGAAAAATGTCGTTACCGGTGAAGTAAAAACAATTCCCGTTTCCGGATTTTTTACGGCTATTGGTCATGAACCTAATTCAAAACTTTTTAAAGGTATTCTTGACATGGATGAAAACGGATATCTGATCACAAAAAAATCCACGTGTGAAACAAATATTGAAGGTGTATTCGCCTGCGGTGATGTACAGGATAATTACTATAAACAGGCAATAACTGCTGCCGGAACCGGATGCATGGCTGCTATTGATGCGGAAAGATATTTAGAGGTGAAGGAATATGAAGAATCAATTAAGAATTAGGAATTAGGAATTAAAAATTTTTGAAATAATTTTTTACTCAATACTCAATACTCAATACTCAATACTCAATACCAAATACCTAATACCTAATACTATAAAATAAACACTTAACCAAATTACAAAAAATGCCTTAC
The DNA here is from genome assembly GCA_020437545.1 of Ignavibacteriota bacterium. GTDB lineage: Bacteria > Bacteroidota > Ignavibacteria > Tepidaquicellales > Tepidaquicellaceae > JAGPCH01. The sequence goes on from JAGQWH010000049.1 coordinate 4,429, forward strand.
TATTATAAACTCGGCGAGATACCTCAGAAACGGCACACACAATTCAGACAACCTGATGGATCTCTGTATAAGGAAGAATTATTTTCGACAATAGGATTTGACAGTATTTCTTCAAATGCATATCATATTAACTCCCCTGCTAAAATAAAAGCAATATCAGACAAAGTTGATATTGTAAAAGTTGAAGAGTGGAAGGATGCTTCTCTGAGACCATACCATTTCAGAACAAAACCCGCTAAGAAGGAAGGTGATGCATTCACAGGAAGGAAACCAATTATGTTCAATAATGATGTGGTGATGAGTATTTGCAGACCTGCTGAACAGATGGATTATTATTACAAAAATGCCTTGTGTGATGAAGTAATATTTATACATGAAGGTAAAGGAACACTCGAATCACAGCTCGGCTATCTGAGTTTCACCGAAGGAGATTACATTGTAATTCCAAGAGGTATAATTTACAAACTTGTTCACAAAACTGATGAAGCAAGATACCTGATCTTTGAAACTACGGGTCCGATCACAACACCAAGCCGTTACAGAAATGAACACGGACAACTTATGGAGCATGCACCTTATTGTGAAAGAGATATTAAAGCACCGGAAGAACTCGTTACGTTTGATGAAAAAGGTGATTTTGTTGTAAAAGTGAAAAAAGGTGAGAAAGTTGTTTCTATACATTATGATTTTCACCCGTTTGATGTCGTAGGCTGGGACGGATATTATTTCCCATGGATATTCAATATAAATGATTTCATGCCTATTACAGGAAAGATCCACATGCCGCCGCCTATTCATCAGACATTTGCAGCACCGGGATTTGTGATCTGTTCGTTTTGCCCGAGACTTCTCGATTATCATCCACAGGCTGTGCCTATTCCTTATAATCACAGTAATATAGATTCGGATGAAATGCTTTATTATGTGGATGGAAATTTTGCCAGCCGTAAGGGGATAGATTATGCTTCGATCAGTCTACATCCAAACGGCATTCCTCACGGTCCTCATCCGGGTACTGTAGAAGCTAATCTCGGAAAGAAAGAGACACTTGAAGTTGCAGTAATGATGGATACATTCCGTCCATTAAAACTTACCACTTATGCAAAAGAAATGAATGATCCTGAATATTACTTAAGCTGGAACGAAGATGAGCCTATAGAGCTGATCAATGAAGGACAGTAAACATTTCTTATTTTTGATTTTTGATTTTTGATTTTGACAGTTCCGGGTTTTTGAAACTTAAGCACACTTTGGATTCATTGTGTGCTTTTTTTTATGAAACCAAACCATAGAAATAAAAAAGAAAATAAAAAAATATGTATTGACAAGTAATTTAAAATACAATAGTTTGCGTGGCTTAAAAATTGATTTATTGTTTTACTGAATTACCTTTCAGATAATTACACCCCAGATTAATTATTTGAATAATAAACATTTTATTATTTATTATAATTAATAACTAGTTTCATCCACACATCAATTAAAATTAAATATATTTTTCTTTTTAAAAAAAATACTTCATTTGGAAATTTATGCCCAAAGTAACTTTTCCAAATAAAAATCAAACATAATCAAATAAAACATTTAAAAATCAAATGAAAAAACAAATTCTGATTTTAGCAGTATTACTGCTTATCACAGCTACAGATTCATTTTCACAATACGGACTTAGCAAAGGAAAAGTAAATGCAACAATAGATACAAATTTCTGGAAAGGACGAAACACTTCATTTTCAGCTGCAACGACCAACTGCGGTACAGTTCATACCGCAGCATATACAGGTACAATTATCTGTAATTTAGGCGGCGTGGCAAATGTTCCTTTTTATTGTCTGGATCTTTGTACTAACATTAATCTTAGCGATTCGATCAAAGATTCTGCATCCACTATTCAGCAGGCAATATACATTACTAACAATTATTATCCGGCAAAGACAGGTTATCCGGGTCAGCTTCCAAAAATCAAAGATGAAGCCTGTGCAATTCAAATGGCTATCTGGCATTTCAGAAATGCAATGATAATTGATTCCGTAAATATCGACGGTGTAACAAATGATCCTGAAATAAGAACCCGTGCTAAAACTATAATTAATGAAACCATTGCTAACAGTGGTAATGCTGTTCAGGTGTCAACTATTGAAATACATCCGGGAGTTAATCCTGATGATTTTTATGTCCGGACACTTGATACAAACGGTAATCCGATAGCCGTTAATAATATTCAGGTTAGTATTACCGGTGGCGGAACACTTAGTACAGCAACTGTAAACACAGATATAAGTGGTAACTCACCGGATGTAATAGTAACCGGAGCAAACAACGGTAGTATCATCCAGGCAACAGGATTAGTAACTATTCCAAGAGGAACGACTTATTGCGGGTTGAATGCAATAAAGCAGTTACTTGTCCTTGGTTATAATGAAATAGGGTTAAGATCTGCATTTACTTCATGGGGAGCACTTCCTGTCGAGCTGAGATCATTTACTGCTTTAGTAACAAATTCAAGTGTCAGCTTAAGCTGGAATACAGTCTCTGAAACCAACAACTCCGGTTTTGACATAGAAAGAAAATCTGTAGATTCAGAACAATGGAAGAAGATAGGATATGCACAAGGGCATGGTAACACAAATATTTCTTATGAATATAATTTCGTGGATTTTAATGTAGCCTCAGGAAAATATAATTACAGACTTAAACAAATTGATTTTAACGGAAATTACGAATATCATAATTTGACAAGTAATGTGAATGTTGGAACTCCTGACAAATTCAATTTAAGTCAGAATTATCCTAATCCGTTCAATCCGTCAACTACTATAAACTTTGATATGCCGACTGACGGATATGTTTCATTAAAAGTCTATAACACTTCTGGAAAAGAAGTTGCTGATTTAGTAAATGAAACCAGATCTGCTGGATATCACACAATCGTTTTCAATGCAGCAGCTCTTTCAAGCGGTGTATATTATTACAGACTAGAGTCAAACGGAGTAAGCAAAGTAATGAAAATGGCGTTGATCAAATAACATTTTCTCTACATAAAATTTATCAAAAAGGCGGACTGAAAGGAGACCGCCTTTTTTGTTTATGTATATTAATTTGTTAGGATTTTGTTAGAATTGAATAAACTAAATATTTTTCCGGTTAATGAATATTGAATTGATATAGGAAATCTTTTAATTTAATTTTGATCATCAATACATATGTTTTCCCTTTATAACCCTGTCGGGAAAATACAATTCAACTTAATTATACCCCAAAGTAATTATTTGAATAATAATATTTTTCAAATTTTATTATTTAAAATGGTTATAACCAATAATTCCTACACAACTAATTATATATTTCGGCAATAAAATTTTTTATAACTGAATAGATTTCTTCTTCCTGAAATTTATGACCCAGACATAACTTTTCCGGATACTAATACTAAAAAAACTAATTTAAAAATAAATTCATGAGGTAACAAAAATGAAAAAATTATTCTTTTTTATCATTGCTTTATTTATTTTATCTGTTCAATACTCATATTCTCAGGGTACAAGCAGATTGTACTTTCAGAATCCGCCTGCTACAACTTTAACCTATACTTTTTTTGATCCCTGCACAGGCGCAAATGTAAACGCCTATGTAGGATTATTACAAGGAACAGTTGACGGCACTCCAAACAGACTTTTTTACTGTGTGGATCTTTGCACAGATGTGGCTCCCGGCGATACACTTCAGGATTCTGCATATCTGGAACCGAAGATCCTTTACATTTTAAATACATTTTACCCGAAAGTAAATAACTATCCGGGTAGACTGGCAAATGAATATCAGGAAGCAGCAGCTATCCAGTTTGCTTTATGGAATATTGCAGACGATTTTGATATTTCAGCATTTGTGCCGGATGCAACTGTAAAAGCAAGAGCTTTAGTAATTGCCGACAGTGCAAATCTGCATGGAGCCGGTTATGTGCTTGATGCTACTTTTACACTGGAGCCTGGAATCAATCCTGATGATTTTTATGTAAAGACTCAGGATGAAAACGGTAATCCTGTAGCTGTAGATTCTATTATGCTCACAATTTCAGAAGGAACTTTAAGTACCTATATGACAAGTACTGATGTAACAGGAAATTCACCTGACATTACAGTTTCAGGCGCTAGCAACGGAGCAACAATAACTGCAACCGGATACGTACCATTGCCTTCAGGTTCCTCATATATCGGATTAACCGTAAGAAGACAAGTGCTTGGCGTACCGGTTTCTTTCAGAGCCCGTACAACAACAGAAACTACATGGGGAGCTTTACCTGTTGAATTGAATTCATTTAATGCTACAGTAAATCAGCGTGAAGTATTACTTACATGGAAAACTCTTACTGAAACCAATAATCAGGGATTTGATATAGAAAGAACAGTCTCCGGTTCTGAAGCCTGGGAAAAAGTAGGATATATTGGCGGAAGCGGTACAACCAATACCCCTAAATTATATTTATATACTGACAGGAAAGTTTCCACAGGGACATACAATTACAGACTGAAGCAAATTGACTTCAACGGAAATTATGAATACCATTATATGTCAGCCGATGTAAATGTCGGGACTCCGGATAAATTCAATTTAAGTCAGAACTATCCAAATCCTTTCAATCCATCTACTACTATAAATTTTGATATGCCGGCAGACGGATTTGTTTCTTTGAAAGTATATAATACTTCCGGTAAAGAAGTAGCCACACTTGTGAATGAAACAAGAACAGCCGGTTATCATACTGTGAATTTCAATGCTGCTTCTTTATCCAGCGGTGTTTATTATTACAGACTGGAAGCAAACGGAGTAAGCAAAGTAATGAAAATGGCGTTGATCAAATAAAATTTCCATTATTCAGGATTTATCAAAAAAGGCGGACTGAAAGGAGACCGCCTTTTTTGTTATTTTTTATAGATATCTGTTATGAAAAAATCCAAAATAAGATTTATCAATTTCGGTGCCATTGTAATTTAAAATTGCATTGAGTTTTTAAAATATTTTTATACATTATTAACTACAGCAAAAACTTCTTTTTCAATACTTCTTCTTACTGCAATAGGTTTACTTTTTTTAATCAAACCGAAAGGAAATAAAATGAACACTTCAAACAAACTTCTGAAACTTGTTTTTATTTTACTTTTCTCTCTCATGGCAATGGGTATTTCCAGAGCGGCATTAGACAGTAAAGGAACTGACTTCTGGCTGATGTTTGATGAGAATCTTCAACTTCCTGTTTCTACTTTATTCATTACTTCGGATGTAAACACATCAGGAATGGTTGAAGTACCGGGACTTGCTTTTTCTGTACCTTTTAATGTAACGGCAAATACGGTTACATCTGTTGTTCTTCCTTCAGCAGTAGCCGTGCATGCAAATGATGCCGTAGAAGATCTCGGCATACACGTTACATCACTGCAGGAAGTCACCGTATACGGATTGAATTACCGTCCGTTTTCAACAGATGCATATCTTGGATTGCCAACGGATATTCTGGGTACAGACTATATCGTATTAGCTTATCAGAATCATACAACTGTTTTTGGTGATGTTGAATTCGGTATAGTTGCTACACAGGATAACACTACTGTTACAATTACTCCATCTGTGACCACAGGTCCGAGAATTGCAGGTGTACCATACAACATTGTAATGAATCAGGGGCAGACTTATGAGCTTAGAAACGGTGGTCCTACTCCAACAGATTTAACAGGAACAACAATTACATCAGATAAACCAATTGGAGTTACAAGCGGATCCGAATGTGCAAACATTCCTACGGGCTATACTTTCTGTGACCATTTATGTGAGATGCTTCCTCCGACTTCCACATGGGGAAAGAATTTTGTAACCGTACCTCTTGCTTCAAGGATCAACGGAGATACATGGAGAATTATGGCAAATCAGAATTCTACAAATGTCTCCATAGGCGGTGTACCTCAGGCACCTATAAATGCCGGTGAATATATTGAAGTTGTTTTAACGACCCAGACAACAATTAATTCAGATAAACCGGTACTGGTTTGTCAGTATGCAAATGGATCACAATTTTCCGGAAATCCGGGTGATCCGTTTATGATGGTAATACCTCCTTATGAACAATACCTGGCGGGCTATACATTGACAACTGTATCAGGCTATACAGTGCACTATATAAATATAGTAGCTCCAAATTCTGTAGTTGGAACTCTTACTCTTGACGGAGTCCCGGTGCCAATTGTAGAATATACTCCTATAGGCGCAACAGGATTTTCCGGTGCACAGCTGCCAATAGATACAGGTTCGCACACTTTGGCAGCAACACTACCGTTTGGAGCATTTCAGTATGGATTCACGACAAATGACTCATACGGATATCCGGGAGGATTATCTTTAGCACCAATCGCAACCGTATCGTCACTTGATGTAACACCTGAAAATGCATCAAATCCTATCAATACTCAGCATTGCGTAGAAGGACTAGTGCTTGATAATTTCGGTACGCCAGTAGTAGGAGTCAGGGTTGATTACCTTAGACTGGGGGCAAATCCGGGAGCAGGATTTGCAAACACCAATGCAAGCGGAATTGCAGAGTATTGCTATACCGGTACAAATGCCGGAGTAGATACTATTATCGGTTCTACAGGTAATTTATCAGATACAGTATTTAAAACATGGACCGATGATCCTCTTCCGGTTGAACTTGCATCTTTCAGTTCTGAAATAAACGGAACTGAAGTTACTTTGAACTGGACAACTTCATCTGAAACAAACAATTCCGGATTTGATATTGAGAGATCAACTGCAAATACGGAATGGACAAAACTTTCTAATGTAACCGGTAACGGTACAACAACAGAGCCGGTAAGTTATTCTTATGTTGATAAAAAACTGAATTCAGGAACTTATAATTACAGACTTAAACAAATTGACTATAACGGTAATTTTGAATATTTCAACTTGAGTAATGAGGTCGTAATTGAGATCCCTGCAGAGTTCACATTATCGCAGAATTATCCAAATCCGTTTAATCCTGTAACAAAGATTGATTTCAGGTTACCGGTTGACGGAAAAGTTAAATTATCAGTTTATGATATCAGCGGTAAACTGGTCAGTGTACTTGCCAATGGATTCAAAACAGCTGGATATCACTCAGTTGAATTCAACGGGACAAACTATTCAAGCGGTATTTATTTCTACAGACTTGAAGCAGAAAAATTCAGTAAAGTATTGAAAATGACTTTGATTAAGTAAAAATTTATTTAATATTTTTTAATAAAAAAAGCGGTCATTTATCTGACCGCTTTTTTTATTTCTGAAAATCCAATAATGTTTGTTAGGATTTTGTTAGAATATGGGAAATTATATTTAATATCATTTTTTCAATTAGGTATTGACATAAAATCTAAAATCTTTTAATTTGAAATCACTTAACGAAAACTTCCGGTATTATACCGGAAATCACCTTTCAAAAAATTATACCCCAAAGTAATTATTTGAAAATTAATTTCATAAAATTTTTAATTTTATGAATAAATTAATTAATTAATATAAGGAGGTATAATCATCAATTCATTCTTTGATAATATTTTAAATCTCAATAAGTACTAATTTAACTACTTTCCGGTATTTATACCCCAAAGTAACTTAACCGGAATATTATTTAAAAATAATCACAAACTAAACTCAGGGGATTCCCAAAATGAAAAAACAAATTCTATTTTTACTGGCAGTAATACTGCTATTTTCAGCAACAGATTCATTTTCACAATACGGATTAAGTAAAGGAAGAGTTAATTCTTCTTTCAATGCAAACTGGAAAGGTCATGAAGTTGTAATGAATGTTTCTGATTGTGGTCCTGAAACAGGATATGCAGGAACTATAATGGTTAATCTTGGTGGCGTTCCAAATACTCCTTTTTATTGTCTGGATCTTTGTACAAACATAAATTTAGGTGATTCAATAGTTGATTCCGCATCTACAATTCCGGAAGCAATTTATATAACCAACAATTATTACCCGGCTGCTCCGGCTGTACTTCCTGACAGCAGTGAAGCATGTGCAGTTCAGTTAGCAATCTGGCATTTCAGAAATGCGGTTAATGTTGATAGTGTTTCAGGTCCGGCAGATATTGTTGCGATTCGAAATCGTGCTCAAACAATCATTAATGAAACCATTGCAAACAGCGGTTCGTCAGTAGTATTTCCGAATTTACAAATTCTACCGGGCGTAAGTCCTGATGATTTTTATGTAAGGACAACAGATACAGCCGGTAATCCGATCGCAATAAATGGAATAGTTCTTTCTATGACAGGAAGTGGTACTTTAAGCACATATACAGTAAATACTGGCGTTACAGGAAATTCACCCGACGTAACTGTAACAGGTGCTGATAATGGAAACGAAATATCTGCTACAGCTTCTATCCAGATACCTTCAGGTGTAACATATTGTGGATTAAATGCCATAAAACAGTTGCTTGTATTAGGTAAAACCACTACAGGATTAAGAACAGCCACTACTACCTGGGGAGCTTTGCCTGTTGAACTTTCTTCTTTCACCTCTTCGGTAAATCTAAGAAATGTTACATTAAACTGGAGTACAACTTCTGAAAGCAACAATTCTGGATTTGATATTGAAAGAAGTAATCTTAATTCAGAAGAGTGGACAAAAATCGGACACATGAACGGTTTCGGTACAAGCGAGACATCACATAATTATACATATACTGACAGAGGTCTTGCAACAGGAAGCTATTCATATAGATTGAAACAAATAGATTACAATGGTAATTTTGAATATTTCAATTTAAACGGAGAAGTTGTGATCGGAACACCTAATGAATTCAGTCTGATCCAGAATTATCCTAATCCGTTCAATCCAACTACTTCAATAGACTTCAATATGCCACAGGAAGGATTCGTATCGTTGAAGGTTTATAATACTTCAGGAAAAGAAGTTGCGACTCTTGTGAATGAAACAAGAGCAGCAGGTTACTATACTGTAAATTTCAATGCTACTAACCTTTCAAGCGGAGTTTATTATTACAGACTTGAATCTAACGGAATCAGCAAAGTAATGAAAATGGCGTTGATCAAATAACATTTTCATTAAACATAATATTTAAGATTTATAAAAAAGGCGGTCTGAAAGGAGCCGCCTTTTTTATTTTGTATTTCCAAAAAATTCATTAGGTAAATGATAAATAATAATTTACATTCCGCAATTTCCCTTAAGCCAAAACAAATAGCTTGATTTATGATAATGCGAAAATTAGATTTGCAGTGCTAAAATCAACATTTTCAACAGTAATCCCAAATATTGCTTTTGAAAAATTAATAATAAAACATCAAAACTATAGTCCTCCCAAAAGGAAGTTTTGAAAACTAAAAAAACGAAAGGAGAAAATCATGAAAACTGGATTACGTCTGGTATTCATTTTTTTATTTACAGTTATTCTATCCGCAACATCAAACAAATCTTTTTCCCAGTGTGACGCCGGACTTACAAGCATTCACGTAAATGCCTTTGATAAAGGTCAGAGTATCACATTTACAGATCCTATCAGCGGCAATCCATATTCAGGTTATGCCGGTACAGTTACATCAACATTGGACGGAAACCCGATGCCTGTTTACTGTGTCGATCTTCACAGAAATGTTACACTTGGTGATCAGTCTTATACAGATACCTGCGCATATGTTACATCAAGAGTTCAGTATATTCTGAATAATTATTTTCCTTACAAAAATTCTTATGCAGGCGAACTTTCAGATCTCAATCAGGAAGCAGCTTCAATACAGGCAGCTATCTGGAAATATACCGACAATGTAAATGCAAACACTATCACAGATGCAACGATAAGAACAAGAACACTTCAGATAATTGCAGATGCAGATGTAAACGGAAATGTTGCACAACCGATCATTACTTTTACATTTGAAGCAAGTTTTGATCCTGAATATTTTTATATAAGGACTACTGATGAAAACGGAAACGGAATCGCAATCAACAATATTGCATTATCCATTTCAGCCGGTTCATTGGGCATGGATACTGTTAATACTGATGCTTCAGGTAATTCACCTGATGTACAGGTAATAGGAACAAACACCGGAACTATAACTGCTATAGCGAGAATGCTTTTCCCTCAGGGAAGGATCATTCATTCAACTACTTTGACAGAACAGTCACTTACTATTGCTTATCCTGTTTACGGAAAGATGATCACTACATCTGACTGGGGTGCTTTACCAGTTGAGCTTTCAGCTTTTACTGCTTCTGTAAATGGCGCCAATGTCACTCTGAAATGGACAACTGCTTCAGAGATCAACAATGCAGGTTTCAGCATTGAAAGAAAATCTTCAGCTAACAATGTATGGACTACTATTGGTAATGTGAGTGGAAATGGAACATCAACAGCTCCTCACAGTTACAGCTATACTGATGCAAATGTTTTATCAGGCAATTATAACTACAGACTGAAACAAACTGATTTCAACGGCAATTATGAATTCCATAATTTATCATCTGAAATCGGAATAGGTACTCCTGATAAATTCAAATTAAGTCAGAATTATCCAAATCCATTCAACCCATCTACTACAATAAATTTTGATATGCCGGTTGACGGATTTGTTTCTCTCAAAGTATATAATACTTCCGGTAAAGAAGTTGCAACATTAGTAAATAACACCTTAACAGCCGGATACCATACCGTTAACTTCAACGCTTCTTCACTTTCGAGCGGAGTCTATTATTACAGGCTTGAATCAAACGGAATCAGCAAAGTAATGAAAATGGCATTGATCAAATAACATTTTCACAATACCGTTAAAATAATTTTTATTTTGTAGAGAGGCGTACTGAAAAGTGCGCCTCATTTTTTTTCTTATTTAGCACCTGTCCGTTTTTAAAAAATTGATTTAAAATTGTATACAAAAAATATTTTTGATAGTCAATATATCTCTTGATTAATAATATTAAAGTTTATAGATTTGAAAGTTCATTAACCCCATATCTCTTCTCAGGGTCCCAAATATCCTGTTTGAGATAAAATAATTCAGAATAATAATCCTCCCAAAAGGAAATTTTGAATTATAAAAAAAATAACGAAAGGAGAAACACAATGAAAAGAGTAATTCTATTCTTTTTCTTTTTGCTTTTAATCAAGGCAAACATTTCAGTAAGTCAGTCAGGATTAAGTGATGCAATTGTAACCGGAACCAGTGTCGGACATTCTGTTACATTTATTGATCCTCACACAAATCAATCACGTAACGTAAATGCTAAACTTTTCCTCGGAACAGTTGACGGTAATGTTACAAAATTCTATTGCGTTGACATTACAAGGACAATCAGTTTCCCTGATTCATGTCATCATGATTCAGCTATCTCGAGTTCCCAGATAGTTTACATTCTGAATAATTATTATCCATACAATCCTAATCCGGTTGGGAAACTCTCAAATCTGGATAAGGAAGTTGCAGCTACACAGGTTGCATTATGGCATTATTCAGATGGTGTAGATGCAAATACTGTTTCCAATGACAACACAATCAAAAACAGAGCATTGGATATTATTGCAGATGCTGATGCAAATGCGGGAAGTACAACTGTTGCAACAACTATGGAGATCCTGCCATCAATGGATCCTGACGCATTTTATGTAAGGACCCTGGATCAGAACAGCAATCCTATGGCGATCTCAGGAATTCAGTTAAGCATTTCGCAGGGTGCACTAAGCGCTGATTCGGTTGATACAAGTCTACCTACAGGCGAATCACCGGACGTTTATGTGAGCGGAACTTCAACCGGAACAATTTATGCAGAAGCACAGGCACTGATTCCACAGGGAATTACATATACCTGTCCGGGATCACAAAGACTTGTTCTGGCATTACCGGTAATAGGTACGCTCAGAGTTGAAGAAGACTGGGGCGCATTACCTGTCGAACTAGCTTCATTCAATGCAAATGTATCCGGCAGAAATGTTATTCTAAACTGGACTACTTCTTCCGAAAGCAACAATGCAGGTTTCGATATTGAAAGAAGATCTGCAGAAGGAATTGAGTGGACAAAAGTTGGAAATGTAGCCGGTAACGGTACATCAACTCTGCTCCATGATTACTCTTTTACTGACAGAAATGTATTGACAGGAAAATATAACTACAGATTAAAGCAGACAGATTATAACGGAAATTATGAATATCATAATCTGACTTCTGAGATCAATGTAGGAACTCCGAATTCTTTCAGTCTGAAACAAAACTATCCAAATCCTTTCAATCCGACAACGAAGATAGATTTCGATATTGCAGTTGACGGAAATGTAAAACTGACTGTATACAACAGCAGCGGAAAGGAAATCGCAACACTTGTAAATGAATTCAAAACATCAGGTTACCATTCAGTAACATTTGATGCAAGAAACATTTCAAGCGGAATTTATTATTACAAGCTTGAATCAAACGGTGTAAGCAAAGTAATGAAAATGACACTGCTCAAGTAATCAGAAATTCCCACCGCAATTGCGGGACTGTTGATTTGCCCTTTTTTCTATTTCCGCATGCGGTGGGTAAATTAAAGCTTATATTACTTTTTACTATAAAAAACTGAAGGCGGGCTTAAAAAAGTCCGCCTTCTTCTTTTCTTACTATACGAATCTACTTCAACTACCATTTTTTTTACTTTCATTTCCTGGAAAACACTGAAAATCAGACCTTCTCTAAAATATTTAACCTTGTTTAAACAAATTGTTAAATTTTAAATTTTTCTCAGAACTAACTTGTAAAAAAAAATTATTATTTATAGTTTTGTCCTGCTTTAAAAAGTCATAAATATTTCAATCCGTAATCCCAAATATTGCGTTTTGAAAAAGTCTAAGCAATTTCTGATTCCATCCCAAATTGGAAATCGGATCTTATAATTTTCTTACAAAGAAAATTTAAAAATTAAATCATAAAACGAAAGGAGATCCACAATGAAAAGAATTATTCTATTCTTTTTCTTTTTACTTTTAGTAAAAGCAAACATTTCAGTAAGTCAATCAGGATTAAGCGATGCAATAGTAACAGGTACAGGAGACGGTGCTAATGTTACTTTTATTGATCCGCACACAAACAATTCCAGACAGGTTAACGCCAGATTAATGCTTGGAACAGTTGATGGCAATGCAACTAAATTTTACTGCATCGACATTACCAGAACTATAAGCTTTCCTGACTCATGTCACCATGATTCAGCTGTAGCCAGTTCACAGATAGTTTACATTCTGAACAATTATTATCCGTACAACCCTAACCCTGCTGGCAAACTTTCTAATCTCAACAAAGAAATTGCCTCAACTCAGGTTGCTCTGTGGCATTATTCAGATGGTGTAAATGCTAACACTGTAACTGATTCAGTTATCCGTAACAGGACTCTGCAAATCATCGCTGATGCTGATGCAAATGCGGGATTCACAACTGTAGTTACTACAATGGAAATATTACCTTCATTTGATCCGGATGCATTTTACGTAAGAACCAAAGATCAAAATGGAAATCCAATTGCAATCAACGGAATACAACTCAGTATTTCTTCAGGTTCTTTAAGTTCCAATATTGAGAACAGTATACTTCCTGCAGGTGAGACACCTGATGTTTATGTAATCGGAACAGCTTCAGGAATTATCTATGCAGAAGCACAGGCACTGATTCCTCAGGGAATTTCTTATACTTGTCCCGGATCACAAAGATTGGTTCTTGCATTACCAACCATTGGCACTCTGAAAGTTAATGCTGACTGGGGCGCATTACCTGTCGAACTTGCTTCATTTAACGCAAGTGTTTCAGGAAGGAATGTTGATCTGAAATGGACAACATCATCTGAAAGCAACAATTCAGGATTTGACATAGAAAGAAGATCTGCGGAAGGAAATGAGTGGACAAAGGTCGGGAATGTAGCCGGTAACGGAACTTCAACCCTTACTCAAAATTACTCTTTCACTGACAGAAACGTTTTAACAGGTAAATACAACTACAGATTAAAGCAGACAGATTATAACGGAAATTATGAATATCATAATCTGACTTCTGAGATCAATGTAGGAACTCCGAATTCTTTTAGTCTGAAACAAAACTATCCAAATCCTTTCAATCCGACAACGAAGATAGATTTCGATATTGCAGTTGACGGAAATGTAAAACTGACTGTATACAACAGCAGCGGAAAGGAAATTGCAACACTTGTAAATGAATTCAAAACATCCGGTTACCATTCAGTAACATTTGATGCAAGAAACATTTCAAGCGGGATATACTATTACAAGCTTGAATCAAACGGTGTAAGTAAAGTAATGAAAATGACATTACTAAAATAAGACTCGGTAATAATACTTTTAAATATCAAAGCCGGAAAGATCAATCTTTCCGGCTTTTTTAATCTATACAAACAAAGATGGGATTACTTAAAATTAAACTTTAATTTTTTCCAGCAGCCAGTATTTTCTTCTGAGATTTGTGCAATTAATAATTTCAATTTTTAAATTCACAAGCACCTGTAATTTGGGATTATTTTTATTCATCAACAGAATTCTGTAATATTTCAGAAAGTTATGATGGTTATCCTTAACCGTATTCGAAAAATGTTTTTCATCACTCAGAAAATGTCTCATAGAATCTATGAGCGATAAGGCGTTTTCAATATAATCCAGTTCGTAATAGATCAGAAGCATCAGAATATCCACATCAAGTTTCATGATAACTTCACTTACTTTTATCTGCGATAAATATTTAAGTGATACTTCATAATTTTTTCTTTCAAAATTCAACAATGCCAGACTGTATTTATTCAGACTGTCTTTTATATCATCTTCATGCTTATCTTTAAATCTGAATATGAAATTCTCAAGCCAGTCCAATTCTTTAAGTCTTACTGCGTAATTAAGTATTGTTCTGTATTCGGTGTAATTAATAAATTCATTTCCTTTTCTGTCATAAAGTCCTCTTTCTACCATAAATTTATAATTCTCAAAAAAATCTTTGGTCAGATCAATGGAGTTCAGAGATAAGTTAAGCAGATAATAAATATTCAGGTGTGAGAAAAATGTATATAAAAGATTATCACTCAAGACATCTGACATTCTGAGAATGAGTGTTTTCATATCTTTAAGATTATTCAGATTGTAAGGATCTTTGGAAATCAGATGATCTATCCTGCATAATGCGATAAACATTTTTTCGTTTTCATCAAGATCACTGATTTTTTCGAGATATCCTATTAGATCAAAGGCTTCATTGAATTCGTCAAAATAATTATTATTTTCACTGTTTTTGAAAGTCTTTTTAACTATCAGCATCATATTTGCATATACTATATTCGACATCAGCAAATGAAGCAACACATATACCTGCGATCTTATAAGGCATGATTTGATCTCATAAATTTTATTGATCTTAATATAATAACCTGCTTTAAGTTCTTCCCTGAAATGTTTGAAGTAAAAAGTTTCGACAGTGATCTTTTTATTCAGCTCCTTATTTTTTTCAATTTTTGTCAGTTGCCTTTCAAAGAATGGAGTAAGATTCTTGTTATCAAACTGGTCGAGAAGACTGATTACTCTTTTTTCCTCGTTTACTAAAATATCTTTACAGACAAGATAATCCTCGGCAAGCTTCATCAGATTTGATATATACTTTCTGAACAGAACATCATTGAATTTTTTTTCGGGAAAAGCAGCGGAAAAAATCTTTTTCTTTGTGAAATTATTACTGCTGAATTCAGGATAATGAAGTATAAGTTCTCTTAAGATTTCAATTAAAGAATTCTGATTGTTAAAAAATGGGGAATTTACAAATTTTTCAAATTCATTTATTTCTTTTCCGGTAAAGCTTTTTAATAATGTAATAAAATTATTTTCGGCAAAATCCATATGGATTGAACGGTATTTGAATTCACAAAATGACCGTAAGTTAATATAAAAATGCTAAATTTTCTATGAATATTCGTGTTTTTTATAATAACATCTCGTATTTCTATTTCACAAATATAATAATTTCTCTTTGGTCAAACGATTGGATTCTTTTATTTTTGCTTACACTTTAAAGAGTTAACAATATTCGGGAAATCTATTCTTATTTTAAGCCTGACACCCAAAACCAGGCTTAAAAATATTCTTAAATAGATTTCCCTTTTTTTTAAAAATAACGAAAGGAGAAATAAATGAAGAAAATCTTTCTTCATGTGTTCACAATTATGTTCATTTCAGGATTATTCATAAATAATTCTTTTGGACAACTTACCTTAGCCTCTGTAGAGGGGTTTAACTATTCCAGAGATCTTACATACACAAATCCGGTTTCCAACTCAACTGAAACACGCAAGGTCGGTTTATGTTTCGGAAAGATCGGAAACCCATACACAGGCGCAGATGTCTGCTTATACAGCTATGATATTACCAAAGCACCTGATGAATGCTTCCCGAATTTTGATTATGTTGATGATTCTACAACAATTGCTTCAGCCAAAACAACTTACATAGTTTACAATTACTATCCTGGAAAAAATCCGGGAGTCGGTCAGTTATCAAATCTTAATACCGAGACAGCTGCTATTCAGGCAGCTATCTGGCATTACACTAATGGTCTGAATGTAAACACAATTACTCACACCAATACAAGAAACAGAGCTCTTGCGATCATTGCAGCTACTGATCTTAATGGAGCTTCTTGGTCAGTTCCAACAGTTTTGAGAATAGTTCCGGATTTCGATCCTGATTATTTTTACATGGAGACCTTTAAAGATAACGGAAACGCTGTTGCTGTTACCGGAATCAGTTTGTCAATTACACAGGGAGCTGTTAGCCCTAATTCAGTAAATACCAATAGCAGCGGAATTTCCCCATCCGTTCTGGTATCCGGAACTTCATCCGGAATAATTACTGCTATCGCAAATATGGATCTTCCAAAAGGAACGATCTTCAGAAACAAGACAAACATGTGTCCGAAACTTATCATGGCTTGTCCGGGTCCGGGAACGATCAAAGCAACTGCTGACTGGGGCGCACTACCTGTTGAATTAGCTTCTTTCACTTCTTCAGTCTCCGGAAGAAATGTCACCCTTAACTGGAGCACTGTTTCAGAGATCAGCAATAGTGGTTTTGAAATCGAAAGATCAGTTTCAGAAAACCTCTGGACCAAGATAGGTTTTGTAAACGGAAACGGTACAACCAACAATGCAAGCAGCTACTCTTACACTGATAAAAATTTGTCAACAGGAAGATTTGCTTACAGATTAAAACAAATTGACTTTAACGGTAATTTTGAATATTTCAATCTTACAAATGATGCGGTCGTTGGTGTTCCGGAATCATTCACTGTTGCGCAGAATTATCCGAACCCGTTCAATCCTTCTACAAAGATAAATTATGACTTACCATCAGACGGTAATGTAAGTTTAAAGATCTTTGATATGTCAGGTAAAGAATTATTCAGTCTTGTTAATCAGTATCAGACTGCAGGATATTATTCAGTTAATTTTGACGGAAGCAATCTGTCAACAGGCGCTTACTTCTACAGAGTTGTCACCGAAGGAGCAACCGGAAATTTTATCATCACAAAAAAAATGATGCTCGTTAAATAGTTGATAATTGACAATTGATAGTTGATAGTTTTTTACAACTCCTCAACTAAGTTGTAAAATAAAAAGCCTGGGAGAGTAATCTTTCAGGCTTTTTTGACTATGATATGGAATGAATTTTAATGATGACTATGACACTTCATTGATTTTTGATTTTTGATTTTT